>NZ_NPFV01000024.1:0-51750 GCF_002259365.1 Rhodococcus sp. 14-2496-1d | reverse complement strand
ACAACACCGAAAGGACCGCCCCTGACAAACCGGAAACATCAACACGGGCCGGGGCCTTTAACCTGGCCACCAGCGGGGACTTCAACTTGGCCATTGACAGATGTCGTTCTGTCGGAAGTCAGGAGCGCGCGCCGTCGCCGGATACACCCGCAACGTCGACTGGACCGAATCATCTGCGTTCGAGCTCATGATGATTAGTAGCCTGTTGGGGTCGACGAGCATCAAACCCCTGCACGACCGACTCGTGCGGGAACACCCAATCCTTACGAACAAACTGGGCTTTCGCATGGCGCATCGAACATGGGCGAGCGAAGTCGGGACCTGACGGTCCAACGTGCCCGGCGACCAGAGGATTGAAAACGAATCATCCATTATTCGACATCGCCGAGAGCGTACATATCGAATCGACCGACCCGATCTACGACCGGCGTTTCCAAATGCATAAATCGGCGATTTGCGTTGCGCCACTGCCGAGGCCGAATCAGATCGCGCTCAGGTCAGCTGCCTCAGTGCTTTTCAGGTTCGCCATCGGATTTCGCCGGGCCCTTCGAGACTATGCCCTTCACACCTTTACCGATCCAACCTGCACCCGCTGCGCCGATGCTGACTGCTTTGCCACCGATTTCAGCTGCGGCACCACCAACTGCTTTCGCGCGGTTGCCCAACTCGGAGAAAGCGTCGCTGATGGAGGGGTCTTCGTTATCGATCCAACCGGTGACCTGACTGTTCCGTGCCGACGCGAAAGCGTCCAAGTCATTGCGAAGTTGGGTGATGTCACGCTTGAGATCACCCGTCGCCATCCATCGCACAATCTCGAGCGGCTTGACCGTTCCGTAATTGGAGAGCTCAAGCCTAGCGTGGCGCAATAAGTCGCCATCGCGCTCGACGTGCTCGGCAAGTATTTCCCTGGCTGACGCGACGACTGCGTCGAGATGTTCGGGCTCCACCGCCCGCACGCGCGCAATACGCAGCGTCTGCCACAGGTAGAGCGACCTCTCAGCGATGACCAAGAGCTGCAAGGTCTCACCGAGACGCTCGTCCTTGACTGCGCGGGTCAAGTAGGCGGCACGGTCTTGGACTGGCTTGTCCGCATCGAAGCTGTTGACGGTTCGCTTCGCATGGTCTCGAAGTCGCTCGATACCGACTTGAAGCTGCGGACCCAGCGAGGCAACGCTCTCCCAATCTGTCGTAGGAAGCGCGCCCGTCTCCCTGTAGACCTTGACGATGTGCGACAAGGCAGAGTGATGGCCGATGACATCCCCCACACGCGACGCTTCGGCGAGACGGAGTATTTTGTCGACCTCACCCTCGATGCGCTTGATCCCGTCCGACACCTCGGTGATTGCTGTCTGCAGGGCAAATTGCACCATCATGAGTTGCAGTCCCAAGGCGCGGGTCGGCGTCATCGCGACCTGCTGCCACTGCATCTGATGGCGGAACTTGTGGCCAGAGTCGACCAGGGTCATTCGGTTGTACCCCGGGATCCCCGGAACGACCTTGTAAGACTTCAGCATGTCGACACTCTGAGGAGCAAGCCGCACGAAGTGGCCGTATTGCATTTTCGCTGCGGCTGCACCGGCAACCATTCCACCCGCGTTCGCTACCGCGGTTTTGTCGATGCCAGCAACCTGCACACCGTCGCCTACAAGATCCTTGATCCGACTGAGATATCCGGCCACTGCGTCGTCATCACCCGAAATCAGCAGGCCCTCCGGCTCGACGTGCACCGATATTCCAGAGGACTCGAGCAGCTCCTTGTCGAAGTCGGTCAATTCCTGGTTCATCCAGTCGTCGGTCATCCAAAGCCTCCTGAGGTTGTTGGCGCTCACCATAACCGAACAGACCGACAGGTTCTGGAGGCATCGGCAACTTCGCCGTAGTCACGCCAGACCCAACCGCGCGCCTTTCATACCAATGATCAAGTTCTCTGCTGGCGCGATGCCATGGTTCCAACCGTCGTTCATCGATGCACGGTCGTTTTTCCTTCGCCTGACTGCGTCGTGCACATTCGTCGAACAGCCTGTCGAGCCGCTCTGTCTCATCCTCAATGTCGACCAGAACCCACCATCCACAGAAGCACGTCCAATAGCCGAATGGTGGAAATATCGATCAATTCGTCCGGCGCAGTGTCTCTGATCCATCGGTCGAGTGATGAATCGGAGCTGCGTAGCTCCGATCGCAGCCATGCCCAGCTACCGTTGCTGTCCTGAGCAGTCAGGCCGGTCACAACGCTGTCCCACACCGGAATCAGGTCAGGTCTTTTCCGGCCTATAAGTTTGCTCGTCGTCGTCTTGCCGATTCCATCATGTGCGCCCCGCGTCGGAGTGGACGACTGACGCAACAAGCGCCACAGCTGTGCCGCAGACGACCCGGTGCCAATAGTGGACTCTGGCGAATCCGCGAGTGTGAGTCCTGTGGGGATTGCTTCGAGTAGTGCACTGCACCGGTCGGCGTCCGGGCCAAGAATGCGCAACGCCGACTGTGCGGGCACATTGACGCTCAGTAGCGAGACCGCCACCAGGTCATCGGAGGTGAACACGTCGCGGGTGGCCTTATCGCCGCCGCCCCGAAACCTCTCGAATTGCGAGCCACTGAAGTTCGGCCTGCCTTGAGAATCGAGCGCAAAGTACTGCTTCCACAATCGGATTGCGGTCTTCGAGTCCCGTTGCGCAATGAGATCGGGCATGTGTGGATCGTCCTTGGCCAACTCGGTCTCCTACTTCAGGGATCATTCATTGCCGAGCAAGGTCGCCACCACACCGCACAGGTGCCGAACCTCAGCCACCGTCGGCGCAAGTTCATACGCATGGTGGTGGCATGCGTTGCTCAATCTGTTCCATGCCATCGCGGCCGCACTAGCATTCTGGGCTGTTTCGAGTGACCGCAAGATCACCAGCCGCGATCGCATGCTCGGTCGCTCAATATCTACGCCCAGCGCCACACAACGCTCGATTACCAGCTCCTCCAATGCCTGCCGAGCGAGGAACGCAGCAAGACGCGCCGATCCGCCTGCAGCACCATGGCTTCCGTCGAGCAGCAATTCCGCGTTGCGGAGCGCAACTGCCGGCGACGTGGTCGTATTCATTCGGAGAGGATCCCGTCGACCATCTTCTTCAGATCGTTCACCACTTCCCAGGTGATCGGTCGATCGGCACCTTTGTGAGTACCGGCGTTCGCGATGTGAAGCGTCGGGAAGCGTTCGGTGCGAAAGCCCAGCCACTGCGATAGGTCACGTTCGGAATCCTGGTGCACGGCCAGCGCAATCTTGTTACGAGTCTTGTTGACTGCCGACCACCGCTCCTCGGTCGCCAGCCGGCTCTCCCCCGCCCGGTGTTGCTTCGCATAGAACACCTGCTGCGCAGCCGATTCCAGAGCCAATCGGAACAAGCCGGGTGCGACCCGCCGCTTGACGTCCTCGGGCACATTCTCGTCCAACACCAATGCCCGCACATCGTTGAAATAGCGGGTCGCTTGGTTCTGAGTCTCGGAAACACTGATGTTGGAACCTGGTTCGCGCATCACCTCGACGAGCCGAGCGTCGACCGCGAGTTGCCTGATCGCAGTGGCCAATCGATCATCGTGCGAGAACACGATGACCTGCCTGGTCTTCGCGAGCATCGACAGCACCTTTATGAAGCCATCGATCTTCGCCGGATCCATCGCCTGGATCGGGTCGTCCAGCACGATAAATCGAAACGGACTGTTCGGCGTAATCGCTCTCGGTATGAACAGTGCCAATGCCAACGCATGCAGCTCGCCCTGACTCATCACCGACAGCGCCTCGGACTCCACGCCGTCGACCGAGCCGGTCATCACCACTCGCCTGCTGGTGTTGTGGCCCACCAAGTTGATAGCACCGATGTCGACATTGCTTTCCTGCCGCAACTCCGCCCAAATGTCGCGTGCCTGCTCGGCAATCGGAGCGAGCCGCTGGTCCCTCAATTGCTTGGCATGCGAGGCAATCCACTTCTTGGCCGCGTCGATGTTCTTGACTGCCTCATCAGCCTCTCGCGCCGCGGATTCGAGGGTGGCCCACGCGGCCAGACGTCCAGCAATCGGTGCCCATGTGTCCTCACGCTGAGCCGCCGCTTCCGTGGCCTCGGTGCGCAACGCCCCCGCAGACTCGATAACCGCGGGGATCGTCGCAGCCAAGTGATCCGCCACACCGGAAGAACTCGACTGTTGCTGGCGCGCCAGGGCGACGGACTTTCGGTACTTCGACAAGGAAGGCAGGTCGACGCCCTCCACCGCGGTGGCGTCGGCGATTTCGTTCCCCAGTTCGACTGCGGCGCGTTGCGCTTGGTCGAGTCGGCGGCGACTGTGCTTGTAGGCGGCCAGTTTCTGGCTCTGCTCGGCAAGCTGCGCCCGCGAGTGCTCGGCCCACGCATCGTCGAGCGTCCCCGTCGCACAGACCGGGCACTCGATAGTGCCCGTCTCACTGTGCAGTCTCAGGGCCGCATCGAGCAGATCGTTGCGCTGCTCCACCACCGACAGTGCCTCATCAGCGGAATTCGCGGTATCGACCGCAGCTTCCCGGAGCTCCGCCACCACCTCGTCGACACGCTGCTGAGTCGGGGCGCTCAACGCTGCGAGCCGCTTCAAACCGATGAGCGCGGGCGATGCCGATGCGTCGGCTCCGGTGGCGAGCGCCAGCACCGCGTCGAGATCCGCGACCCGCTTTTTGAGCAGGGCTGCAGCAGTTTTCGCACGATCATCCGACGCATCCGACAACGAGGTCTTGAGCTGACGCAGGCTCTCCGCTGCTCGCTGCCGGGGCCCCTTCACCTCCTTGAGCACCGCTGCCAGTCGCTTCTCGGCATCGGTGATCTCGTCGAGTCCGAGGAGTTTGGCCAGGGCGTCGTGCAGGGTGGACGGCGTCGCGTCGAACAGACCGCCTATTTCGTCGTAGGACAGGATCGGGCGATGTAATTCGACAGCAGACTTCCACCCCAGTGCATCGGTACCGGTACTGCGCTTCTGCTTTCCCACCTGAGTCCAGGTGGAGCACCCCTTCAGCGCGGCATCGGAGGTCCAGTCGACACCGACTACCGTCGGTTCGGACCCTTCGATCGTGAGCCCCACCCGCACCTCACACGGATCTCCCTGATGCAGATTGCGCCAGGTGTCGGCCCACAGCTTGGCCTTGTTCTCCCAGCGGTAGCTCGAACCGGTGATCGCGAATTCGAGCGCCTCGGCAAAGCTCGACTTGCCCGATCCGTTGCGGCCACTGACAATCGTGATTCCCGGCGCGGGGTGTAGCTCAAGAGCTGCCTTGGGCCCGATGCCGCGGAATCCCGCGACAGTGATCGAGGTCAGAAACGCACCGACCGGCTCCTCGACGAGCTGGCTACCCGACGGCTCCGGAACGTGCGGGGTCGAGACGCCGTCGAGCAGCTCTTGTAATGCTGTCGGCCCTTCCAGGGCTGCGAGAACGAAGTACTTGGCCTCGTCGGACAGGTCATTGTCCGCGTCGATGGCATCGATCACCACGTCGACGAGTGGCCCGTCGACAGCATTGTCGGCAACGGTCACCGGCACTCCCCTGTTCGTTCTGATGGCTAACCAGACCCCACAGGTCCATATGGGACCGACAACCCGCAGGGACATGAACCATTCGAGGGCGCACGGAGGGCGCGGACGTGGCAATCCGGTTCAAGCACCCGAACCACAGTCGACGGGGACGATCGCACCGGTCACCGCGGAAGCCCTGTCACTCAGCAGCCACGCGGCGGCCTCGGCAACTTCGCGGGCTTCGGCCATCCGCCCCATCGGTGACGCAGCGCTACTGGCCGCGATGACACCCGGTGTCTTGGCCTCCCATTCGTCCATCATTTCCGTCGCAGTTCCTCCGGGCATCAGACCGTTGACACGGATACCCTCAGGGGCCCAGGTGACCGCTGCGGTTTCGGTGATGCTGTTGAGCGCCCGCTTCATAGCCCCGTACGCCGGAAGCGGCGGAACGGCACGGCGGCTGCCGATGCTCGAGGTGTTCACGATGGCACCGCCGCCACTCCGACGCATAAGGGCGGCTTCGGCATTCATTGCGGTCCAGTGGGCACGGAAGTTGACGGTGAACTGCTCGTCGAGGTCGTCTTCGGTGGTGGTGTCGAGGGGGCCGATCTGCCGCTGGTTGACGCCGCCGTTGTTGAACGCGCCGTCGAGTCGTCCGTGCAGCTGCTCGACGCGGTTTACGGCGGCGCGGATGCTGTCAGCGTCGGTGAGGTCCATGGCTACGCCGTCGGCAGTGCCCCCCGGCCGCTCGGATTTTCGTCACGAGCTGGTCGAGCGCGTCGACGTTGCGGGCGGCGAGCACCACAGCCGCTCCCTCAGCGGAGAAGAGGTGAGCCGCAGCAGCACCGATTCCTCGACTTGCGCCGGTGATGAAAATGACTTTGCCGGCCAGGAGGCCGGCTGTACGGGAAGCTGTTTCGGTGGTCATGATGCAAGCATCGAGGCTCATCAACACCGGATACAGGCACAAACGGTACTAGGGTCCGATGCTCTTCTGGGGGCACAATCGAACTCATGGACAAGCAGGAACTCGGGGCGTTTCTCCGCAGCCGCCGCGAAAAGCTCCAACCACAGGATGTGGGACTTCCGGCCGGCCCTCGTCGCCGAACCCCGGGTCTTCGCCGTGAAGAAGTTGCCGTGCTCGCGCACATTTCGACGGAGTATTTCGTGCGCCTCGAACAGGGCCGCGCGCCACGCCCGTCGGCAGAGGTGCTGGCAGGTATCGCGGCTGCCCTGTGCCTCGACGACACCGAGTCGGAACATCTGCACGCGCTCGCCGGCACCGCACCCGCGAGATCCGGTCTGCTCCGGAGGGAGGTTCGGCCCAGCATTCTCGCACTGCTTGAACGACTCCCCCAGACCGCCGGAATCGTCACGTCCGCCGCGTTCGAGGTTCTCGCCTGGAACGATCTCGCCGCAGCGCTCATGGAAGACTTCGGCAGCCTCACCCCTCGTGACCGCAACCTTGCCCGCAAAGCCTTCCTCGGCACCGAGCAGCCAAGTGAGCGGCTCTACGGCATCTCCGACGACGTCCACTTCCGCCACAGCGTGGTCAACGAACTCCGCACCGCACTCACCCGATATCCGACAGACGAGACTGTGAGCAACCTTGTCACCGAACTGCGCGACGGCAGCCCCGACTTCGCTCGACTGTGGGATCGACACGACGTTGCAGTCTCCCCCGCCCAGCGAAAGACCTTTCGGAACACCGCCGTTGGAGAGATCACCGTGGACTGCGATTCGCTGAAGCTCGTCGAACTTGACCAGCACCTGATCCTGTACACCGCTGCTCTCGGCAGCCCCGATGCCGACAAGTTGGCGCTACTAGCAATGATCGGACACGAGAAGTCTGATCAGCACGACAGACCAGCCGGAACTCGCTCGGAATGACAGCAGCCGCAAAGTGTCGGAACCCGATGCTTCGATAGCGGTATGTCACAACGCGACGAGGGGTTCTCGCCACCGGAGGCCTGCGTGCAGTGGTGTCGGCACCGCACCTACGAACTGCATGTCCTCGACGACGGCGTGCAGGTGGACCTGGATTGGTGGAACGGCCACCTCGACAGGGCGGGTCATGATCTACGACTGCGCGGCCGCAACCTCGACGGCGAAATCGTCGAGTACGGCAATGCCACAATCCAACGCAACGATCTTCGCATCAGCACCGATCTAGCTGTAGGCGAACATGATTCGCTCGGCCTGCTGTTTCTGTGTGCAGCCTGGCAGGGCAGTCACACACATCGCCGAGCGGCGCGGAGATTCCCCGACGTCATGAATCCACATCTCACGCACCCTGACGAGAACCCCGTCGCCAAGACCCTCGCGGTGCTCGACTACTGCGTCCGGAACCGCGAGGTGCCCGAGCACCCGACTGAAACGCGCTCGGGATGGCCGGACGCCCCGGGCGTCGGAGTCTCACTGATGGCCACATTTCTGTGGGCGGTGAGCGCCTCGGTCTACGGCGGCCCGGCCCAACTGATCGACCAATACGGAGTCTCGACTCTCATCCACGAAGGATGGCTCGAAGACCCGTCCGTCACCGGCTTCACCCGTCGCCGCTACGACCGCTACGTCGACCTCATCACGAGCTGGGCCAACGAGATCGACACCAGTCCCGAACTCGTCGAGATGTGGCTCGTGCAGCGCTGGAGCGCCCGACTCGACGACGCACGATTCGGCAGCTACAACGCACCCACCTTGTTCTGAAAAGTCCACCACAATCGCGTTGGTAGCTTCATCGGATGATCGAACTACCGACTCCGCCGTCGTTGACCACGCCGCACACTCGGGTCAAGACGTCGTATCTGGTCGGTGAACTCGCCGACTCGATTCATCGCGGTCGGAGCACCGACTGGCTGCGAGCCGCGAGTATCGACTTCGAGAGCTTTGCCGCCGATCGCGTCGGAGTCCGCGAACGCTGGGGTGTTCCCTCCCAAGTTTTCTGGTACACCTCGGGCGAGTACTACATCGGCTCTCTCGTGCTGCGTCACCGCCTCACCGAGGACGAAGGCGGTGGTCACATCGGCTACCACGTCGTGTATCCCTGGCAGCGCAACGGCCACGCCACCCGAATGCTGCGACTGGCCCTGGACGCGTGCGCAGACCTGGGAATCCCGCGCGCACTGCTGACGGTCTCACCCGACAACCCAGCGTCCGTCATAGTCGTCGAACGCAACGGAGGCATCCCCGATGGCCTGAACCACGAGGGCGAACTGCGCTTCTGGATCGACACAACCAAGCACTGACGGGCACGGCTCGTGCGAGAGCGAACATTCGAGGGTTGTGGGATCACGATAGCTCTTCTATGTTTATCCGTAATTACGGAATAACGGATGGGAGAACTCGATGCGACGCTCGACCTGGATCTCGACCACCTGTGCAGCCGTGCTTCTGGTGGGTGGATGCGCTACTGACACCGACACAGCGGCAACGACCGCCACTACCCCGACGCCAGAGAACTGCGCCGCCGTCACCTCGACGGACCTCGCCACCGAGGACGGGTGGATCGGACTGATCGATCAGGCGCCCGACACCGTCAGCCTCGTCATCGACGACGGCCGCGGCCGAACCGTCGAACATCGGGCCGACCAAGAGCAGGTACTCGCATCCGCAATCAAAGTGGTGCATCTCGCCGCCTACGCCCAGGCAGTCGCGAACGGCATCATCGACCCGAACCAGCAAGTGCCGCTCACTGATTGGGAACGTTGGTACGTACCTGGCACCGACGCCAACGCTCATCCGAGTGCTTTGACCCGGCTGGGCATTGCCAACACCGGCACCAACGCAACCGACCCCAACGCCACGGTTCGCATCGACGACATGGTCTCGGCCATGATCCAGGAGAGCGACAACTCGGTTCCCGACTACCTCCGCTACCGACTCGGCGATCAAGCCCTCGTCGACGCCGCAGCAACCGGAGGTTGGGAGAACTTCGAGGCACCGAGCATGGTGGCCGACATGCTCTCGATCTTCGATCCCGAACTCGCCGATGCAGATACCTGGGAGATCGCCCAGAAGTGGGCATTCGACCCGCAGTTCCGGGCCCAGGTCGAGGCGTCCGTGCAAGTGCCGACCTACGAGGACCAGGTCGCCCGGGTCGAGAGCAGTTTCAGCCGCGGTTCTGCCGAAGAACTGAACGGAATGTATCGCGCCTTCACAGACGGAACCTACGGCGCAGCATCCGACACCATTGTGCGCCAACTGGAATGGCAACCTGCCGGTGACAGCGTCCGCGGTATCGGCTTCAAAGGTGGCAGCCTCCCCGGTGTACTGACCCAGGGATTCGAGCTGCGCCGTAACGACGGAACAGTCGCCACGGCAGTGTGGCTCACCGATGGTCTTTCTGCAGACAGATTCGAGCAAGCGTATGCAGGAGCCGGCGCACAACAGCAACTCATCGTCGAGGCGATGCTCTCGCCCGAGGTTCTCGACCGGATAGCCTGCGTGGTGTGAGCACAGAGTTCGAATCGAGACTGGCAGAGCTCGAAGCCCGCGTCGCCGAGCTGGAACGACGCGACACCCCCCAGCAGCTCGATGCCGCCCCGTCGACGGGCGGCATGGTCGCCTACCAAGGCGACGTGCATCTGCACGGAACGGTCCGCTGGGACATCGGCTACTCCCCCGACGCCATCGTGGAGTTACCCATTCCCTCCGCATCGGAGGTGCTTGCCGCCCTGGGACATCCGGTGCGGTTGCAGATCGTGCGGACACTGCTGCGCGGCCCCGCGAACGCGGCGGATCTGCACGCGACGGTGGGAGTCGGCTCGTCCGGGCAGATCTATCACCACCTCAAGACGCTGAGTTCGGCGAACATCGTCGAGCAGCAGGGTCGCGGCGACTATCGAATCGCCGCCAAACGAGTTGTGCCGCTCCTGGTTTCGATGCTCGCCGCCGCCGATATCGCAGGCGATCTGGGTACCTGAGCGCCTACAGCCCCGCGTGTCAGGGTACGAACAACACACCCAAGCCGGGGATGAGAGCGTTCGACGCATCGGGATTCTCGCGGTCGTGGGTCACCGTCACGAATACCGGACCCGCGCCCGTCCGAGCCGTCACCTCGGTCGGCAGGAGGTAGGCCTGCGGACCGCCCTGATTGGCCGGCTGAGTCCGATCGATCTCGTCGTTCCAGTGCCGCAAGCCGGCGGAGCCCACCTCACCGGTGGATAGGTTGCGCCAGTTGACCGTCAGGTGCCGGTAAGCGAACTGGTAGTAATACGGCCGGATATCGGCGGCCGAGAAGCGCACCTCACCCGGCTTCTCGCCGACCACCGCGCGAATCGGAATGGTCTGAACAAGTCCGCCGGGAACGCCCGCAGGGACGAATTCCGGCCCGGTCACGACCGGCACCTGCAGTACCGACTCCTGCGGCGCAGCGGAGGCGGTGCCGGCACCTACGTCGAAGACCAGGGGGACGCACAGCGCCAGGGCGGCGACTCCGCATCGGATCGATGTCCTCATCGAGTTTCCTTTCGGGTGGACAATCAGGGCACGTAGATCAGGCCTTTGCCCGGGATCAGTGTGTCGGCGTAGGGCTCGCCGTCGTAGTAATCGCGGTAGTGGGTCACGGTGATCTCGACCCAGCCACTTCCGGTGGGCAGAGCTACTTCGCGCGGGTACTGCTCACTGTGTAGCGGCGGCAGGTCGTTGGGCGGGGCCGGGTTGGGGTCTTCCTGCCAATGCCGCAGTCCCGCGCTTCCACGGAAGCCAATGTCCCAGTTTCGCCAGTTCACACCGAGACTTCGGTACGGATACTGGTCTGCGTACGGTGCAATATTCGCCGCGGACAGCAGCAGAACACCCGGCTCGGTACCGACCGTGGCCTTCATCGGAATGGTCTGGAACAAACCTCCGGGCACGGCACCGGGTGCGATCTGGAAGCCGGTGACCACCGGAATCTGGAGCAGCGTGGTCTGCGGAGCTGCCACGGCCGTTCCCGTACCGATCCCGAGCATCAGGGGAACTACGAGTGCGATCGATACGACCGCTCGCCGCAATGTCTTTCGCATACAGCACGCCTTTCGATCATGTCGCACAACGACATACCGGACCGTTTCTGGCCTCGCACCACGAACTCCAGGTTGAACCTGAAACATCAAGTAGTTCTTGAGTCTTTACCGAACCCACCCTCGCAGTCACAGCGACAAAAGGACCACCCGTATACCGATTCGTGATGGGGTCGTGACACGACTGACGTTAACAGACCACTTGGCCCGTTCGATTCACTAATCAGAGGTGACGCACTCCGCAGCCACCGGTGAGGACCATCGAATGAGGCAAGTCCGAAACATCGTGGCCATGTGCGCGCTGATCGCCGCTACTGCCCTCGCATCCACCGCCTGCGGTGCCGACCAGCCGGCGAGCAACCCACCCACGCCTGCCACCAGCGCAGCGGCTGCTCCGTCGGCAAACGGGTCCACCGAATCCGACGGTGGTAGCGGCGCAGGCGGAATCGCACAGGCTCCCGACATAGTCACCCCGGTACAAGCCGTACCCACCGCTGCGGACACACCGGCAGTACCGCCCGCCCCGAACCGCGACGACGTCAACGTCGATGCGCGCGACTACGAGCAGCCCGGCGGCCAGTACTTCTTCCAATCCCCCAGCGGAAATGTGTTCTGCGCATTCAATTCGTTCAACGCTCCCGGGACCATCGTGGGCTGCCAGGTCCGCTACTCGGTACCGGGCAACACCGGCCGAGAATGCGCGAACACGGCGAACAACACCTACGGGGTGCAGATCAACCAAGACGGCACCGTCGAACAGATCTGCACCAACCAGGGCATCTTCGTCGGCGATCCGAACAACGGCGACACCCAGGTTCTCCAATACGGTCAGGTCATCGGAGTCACCGGCAATTTCTGTCGCTCCACCGAAGCGGGCATCACCTGCTACGACGGCGACCGAGGCTTCATAATCTCCCGCGACGTCAACATCGCGTTCTGATGAGGGAGCTCCGAGTGTTCCGCAGAACCGCCCTCCTCGCTGCCACCGCATCACTGACCGCTTTCGCGCTGACGGCCTGTGGCGGCGAGGACACCCCGGCTGCCGCGCCGACCCAGAGCACCAGCGTCACCGCACAGCTGCCCACGCCACCACAGGTGACCATCGCAGCGCCGTCGAGCACCGATGGTGCCGACGAATCGACGGACACGCCCTCGGCGACCGGTACGGAACCGACGGCCGACAATCCCGCGAACAACACCGCGCCCATCACACCGGTCGACCCGGCCAGCTACTCCGTGCCCGACAATCAAGTTGCATGGAAGTCCCCGTCCGGCAACGTGTACTGCAAGATCGGATCGGGCCCGTTCTCCTCCGGCTGCCAGGCGTCCGATGCACCGGTACCCGATGGCGCAGGCACCGATTGCGCACCGAACACCACGTTCAGCGTCGACATGCTGTCGAAGGGCTTCTACCTCGACCCGGGACACGTCGCCCCCACGTGTTTCAACCAAGGGGTGTTCGGGGCCGAGGGTCAGAAAGTGTTGGAATACAACACATCCATCACCTTCAACGGCTTCACGTGCTTCTCCCGCGTCGAGGCGATGATCTGCGACGCGGGTGGCGGCCACGGCTTCGTACTCTCGATGCAGCAGGCGACGTCCAACTGATCAGCGAGCCTCATCCCGTCGAGGCTCCATGACGAAGTCGTCCAGATCGGCGCGCCGCGTCATCTCCCAGTAGTCGACGATGCGCCACGGCAACGTCGAGACCACGCGTCCGGCGTCGTTGCGGTACCAGTTGTCCATGCCGCCGTGCGACCAGATCATCTTGGCGTGCGCCTCGTCGTGCTTGCGGACGTACTCCGCCTCGACATCGGCCTTGCACTCGATGGCTCCGATTCGCTTGTCCACCATGTCGATCAACACATCGACGATGTAGCGAACCTGACATTCGGCGATGGTGATGTAACTGCCGCCGTGACCCAGTACGGTTCCCGGACCGCAGGTGATGAAGAAGTTCGGAAAGTCCGGGACGGTGATACCGAGATACGCGTGCGCATCCTCGGGGCCCCAGATATCGCGAATGGACTCCCCCGATCGCCCACGCACGTCGATCGGCGTCAGCAGCTTGTGCGTCTCGAAGCCCGTCGCCAGGATCACCACATCGACCTCGGTCTCCGAACCATCGCGTGCCACAACCGAGTTGGCGGTGATGGACGAGACGGCGTCGGCGACGAGGGTGACGTTGTCGCGTTTGAGCGCGGCGTACCAACCGTTGTCGAGCAGCATCCGCTTACCGAAGGGCGGGTAATCGGGCAACGACTTCTCGATCAGATCTGGTCGGCCTTCGAGCTCGGCCTCGATGTAGCGGGTGAACACGCGTCGATGCGCGTCGTTCACCGGGTTGATCGAGCGCGCCGGATGCTCCCACTCGGGATCGACCTGCAGCGAGCTGTGCACGCGATCGTTGAAGTTCCAGGCCAACCTGGTCCGGTACCAAAGCCTATACAGCGGCACGACATCCATCAAGTAGTTGGCGTCGTCGCTCATCTCGGTGAAATAAACGTCGCTCGACGCAACCCACTGAGGCGAACGCTGGAAGACCGTCGCATGCCCCACCGTCGACGCGATGGCCGGCAGCACCTGCATGGCGCTGGCCCCGGTACCGACGATGGCGACGCGCTTACCGGTCAGATCCAGATCGGCCGGCCAGTTCGCCGTGTGGAAGATCGGCCCGTCGAACGACTCCAGGCCGGGGATATTCGGCACCTTCGGCCGATTGAGCTGACCGGTAGCGGTGATCACCACGTCTGCGGTCAGCGTTTCGCCGTCGACCGTCGTGACGGTCCATCCCTGCCTCTGCGCGTCGTACTCGGCGGTCGCCACTTCGGTGTCAAACCGAATGCGTTGCCGCAGATCGTGTTCGGACGCCACGTCGCTGAGGTACTCCCACACCTCGTCGCGCTTGCCGAAATGCGTGCTCCAGGCCCGCGGCGCGAAGGAGTAGGAGTACAGGTGACTCGGAGTGTCGACGCCCGCACCGGGGTAGGTGTTCTCGAACCAGCCACCGCCGACGTCGGAGTTCTTCTCCAGCACTGTGTGACTGATGCCCGCCTCGTGCAGCTTGATGGCGGCGAGCATTCCGGAGACGCCGGCACCGATCACGATGACCGACAGATCGTTCGGAGCCGCCACCGGACTGTCCGCGGCGGTGAAGCCCATGTCCTCGGCGACCATGACGCCGAACTCGGGAGGAACTTGCTCACCGACGGCCACGCTGATCATCTCGACGAGGTGCTCCGAGTCAGGTGAGGGCACCGCCATGGGCGTGCCTTCGTGGAACGCGCAGATCGCGTCGAGTGCTGCGGAGCGGATGCGGTCGGCAACTGCGTCGTCGAATCCTCCCGTGTCGTTGTTGTCCATCCCCCGACTACGCGTGGGGCGATACGGATCGGCGAGCCACATGGGATTGCCGGTCAACTGATAGAGCACCGCCACCAGCGTGGGCAGGTTGGCCGCAGTGAGAGCCCGCGAGAGTCGATCCCGATCAACCCCACCCACGGTTTCCGCTGCCGTTGCTGCGTCTGTGGACACCGGTACCTCCTGTTGCGCGCTGCTCCATCCGACTCCGACAGCTCAACTAACCACGGTTAGGCAATTCTGCGCAAGGGATTCGCAATCCCGACATTCACAGCTTTTTAACCCTTGACAATGTGGCCCACGCCACACGATGCTTCATAGCACTACCTAACAGTGGACAGGCGAAGGGAAACACCCATGGAACTCACCGAGGCGATGCGCACCACCGGCACCTGCAGGCGGTACCTCAGCGATCCCGTTCCCGACGAGGTGTTCAAGGCCGCGTTCGACGTCGCCCGCTTCGGCCCGCAGGGCGGCAACCGTCAGCCCGTGCGGTGGATCGTCGTGCGCGACGCCGCCCGTAAGCAGGCCCTCGCCGATCTCTACCTCCCGATGTGGGACGCCTACTTCGCCGGCATCACCGGCGGAACCGTCGCCGTCGGCGCATTGCCCAAGACCGTGCAGGACGCCGACTACTTCGCCCGCCACCTCGCCGAGGTGCCCGCCATTGTGGTGGTCTGCGCCGCGCTGGACGGACTGCACCCCACCGACCACGAACTCGGACGACTCTCCGTCGTCGGCGGCGCCTCCATCTACCCCACCGTGCAGAACCTGTGCCTGAGCCTGCGCGATCAGGGCGTCGCCACCGCGGTGACGACGCTGCTGTGCCACGAGGAACCGGCCATCCGCGAACTGCTCGGCATCCCGGACGAATACATCACCGCCGCACACATCGCCGTCGGCTATCCGGAGAAGTCGTTCCCGCGCAAGCTCACTCGCGATCCCGTGGAGCAGATCGTTGCGGCAGAGACGTTCTCGCAGCCGATGTTCGACTCCGCTGCACTCTCCCCCGCCCTGTAGAAGCTCGTACCTGAAGGAGTCCGCCGTGCCCGGTACTGCCACCCACCACCGCTCCCCCATCGGACGCGCCACCATCGGCGATCAACTTCGTCGTCATGCGCGGACGCAGCCGAACAAGGTCGCATTCATCAGCTACGCGGCGGACGGCACGCGTGAGGTCACGACCTACGGCGAACTCGATTCTCGCGCAAACCGGTTCGCCAACCTGCTGGTCGACCTCGGAGTGACCACGGGCGACCGCGTCGCCTCGATGGCTCGCAACAGCGTCGACGTGGTGGTCGCGTACTACGGCACGCTCAAAGCCGGAGCAGCCTTCACAGGCATCAACGTAATGTACCGCGCAGCCGAGGTGAAGCACCAACTCGAACATGCGGAACCGACTGTGGTGGTGGCCGATCCGGCCTACGCCGAGATCATCTCCTCGGTGAAGCCCGACGCCACCACCCTGGTGACGTTCGGACCCGAATACGCCGCACTGACGGCGAACACCCCATCCACCGAGCCGGACGTCGAGATGGACGAGAACGACGTCGCGATGGTCATCTACACCTCGGGAACCGAAGCGGCTCCCAAGGGCGTGATGATCCCGCACCGCAACTTCCTCATCTCCACCGCGCCCGCGTGGAGCTGGGGCCTGCGTACAGGGCCGGAGGACACCTGGCTGTTCGTCATGCCCTTCCACACCATCGCCGGACTCGGCTCGATGACCACCCTGACACTGATGGGTGCCACGCTCGTGCTGCCTGCGACAGTCGACCCGGCGCAATCACTGCGCATCATCGCCGCCGAGAAGATCTCCGTCATCGCCCAGACGCCAACGTTCTACCTGGCCCTGGCCCGCGACGCGCAATTCGGCCCCGAGACCGTGAGCCAGGTCAGACGCTGCCTCACCTACGGTGGCCAGGTGTCGCCACACACGATCAGCGCCTGGGCCGCCGCCGCACCCGAGGCCATCTGGGGTACCTACTGGGGACAGTCGGAACTCTCGCAGCTCGGCTCGGTCGGCTGGTTCTCCACCCTCGACGACATCCCCGACGGCGACGCGTCGTGGATCGGTAAGCCCGTCACCCACCTCGAGATCAAGGTTGTCGACCCTGCGGGCAACGAGGGCGAGATCGGTGAATTGCTCTGCCGCACACCGTCGGTGATGCTCGGCTACTTCAAGGACCCCGAACGCACCGCCGAGGTGTTCCGGGATGGCTGGGTACACACCGGCGACATGGTCCGTATCGACGCCGACGGCAACCTGTTCTTCTACGATCGAATGAAGGACATGATCAAGTCGGGAGGGATGAACGTGTCGTCGCAGGAAGTCGAACGCACCATCCACACGCACCCGGACGTGCTGCGCGCCGCCGTCGTCGGAGTACCCGACCCGTACTGGTCCGAGGCCGTCACCGCCTTCGTCATCGCCCGCGACGGAGTGACCGCCGACCCGGCCGCGATCATCGAGTACTGCCGCACCGAGTTGGCGTCGTACAAGGCCCCGAAGTCGGTACACATCGTGGCCGAACTGCCCGTCGACCCGCAGGGCAAGATCCTCAAGCGTGAACTGCGACTGTTGGCGGCGGTCGAGGAGACCGTATGACTCAGCCCGATTCAACGCAACTGGCCGAGGTCACCGCTCTCCCCCGACAGCAACGCACTCGCCAACGACGAGACGACATCGTAGCCAACGCCGCCAATATCTTTGCGCGTGAGGGCTACTCGAACGTGGGGATGCGCAATATCGCCGACGCCGTCGGCATCAAGGGTGCCAGCCTCTACCACCACTTCCCGTCCAAGGAAGACATCCTCTTCGCGATCTGTCTGACGGTGACGCAGGAACCGGCCGAGGAGAACCTGCCGCTGCTCGACGCGGCCGGGACCCCCACCGAACGCCTGTCGTCTCTGGTGCGCGCGCACCTGGTGCATCTGAACCGGCGACGGGTGGAGTACATCGTCGGCCTGCACGAGTTGGCCTCACTGACCCCTGAGCACCGCAGCGTCATCGAGGACTACCGCCGCCAGTACCAACGACGCGTCCGCGACGTGATCACCGCCGGAATGCGCAGCGGTGAATTCACCGTCCCGGACGCGCGATTGGCGTCGTTCGCCCTGACCGACATGCTCAACGGCATCAGCAACTGGTTCCACGACGGCGGCGAGCTGAGCATCGAGGACGTCGCCGACGGGTACGTCGAACTGGCTGTCCACCGCATTCTGGGTGCAACACATGACGATTGACGGTCACTGCGACGCACGCTTCACCGCGGTACGAGAAGACCTGAGCGCCAACCTCGACAGCGGCGCCGAACTGGGCGCATCCATCGTGGTCGACATCGACGGCCACACCGCCGTCGACCTGTGGGGCGGCCATCGCGACACCGAACGTCGCTTGCCGTGGGAGTCGGACACGATCACCAACGTGTGGTCGACGACGAAAATGGTGACGTGTCTGGCGGCATTGATGCTGATCGACCGTGGGTTGGTCGATCCCGATGCGCCGGTGGCGTCGTACTGGCCCGAGTTCGCAGCCGCAGGTAAGGACGACATCGCGATCCGGAACCTGTTGTCGCACACCTCCGGGGTCTCGGGCTGGGACCGACCGTTCAGCGAGGAGGACCTCTACGACTGGGAACTCTCCACCTCGCGGCTGGCGGCGCAGGCACCGTGGTGGGATTCACGCACCACCTCGGGTTATCACGCGGCCAGCCAAGGCCACTTGATCGGAGAAGTCGTCCGACGCGTCACCGGAACATCGTTGCGGCAGTTCGTGGCCGACGAGATCGCCGGCCCCCTCGGTGCCGATTTCCAGATCGGTGCCGCCGAGACCGACTGGGATCGGATCGCCGACGTCGTACCGCCACCACCGCCGACCGATGATGGCGTGCCCGACCCGACGATGGTGCGTCGCAGGACCTTTCTCGGACCGTTGGTGCAGGCCTCGTCGGCGAACACCCCGGCGTGGCGCGCCGCGGACATGGGTGCACTGAACGGGCATGGCAATGCCCGATCGGTCGCGAGAATCCTGTCGGTCATCTCCCGAGGCGGCACCGTGGACGGCGTACGTCTGCTGAGCCCGGAGACGATCGACACGATCTTCGAGGAGCAATCCAACGGGGTCGATCTCGCCCTGGGCATTCCGTTGCGCTTCGGCCTGGGCTTTGCTCTGCCTCAACAGGAATCGATGCCCTACATCCCGGACGGCAAGGTCTGCTTCTGGGGCGGCTGGGGCGGATCATTGACCGTTCTGCACCCGGACTCGAAGCTGACCATCTCCTACGTGATGAACCGCATGGGTCCCGGAATCATCGGCTCCGACCGGGCGGAGCAGTACGTGCGCGCGGTTTACGACGCCCTCGCCTGACCGTCAGGATTCGGCGGGCTTCAGGAATTCGAGCACTGCGGCCATGTCCTTCGCCCCGAGCCCGGAATCCAACGCCCGGTCGAGAACGTTCCCGACGGTCGTGGCCTGAGGAAGGTCGAGGGTATGGTCGCGGGCCAATGCAAGTCCGAGGCCCACGTCTTTGTGCAGGAGCGACAACGGAAATGCCACCCCCGCGGCGTCCGGATCGAGAAAGTGCTCCTTCTTGTAGCCGACGTACGGCGCAGCGACCGCACTCGATCCCAGCACCTCGTACAGGGCGGACGGGGCCAAGCCGGCCGACTCGCCCAGAATCAACGCCTCGGCGACGGCCTGATTCAGTGCTGCGAGAACCGAATTGACCGCGAGCTTGGCCACCGAGGCGGTGCCCGCCGGACCGGTGTGGAACTGCGCGCGCGTCACTGCCTCGAGGATCGGCTTCAGGTAGGTGAACTGTTCGTCGTCGCACCCGACCATCGTCGTGATCTGCCCGGTATCGGCCAGGCTCACGCTGCCCGAGACCGGGGCGTCGACCACCGCGGTGCCCGAACCTGCTGCGCGCTCGGCGAACTCGCGCACGGCCGTCGGACCGACCGTACCCATCACCACGTGAAGGTGCTCCGACGCACCGGCCGTGGCGATTCCGTGCTCACCGAACAGCACCTCCTCGGTCGCTGCAGCATCGGGCAACATGCTGAAGGAGATCTCGGCGCGGGCCAGATCGGCGGGCGTCGTGGTGATCGTCATTCCCCGATCGACCAGTTCGGCCGGCGCGGTCTCCGGCGTCAGGTAGATATCGTAGGCGGTGACCGTGTGGCCCGCCTCGAGGAGGCGGCGCACCATGTGGGTACCCATGCGGCCGACTCCGGCGAATCCGATGTGCATTGGTTCTCCTAGCGTGGGGGTAAATACTGCGGTATCGATCAGGACGTCGGTGCGTTGCCGACCCGAACCAGAAGCTTCTGGGCGTCACCGTTGGGGTCCAGCAGCCGCTCGAATCCGTCGGCGACGATGTTCTCGACGTCGATGATCTCGCTGACGACCTTCTCCACCGGGTAGCGTCCGGATGCGACCAGGGCGATGATGCGCGGCCAGTCGTACACCGGGTAGCACCAGGTACCCACCAGGGTCAGGTCCTTGTTGGACATGGCCATCGGATCGATCGTGGCCGGCTTGACGTGCAGACCGACCTGGGCGACGGTTCCGCCGGAGCGAACGCTGCCGAGTGCGGCCGTCAGTCCGTGTTGGTGGCCCGAGCATTCTGCTGCGGCATCGACTCCGATACCGCCGGTCAGTGCGTGGACCGCGGCGGGCACGTCCTGCACGGTGGGGTCCAGTACCTCGGCGATGCCGAAGGCCTCGATCAGCGCTCGACGCTTGGCATTCGGCTCGGACACGATGATCTTCGCCGCGCCCGATGCGTGTGCGTACAGAGCGGACAGGGCACCGATCGGTCCCGCACCGGTGATGAGAATGGTGTCGCCTGCTCTCAGGCCGGTGCAGTCGACACCGTAGGCGGCCACCGCTGCCGGCTCGATGAGAGCGCCCTGGACGTCACTGACGCTGTCCGGGAGCACCGATACCTGCTGTTCCTGCACCGCAACCAGTTCGGAGATTCCTCCGCCGCCCCAGCTCAACCCGGTGCAGGCCATGATCACACACAGGTGGTTGAGTCCGCGTCGGCAGTAGTAGCACTTGCCGCAGGTGACGAGCGGCATCACCGAGACGCGATCGCCCACCTCGACCGACGTCACGTCGGAGCCGATCTCGACCACGCGCGCCGAGAATTCGTGGCCGAACACCTGCGGCGCTTTTGCGCCGGTGAGTGCGTGGGGTTCGGTCGGAATGACGATCGGACCGAAGGCGTACTCGTGCAGGTCCGTTCCGCAGATGCCGCAGAAGAACGGACGAAGCAGAACCTCGCCGGGGCCGACCTTCGGGGCCGGAACGTCTTCTACCCGTACATCGTGTCGGTCGTGAAATACCGCGGCGCGCATAGCTTTCTCCTGTAGTCGATGTTCTGTGTGCAGGGGGTGTCCGCGTCAGACCGCGGTGATTCCACCGTCGATGGTGACCGCGGAACCGGTCTGATAGCCGACGTCCTCGCGGAGGAGGAAGACCACCAGCTCGGCGATCTCCTCGGGTGATCCGTAGCGCCGCAGCGGTGTGCCTTCGATGAATCGGTCGCGCTCGAAGTTCGGATCGTCCGGGTTGACCAGACTTTCGGACCTCGACATCAACGGGGTGTCGACCGGCCCGGGGCAGATGCAGTTCACTCGAATGCCGTGAGCGGCGGATTCGGCTGCAGCACTGCGGTTCAGACCCAGAACGGCATGCTTGGTCACCACGTAGTCGGAGCGATCGGGAGCGCCCTTGAGGCTGAGAATCGAACCGGTGTTGACCACCGCTCCACCTCCGGACCGACGCAGCAGTGGGAGTACGTGCTTGAGCCCGAAGAACATTCCGTTGAGGTTGACGTCGACCACCGATCGCCATTCGCTCTCGGTGGTGTCGACGATAGACTTGTGCACTCCCTCGACCCCGGCGTTGTTGAAGAACAGTCGTGGTTCACCGATCAGCGAGGTCGCGGCATCCGCATAGGCCTTCACCTGATCGTGGACGGACACGTCGGCGGCGAACGGATGGATCTCGCCGTCCGACTCTGACGCGGTGCGCTCCGCGGCCGCCATGTTCATGTCGACGGCGAGCACCCGCGCACCCAGGGACGCAAGTCGATGCGCCACCGCTCGACCGATTCCGCTGCCGGCACCGGTGACGATGGCACCTTTGTTCGTGAACTGCGACTGCTCGTTCATCGCTGACTCCTCGGGAGGATTCCGGCCGCGCGGTAGCTTTCGGTCTTGTCCATGAAACTCTCGAACGTGGATCGGAACCCGAGGAAGCCGGCCTTGCGGCTCTTGGTCATGTCGGTCAGGCATTCGATGTCGCGGCCCAGGTCGCCGTCCGTATGCCACCAGGACGCGAGACGCTCGACATCGGCTTCGACCAGATCGTGCTTCGCGGCGATCTCCGCCCATACCTTCGGGGCGTCTTCCATGCGGTCGTCGAGCGGCTTGGGGGCGTCGGAGAACCCGACGGGTTCGACGCCGAACGCCTCCGCGATCTGCGGCCACATCCAGCGCCAGCGGAACACGTCACCGTTGGCGATGTTGAACGCTTCGTTCTCGCCCTCGGCATGCGTTGCCGCCCAGATCATCTGCTCGGCGAGAAGGTCTGCGTCGGTGATGTCGGTCAGCCCGTTCCACTGGGTGTCCGAGCCGGGGAACACGAACGGAGCTCCGGTCTCGCGGCAGATCTCGGCGTAGACCCCGAGGGTGAGTGCCATGTTCATCGCGTTGCCCACCGCGTAGCCGAAGACGGTGTGCGCTCGGTGCACGCTCCAGGTGAACCCCCGCTTCTCCGACGCTGCGAACAGCTCGTCCTCTTGGGTGTAGTAGAAGTTCGGGTTCGGCAGCCGGGGTTCGCTCTCGTGGAACGGGGTTTCGGCCATGACACCGGTCGCGTAGTCGTCGAACGGGCCGAGATAGTGCTTCAGGCCGGTCATCAGCGCGACGTGACGCAGTGCGGACTTGCCCTTCATCGCACTGAGGACGTTGCGGACGATGCTCCCGTTGACCTCGATGTTCTCGGCCTCCGAGTCCTGCTTCATCCAGGCCGTGACGAACACGATCTCCGGGTCGACGCCGTCGAGTGCTGCAGCCAGCGACTCCGGATCAAGCAGATTCGCCGAGACCGGCACCACGCCCTCCACCGGATTGGTCGTGCCGCGGGCCAGACCGTAGGTGGTCCATCCGGCGTCGACGAGTTGACGCGAGATCGTCTGGCCGGCAATGCCGGTGGCACCGATGACGAGTGCCGCTCTGCTGGGCGCGCTCATCGGATCGCCGGATCGACGAGGACTTTGCCTTCGACCTTGCCCGTCGAGAGCCTGTCCAACTCCGAGGGCAGTGCCGCCAGTCCGACGGGCGTCTCGGCCAGCTCTCCGCCGAGCGGTCCGGTGTTCAGGATATCCAGTGCGGCAGGCAGATCGGTGTCGCACACGTGGGCCAAGGTGGTTTCGAGAGTGATCTCTCGAAAGACGAGCGAATGCACATCCAGCTCCGGTTTCTCTTTGGGAATTCCTACTGCGAGCACGCGGCCACCATCGGCCACCATGGTCAACGCCGAGACCAGCTGGCCGGGCGCTCCGCTCGCTTCGATGACGACATCGGGTTTCTTTCCGCCCAGAGCCTCGACGATGTCCGCGCCGAGGTCGTCGGACGGGGTGATCGTGCGGTGTGCCCCGAGGCGCGAGGCGCGATCCAGTCTCTTCCCCGGAAAGTCGACGACGGTGACCTCGACGTCGGCCAGGTGCTGCAGTCCGGCAAGGACGAAGGAGCCGATGGCACCGGCACCGATGACGACGACGTTGTCCCCGTCACGGGCACCCGAGCGCCGGGCCGCGTGAATCCCGACGGCCAAGGGCTGAGCGAGTCCGGCGTGATCGATGGACAGCCCCTCGGGCAGCGCGCGCAATGTCTTCGACGGGACGCTCGCGTACTCCGCCATGCCGCCGTCGACGTTGAGTCCCAGGGTCTTGTAGGTCGCGCACTGGTTGGTGCGGCCTTCCCGGCAGCGTCGGCATGTGCCACACCAGATTCCGGCTCCGGTGGCCACCAGATCTCCGATCTTCGTCTCGGAGTCGGGGTCTGCTTCCACCACCTCGCCGACGAATTCGTGGCCGAGGATCAACGGGCCCTGATGCCCGCTGTTCGGATGCCGGCGCAATACCGGGAAGGTCTTGGGTCCGGCCACCCATTCCGAGGCGTCGGTGCCGCAGATACCCGAGCGTAGAACGCGTACGAGCGCCTCACCCGACCCGCGTCGGGGAACGGGAACCTCCTCGACGCGGATGTCGCGCGCGCCGTGGTACACGGCGGCCTGCATGGTGTCGGGCACGATTCCTCCTGGACGAACATTGAATGTGATGCACGCTACTTCTTGAGTGTAGAGTAACACTGCACATGTTCAGTGCCAAGCGTCACACCGTGAAAACCTTTGTACGAACGCGGAACAGCGGAATGACCGAGCAATGAGACAATCGATGCACTACCGTCCGTCCAGTGGGTGCGTACACCCGGCAGCAGGGGGAGACGGTGAAGGCAGAGGTGGGAGGCGGCGAAAGAATGACCGAAGAAACTGTCCAGGTCGAATCGACCGAGACGGCCGTTCAGATGAACGCGCAGATGGGCCTGCGTCTACGCGGAGCGCGTGAGAAGGCGAACATGTCGCTGCGCGAGATGGCCCGTCGAGTTCACCTGTCCCCCAGCTTCATCTCCCAGGTCGAGCTCGGCCGAACGGCACCCTCGGTAGGGACGCTGTATGCCATGGTCACCGAGCTGGGTCTGTCCCTCGACTCCTTGATGGCCGAAGACGTTGCACCGCACGACCTCGAGACCCCGGCCCCGGTGCCCTCGGCACGGCCGACGCTCACGGACCGCACCGAGGTGGCGCATGCGAACGGCAGCTCGCGAACATCCTCGGTTCAGCCGCTCCCCGAAGTGGGAGCGCTCCCGGGTCTCCAGCGTGCCGACGAACGGCCCGAGTTGTACCTCGGCGGAGTCCGGTGGGAACGCCTGACCCCGGACGACGATCCGGACGTGGAGTTCCTCCGAGTCACCTACCCTGCCGGGACCGAATCCTGCCCCGCGGACAACCTGATGAACCACGGCGGCAAGGAATACATCCATATCCTGTCCGGACGCTTGGAGATTCAGGTCGCCTTCGCTCGCCAGGTGCTCGGCCCGGGCGACAGTCTCCACTTCGACTCGTCCATTCCGCACCGGTTGAGCAACCCACACGACGAGACCTGCGTCGCAATCTGGTTCGTGGTCGGCCGACAGAAGTGATGCGGTCTCACACCGCCGTGTAACCGCCGTCGACCACCAGTGCCGCGCCGTGCACGAAACGCGCCTCGTCACTGGCCAGGAACAGCACAGCGTTGGCGACGTCCTCCGGCTCACCGACGTGACCGATCGGATGCTTGGGCTCCATGATGTCGAGATAGCCGCGCAATCCACCCTCGCTACGTTCGGCCAGCTCACGCACGAACGGAGTCAGAATGGTGCCGGGGTGCACGGAGTTGACCCTGATGCCGTCGCGTCCGTACGTCACCGCATCCTTCTTCGTCATGATCGTGACCGCGCCCTTGGCCGCGTGGTACGGGGCCATCTCGTGCGAGCCGACGAGCCCGTAGATCGACGAGATGTTGACGATGCTGCCACCGCCGTTGGCCCGCAGGTGTCCGATGGCGTGCTTGGTGCAGAAGAAGACGCCCTTCACATCGACCGCGAACACTGCGTCCCACTCGGCCTCGGTGACCTCGTGGGTTGGCTTGTCGACGCCGGAGATGCCGGCGTTGTTGACGAGGATGTCGAGTTTTCCGAACGTCGCGGTCACCTGCTCGAACACCGAGGACACCTCGGCTTCGTCACTGACATCCAATCGCCAGAACGCCGCCCGCCCACCCTGCTCCTCGATCATCCGGACGGTCTCAAGTCCGTCGCTCTCGGAGACGTCGGTGACCGCGACGGCGGCTCCTTGGGCAGCGAACAGCGTTGCCATAGCGCGACCCATTCCCTTGCCGGATCCGGTGACGATGGCGACTTTGTCGGTCAGACGAGACATGAAGGGTCCTCGGTGTCGTATGGGTTCGGAAATCAGAGACTTGCGTCGAAGGTGATGTGCACCTTGATGTTCTCGGCCGGCTTCTGTGCCTCGTCGAGAGCGGTCACGGCATCGTCGGCCGCTATTTCCCGCGTCACGAGTCCACCGAGATCGAGCCCACTCCTGGCGATGAAGCGCAGGGTCGCAGGCCACACGCCCGGCGAGCCGATCGCACCGCGGATGTCGAGCTCCTTGGATTGGATGAGCCCCAGTTTCGCCGGTGCCGATCGTCCGACGTCGATGCCGATGTACACCACCCGTGCGCGGTGCCCGGCGAGTTCGAGTGCACTGGCCATCACCTCGGGTCGGCCGGTTGCCTCGACGACGACGTCGGCACCTCGGCCGCCACTGACCCCGTCGAGTAGTTCGTCGACCTCCTCCGGGGTGACCGCATGGGCGGCACCGAGTTCCAGCGCGGCCTGCCGACGTCCCTCGGATGGTTCCACCACGATGGTCGTCGCCCCCAGTGCTGCGCCGCCGGCCACCACCCCGAGGCCGATCGGTCCGGCTCCGAGTACGACGAGTACGTCGCTCGCGTTGACGTTTCCGGCACGCATCAGTCCGTAGTAGCCGCAGCTGAACGGTTCGACGAGCGCGCCGCTGGTGAACGAGACCTCGTCGGGAAGCTTGTGCAGCCATGCGGGTTTGACGACGAAGAACTCTGCCGCGGCTCCGCTGATGGAGAACCCGAAGTGGTCATCGCCGATGACGCATTCTCCGACGACACGGTCGCCCACCTGGAAGCCGTCGACGTCGGCACCGACCTTCGCGACCTCACCGGACCATTCGTGTCCGGGAATGATCGGGTACTCGAACGGGATGATGTAGCGGCCCTCGAGCAGTTCGATATCGGAATGGCAGACGCCGACCGATCGTGCGGCGATCAGAACCTCGTCCGCCGCTATGGTCGGGATGTCGAGATCGGCGACCTCGGCCCGATTCTCTCCGACGAACCTGAGTGCTTTCACTGTTGTCTCCTCTGTATGACGTTGGTATGCGGGCGATCAGTGCTTGCGGGCCGAATTACGTTGCTGCAAAGCGACATACAGTACGGCGGCCACGATGACGATGGCGCCCTGCAACCAGTACTGCCATGCCGTACCCAGGCGCAGGAAGTTGGCGAGGGCCAGAATCACCTGCAGCAGTAGCGCTCCGAGCAGTACCGCTACCGGCGAACCGCTACCGCCGCGCAACAGTGTTCCGGCCACGACGACCGCGGTGATGGCCGACAGGGTGAAACCGATCCCCTGGTTGGGGTCACCGACGCCGACCTGACCGACCAACATGATCCCGCCGAGCATCGTCATCAACGAGCAGCCGATGTAGGCCGCGGTCACGGTGAGACCGTTGCGCACGCCCATCTTCTCCGCGATGCTGCTGTCGGATCCCGACGCGCGCAGGGCCATTCCGGGTCGCGTGTATCGCAGAACCGCGCCGAGCGCGACGGCGGCGAGTACCGCGATCAGGAACGCCACCGGAATCGGACCGATGCTGTAGTTGATCGCATCGAGAATCGCGAAGTCGACGTATCCATCGATCTCCGGCCGAAGCAGCAGCGATATTCCTTGAATACCGATGTACGTCACCAGAGTTGCTGCGACGGCGGTGAACCCCAGGCCTCGAATCAGTCCGCCGTTGATTGCACCCACGACGATCGCTGCCGCCACCGCGACGGCGACACCGGCAACCAGACTCGCCACCGAGGCCCCGTCGAACCAGAAGAACGACATGATGACCAGCACCAATCCGGTGAGCGGTCCCACCGACAGATCGATACCGCCGGTCATCACCACCAGCATCTGGCCGAGCGCGATGAAGCCGAGCGCCGTGGTGGTGAGCAGAACCGACACGATGTTGGCCTCACCGAGGAACCGCACGTTCTGCGTCGTGGCGATCAGTGACAGCAGGACGATGGCTCCGAGCAGGATGTACGCGGGCAACGATCGAACGAGCTTGTTGGGCGGCGTGTCCACCGCGCCGGCACCGGATGTCGCCGCACTGTTTCGGTGACCGGTCGCCGACACCATCGCCTGCATCATGTTGTGCTCGGTCACCGCATCACCACTGAGCGATTCGACCACGGTGCCGCGTGAGAGAACCAGAACCCTGTCGCACAGTCCTTCGAGTTCGACGGCGTCGGAGGACAGTACGACGATCGCCATGCCCGCGTCGGCGGCGTCGCGCAGCTCGCGGTAGATCTCGGCGCGCGCACCGGCGTCGACGCCCTGAGTCGGCTCCTCGGCCAGGATCAGCGCGGGCTTCGACAGCAGCGCTCGGGCCAACACCACTTTCTGCTGATTTCCGCCCGATAGATTGCCCACCGCCGTGTCGACGCTCGGTGCCTTCACCGTCAGCGAGTCGGCCATCGCCGACGTCAGTTTCCTTTCGCGGCTCTTGTCGATGATCCCGTGGCGGACGAAGCGACCGAACGCACCGAGCGCGGAATTTTCTCGGATCGAGAAGTCCGGCAGTACCCCTTCTCCCGCGCGGTCGGCGGGCATGAAGGCGATGCCGGCCTTGTGGGCGTCCGCCGAGGACTTCAGCGTCAACCGGTCACCGCCCAACCACACGATCCCGGTGGACTCGCTCAGGCCGGCGAGGGCTCGAAGCAGTGCCACCTGTCCGTTGCCTGCGACGCCTGCGAGTCCGACGATCTCGCCTGCGCCGACTGTGAAGGAGACGTCGTCGAAATCCGGGCTCGACAGGTTCTCGACCACGAGACCGTCTGCGCTCGGCCCGGTTCCCTTGGGCGGGAACACGGCGTCGACGTCGCGGCCTGCGATGAGCGTGATGATCTCGTCGTCGGTGAGCGACTGCGGATCGTAGGAGCCGCGCACCCGGCCGTCGCGAAGAATGGTCATCGTGTCCGCCAGTTCCCGGACCTCGGGGATGCGGTGGGTGATGTAGACGACCGCCACCCCGGCTGCGGCGAACCGGCGCACCTGCTCGAACAGCAGATCCACCTTGTCCTGTACCAGCGGCGCGGTCGGCTCGTCGAGGATTAGCACCTTGGTGTCGGTCGCGAGCGCCTTGGCGATCTCGATCAGCTGACGCTCCGCGATGGGAAGGTCACCGCACTTGGTGTCGGGGTGGACGGTGCAGCCCACCACCGCCAACTTCTCGGTGACCCACGGGCCCATCTCGAACACCGAGGGACGCATGGTCCGAGGAATGGCCAGCACGAGGTTCTCGGCGACCGTCAGGTCCGGCAACAGGGCCGGAGTCTGGTGAACGATGGAGATGCCGAGAGCCAAGGCGTCGGCCGGGGTGAGAGCGGTCCGCTCGACGCCGTCGACGACGACGGATCCCGATGTGGGCGTCTGGGTTCCCGAGATGATCGACATCAGCGTCGACTTGCCCGCGCCGTTCTCGCCGAGAAGAGCGTGCACCTGTCCCGGTCTGATGTCGATGTCGACACCGGACAGTGCGGTGACGGGGCCGAAGGTCATGCCGATGCCGCGAACCTGAAGGTACGGCTCGGCGAGAACGGTTGTGGACGTGAATGTCTCGTTCATCGAAGCTCCTGACAGCACTGGCTGCGGTGTGATCGGACGTGTCATTGCAGAACCTCTCCGATGCGTTGCGGATCGAGGGTGCTGGACAGGAGGGCATCCTCGGGTAGAGCCGGGTTGCAGATCGGCGCGCTCGGTTCGGCGCTGATCGAATCCTCGAACGCCACCGGCACATCGACCTTGGACTCGGGTGCGATGCCCCCGGTCGCTTCGGCCACGACGTGTTGGACGGCGAGGCGCACCATGTAGGTCTGCGAGGTGACCGTGAACAACTCGAACCCGGGATTGGCGTCCTTGAGCTGCGCGTACTGGCAGGACAGTCCGTTGGAGTCGGCCGACGCGATCAGCGGCAGCGGGCGTCCGGCCTGCTGGAATGCCGTCATGATGCTGGTCGCGGCGAAGTCGGTCATCACCGCGTCGATCTGGGGGAAACGCGAGAGCATGGTCGAGGTGGCCTGCTGGGTTTCCGCGGGCGTCCAGTTGGTGACGGTGAACGGTTGGTCGCCGATCAACTTGATGCCCGGATGATCGACCAGGACTTCCTGCATGCCTTCGTACTCCGCGAGATCCTGGGAGTTCGCGGGCGGTCCGCCGAGGAAGAGGACATTTCCTTCCCCGTTCGGCAGCGATTTCACCAGCCACTCGGCGTACAACCGGCCGATAGCGCCGAAGTCGGCGGCCACGAACGTGGTGTACTCCGAGCCCTCGGACCCACCAGGAGATATCCGATAGGGAACGACGGCGACACCGGCCTTGTACTCGTAGCGCAGCGCCGGAAGAATCGCTTGTCCTGCGTCGGGGAACACCAGCATGCCGTCGACGCCCTGAGCGCCGAGGCTCTTGATGTCGGCGATCGCCTTCTGAGTGTCACCCTGGGCATCGGTGGTGATGAAGTCCGTGACGGACGAACACTTGGCGAGCTCGTCCTGCAACTCAGCGAAATTGGTTCGCTTCCAACTGTTTCCGCCGCTACCGTCGGCGAACCCGATGACGGCCTCGTTGGGACCGCACCAGTCCGGCCGTGGCTCGCTGCTGGACACGGTCTCGAAGCCGCCCACCGAACAGCCCGCGATCAGGGCAGCAACGGGCAGCAGCGTGAGCATCCGCAGGGTGTAGGTCGTGAGCTTCATCGATGATGTCCTCGAGTCAAGGGGGAAGAACGAATGTCGTAACGGGCCAGGTGCCGTGTGCCGGCGGTCATGCCACCTCGACCGGCTTCCTGGGTTCCTCGACGGCCGGGGCGCGACGCTTGCCGCCGGGCCGGAAACCGCTGTGGAAGGCGACACCGAGACCGAGCGCGAGAGCCTGGATGAGGATCTGCCAGCCGTAGGCGAGTCCCAGAGTCGAGGCCAACCGGTCGACCTGAGTGAAGAAGACTGCCGCGATCAACGAGGCGAGCACACTGCCCTTACCGCCGAGCAGCGATGTGCCACCGAGAACGACGGCAGCCACCGACGGCAGCAGGTAGGTGTTGCCCTCACTGATTCCAGGGGTGTTCACGATGCCGGTCAGCAGCACGCCGGCGACGGCATACAGCACTGCCGCAACGGAGTACGCGCCCAGTGTGTAACGCAACGGGGCAATACCGGCCGCGACGGCGACCCGCGGATTGGCACCGACGGCCTCGAAGATGCGTCCGGTCGGGGTGAGGCGAACGACGACCCCGACGACGACGGTCAGGACGATCGCGACGACGACGGTCACCGGAACTCCGAGCACCGTCGATCCGATGACATCGGACAGTCCGGTCGGAGTACGGCGGGCGGCACCCTCGGAGACCGCCCAGGTCGCACCGATGAGGAGCGCATTCATGCCGAGGGTCGCGACGATCGGTGCCACGTTCAACCGCGCGACGACGAAGCCCGAGACGGCTCCGGCCACCGCAGCGATGAGAAAGGCCGCGGCAACTGCCAGGAAGATCGCGCCGGGTGTGCCGCTGCTCGCGAGTTTGGTGACCACGACCACGGACAGGGAGAACACGCCCGGTACCGACAGATCGATACCGCCTTGCTGCACGACCAGGGTTTGCCCGATCGCGACGACCGCCAGGATCGCGGCGAACGGCAGCATCGCGGAAATCGCCCCGCCGCTGACACTCTGTGGCGCGAGTACTGCGCTGATCAGGAACAGAACGACGGTGGCGATTCCGATGGCGACGGCACCTCTGGCTCGTCCGCTCAGGGCCGCGCGCAGTCCGCCTGCCGTCGATCGTTCGTTGCCGGGAGTGGGCCCGATTCCCGTCGAGGGCGCGGGTCCCCCAGCCGATTGACCATGTGATGTCACGAGAGTTCTCCGTTGATCGGGCGATGAGGGTTGTGAATCCAGCGGGATGTTTCGCTGCGTGAAACTCGGCTGTGCACAAGCAGGCGAACATAGAGCTTCAGAATGTCCACCAATGCTGCATGAATGTCCTGTCCTGATTGAACTGTGCAGTGGGTCACTTTGTCAAGCACGCAATGCTGTGGGCCACTTCTGCCGGGAATAGAGATGCCTCTAGCTGGACTTACTCGGCGAAAAATATGGCGGTCTCGCACCGACCGAAGTACAGGAAGACCGTTTCGTCACGGTCGAGAGTGTTCTGTGACAGTTGACACTCACCGTCCGGCTGCCTACCGTCATCACCACCGGCACACCTGCAGCCGCTCGACTTTTCAGGAGAACCCATGACACAGGCCCAGGAACTCGACATCGACGCCATCAAGGCCACGATCTCCGAGCTCGAGAACAAGCGCTACACGGCGATCGTCGACGGCGACCTCGATGCCTTCACCAGCTGCTGCCACCCGAACCTCGTCTACACCCACTCCGACGGCAGCCGCGATACCGTCGAGTCGTACCTTCAGAAGGTCACCTCGGGCTTCTACGTCTACCACCGCATCGACCACCCCACCGACGACATTCTGGTCTCGGGCGACACCGCAGTGGTGGTCGGTGAGATGAACGCGAGTATCACCGCCAACGGCACCGAGAAGGAACTGGTGAACAACTCGATCGCCGTGTGGGTCAAGGAGAACGACCAGTGGCTGCTCCTCGCCTACCAGCCGACTCCGCGCCCCTCGCACTGACACTCACTCGGCTCACTGACACACCGGAGGCACGGATGCTCGAATTCGAGCACGATTCACTCGCACAACGCGTTCTGTTCGGAGCAGGCAAAGCAGCATCGAATCTCGCTGCCGAGGTCGCTCGACTCGGTGCCACCTCCGTCATGGTGATCGCCGGCCCCGCCGAGACCGATCTGGCCAACTCGGTATGCAGCGAGATCGAGCCGCGACTGATGTATTCCGAAGTGGTCCAGCATGTTCCGATCGAGACGGCGGAGAAGGCGCGAGCCGCAGCTCACGAGCACGACATCGATCTGCTGGTCAGCATCGGAGGCGGGTCGACCACCGGCCTGGCGAAAGCCGTCGCCCTCACCAGCGGTATCCCCATCGTCGCCGTTCCCACCACGTACGCGGGCTCGGAAGCCACGAACGTGTGGGGACTGACCGAGTCCTCGCGCAAGACCACCGGCGTCGACGCGCGGGTGCTCCCCACCACCGTGATCTACGACGTGCTCTCGCTGTTGACCCTGCCGGTGGAGTTGAGCGTGGCGTCGGGACTCAACGCTCTGGCGCATTCCGTCGACTCGATGTGGGCTCCGCGCGCGGATCCGATCAACTCGACGCTCGCGGTGGAGGCCATCACTGCACTGTCCAGCGGACTTCGAGACATCAAACGAGATTCCGCCAGCCAATCCGGCCATGAGCAAACCCTGTACGGCGCTTACCTTTCCGCGGTCGCCTTCGCGTCCGCAGGGTCCGGACTGCACCACAAGATCTGTCATGTGCTCGGCGGCACGTACAACATGCCGCATGCCCAAACCCATGCGATCGTGCTGCCACACGTACTCGAATACAACGCTCCGTATGCACCGACGGCCGAGCAGCGCATCGCGAGTGCCTTCGGGAGCAGCACTGCAGTCGAGGGACTGTGGTCGCTCCGAACCGAACTCGACGCACCTACCGCGCTGCGCGACTACGGGATGAACGAGTCCGATCTGGATGAGGCCGTCGCACTCGTTCTCGACGCGGCTCCCGCCTCCAATCCGCGGCCGGTCACTGCTGAATCGCTCATGATACTGCTCCGTAACGCCTGGGCCGGAACGACTTCCGAGAACGAGGGACGCTGACATGGGTATCGACAGTCGCACCGACATCTCCGCCGAGCAGAGCAGCCGGGAGCGGGCACTGACCGACAAGGTCGTCGCCAGTTTCGCCGACACCCCCGATCCGCGACTGCGAGAACTGCTCACGGGATTGACCGAGCATCTCCACGCGTTCATCCGAGAGGTCCGGCTGACGCAGGACGAATGGAACACGGCCATCGAGTTCCTCACCGAGGTCGGTCACATCACCGATGACCGACGTCAGGAATTCATTCTGCTCTCCGACGTTTTCGGGGCCTCGATGCAGACCGTGACCGTCAACAACGAAGCGATCGCAGGCGAGACGGAGTCGACGGTGTTCGGTCCGTTCTTCGTCGACGACGCCCCCGCCATCGAGTCGGGAGGGGACATCTCCCACGGCGCACCGGGCCAGGCCTGCTGGGTCGAGGGAACCGTCACCGATATCGCAGGCGACCCCGTTGCGAATGCTCGGATCGAAGTATGGGAGGCCGACGACGACGGCTTCTACGACGTCCAGTATTCGGACGGACGGGTCGCCGCCCGCGGTCACCTGTTCTCCGACGAGAACGGAAAGTTTGCGTTCTGGGGCCTCACCCCGACTCCGTACCCCATCCCGTTCGACGGACCCGTCGGGCGGATGCTCGACGCCGCAGGACGCTCGCCGATGCGGGCGTCGCACCTGCATTTCATGGTCACCGCCGAGGGTCAACGGACACTGATCACCCACATCTTCGTACGCGGCGACGAACTGCTCGATCGCGACTCGGTGTTCGGCGTCAAGGACTCCCTCGTCAAGGACTTCGTGGAACAGCCTGCCGGAACCCGCACCCCCGACGGTCGCGACCTCGGAGAAAACACCTGGTCGAGAGTGCAATTCGACATCGTTCTCGCGCCGACGGCCGTGTGAGCGACGCCTGCGCCGCCGAGATCACCTGGCCGGAACGGTGACTCCTCTGGCGTCGAGGATCGGTCGAACACCCTCGGCGAAGTGATACGCCTCTTCCAGGTGCGGGTAGCCCGAGAGGATGAACTCGTCGAAGCCTGAATCATGGTATTCGCCGATCAGGTTCGCAACCTCCTCGTGCGAACCGACCAGGGCCGTCCCGGCTCCGCCGCGAACGAGTCCGACACCCGCCCACAGGTTGGGGTAGATCTCGAGCGAATCCTTGCTGCCGCCGTGCAACGCGGCCATCCGGCGCTGCCCCTCGGACTGCGAGGACGAGTGCAGTGCGTGAGCCTGGGACACCTGATCCTCGGGAAGCTCGTCGAGAAGCTTCTGCGCGACAGCCCAGGCCTCCTCGGACGTGTCACGGCTGATGGTGTGCAGGCGAATGCCGTAAGTGAGCTTGCGGCCCTCGGCGTCCGCGAGCGCCTGTACCTTCTCGATCTTGGCGCGAGCGTCGGCCGGCGGCTCGCCCCACGTCAGGTACGTCTGCACTCGCTTGGCCGCAACCTCGAGAGCCGGCTCGGACGAACCACCGAACCAGAACTCCGGCAACGGATCCGGTGCCTCGGACACCCGTGCATCGGCCACCTCGAAGAACTCGCCCTTGTGGTCGACCGACGGCTCGGTCCAGATGCGTTGGACGAGTTCGAGAAACTCGTCGGTGCGAGCGTAGCGACGATCGTGGTCTATCCAGTCCCCGAACCGACGCTGCTCGACGTCGTCGCCGCCGGTAACGATGTTGAACAACACCCGTCCCTCCGAGAAGCGCTGCAACGTCGCCGCCTGCTGCGCCGCCAACGTCGGCGGTGTGAGGCCGGGACGGAAGGCGACGAGGAACTTCAGCCGTCGGGTGCTCTGCAGTAGAGCAGCCGTGGTCAGCCACGCATCCTCGCACCAGGTTCCCGTCGGAGTCAGCACGCCCTCGAAGTCGAGTCGGTCCGCAGCCTGCGCCACCTCGGTGAGGTAGCGCAGCGACGGGCGACGAAACCCGGCGGGTTCGCGGAGGTTACCGGATGCGTGGGAGGCACCGACGATGGAACGGCCGTCGCCCGCGGTGGGAAGGAACCAGAAGATGCGTGCGGTCACGAGTGAACTCCTACGACGTGGTGGGTGATCAGTTGGTGGCTCGTCAGTTGCTGGAGAGGGTGGCGTCGGCGATGGCGTCGGCGTACCGCGTGTCGACGAAGTCCGCGAACGTGTTGCCGCCGGGAATGCTTCCGCTCTCGACGAAGGCATCGAAGAGTGCCTGCTCGGACTCGATCACCGTGTCGTCGAGCGCAATTGCGGGTCGCTGGCTTCGTCCCTGAGCCAATTCACCGGCGGCAGGGTCGATGCCGACGGCCGTGGAGTACGCCGCCGCCCAATCGGCCGGGTTGGCGTTCGCCCAGGCGGATGCCTTGGCCAGACGAACGACGAAGTCCTGCAGCGCAGTGTTCTTCGCGGGGTCGTCCAGCGCCTGTTGCGAGGCGATACCGAAGCCGTAGCCGTTGGCCACGCCCTCGGCGGTGGTCAGCGTCTTCGAGCCGTTCTGGACCTGCGCGATCGCGGTGAACGGATCCCAGATCGCCCAGGCATCGACCTCACCCGAGGTGAATGCCGTCAGCGCATCCGCAGGCTGGAGGAAGACCAACTGAACGTCGTCGGTGGTCAAGTCGGCTTTCTGCAACTGCAGCAGTACATGGCCGTGCGCCGAACTTCCCTTGCCCACTGCGATCTTCTTGCCCCGCAGGTCTGCGAACGACGCGAGAGTCGAATCGGCAGGCACCAGAATCTGATCGCCACTCGCATCGTTGGTGTAGGCGGAGACGACCTTGATGCGCGCGTTGGCTGCGACTCCGAACACCGGGGGTGTGTTACCCGTGACCGCGAAGTCGATCTGACCGGCCGTTGCGGCCTCCACCTGCGGCGGACCGGACGTGAAGGTGGAGAACGCAACGTCGTACGGCGCAGAGTCCAACTCCCCCGACGCACGAAGCAGGGCTTCGGTGCCACCCTTCTGGTCGCCGACGTCGAGGGTGACGGTAGCGAGCTGGTCGTTCGAGACGAGTTCGGGCGCTTCGGTGGTTGTGGTGTCGCTGCCGCGGGAGACGCAACCGGTGAGTCCGACAACCGTCAGGGACAGGGCAGCGAGTATCCCTACGGCGCGCAGCGATCGGGAACGAGCGTATGACGACATGCGTGAAAGATCCTTCTTATGAGAGGAATTGATTACTCAGTGAACGCCGAGGGCGGAGAGCAAATGGGTGCGGATGCGAGAGAATCCGGCTGTTCCTCGGTCGCGTGGACGAGGCAGGTCGATGGTGACGGTCTCGGCCACGCCACCCCCGTCGAGCACCAACACCCGGTCTCCCAACGCAATTGCCTCGTCGACGTCGTGCGTGACCAGGAGGATGCCGAATCGGTGCCGACCCCACAGGTCGAGCAGCAGCGACTGCATGGACAGCCGGGTGAGCGCGTCGAGAGCGCCGAACGGCTCGTCGAGCAGCAGCAGCTCCGGCTCGCCCACCAATGCTCTGGCGAGTGCGGCGCGCTGAGCTTGGCCGCCGGACAACGTCATCGGCCATGCGTCGCGCTTGTCGGCGAGGCCGACTTCGTCGAGGGTCGCATCCGCAGCTGTCAACGCTTCGTTCCCCGTCACGCCGGCTGTGTTGAGCCCGTAGGAGACGTTCTGGCGGACCGAGCGCCACGGAAACAGCCGCGGTTCCTGGAACGCCACCGCGGGATGCCCGGCGACATGCCGCTCCCCGGTGTGGTCCGTCGACAGGCCGGCCAGAACACGCAGAATCGTTGACTTACCGGAGCCGGATCGTCCCACCAGCGAGACGATCTCGCCGCGTTCGATGGACAGGTCGACACCCTTCAACACGTGACTGGCACCGTAGAACTTGTCGATGCCGCGCAGCGTGGCGACCGAGGTCGTCGTCGAGGTCATGAATCAAGCATCCAATCGGTAACGGAGAGCTCGTTTTTCGAGGATTCGGACGATGCCGTCGGTGGCGATTCCCATCAGGGCGTAGACGACTAGCCCGAAGATGATGGTGTCCACCCGCAGGAAATCGCGCGCGTTGTTAATGATGTAGCCGAGCCCGGATTCGGCGTTGATCTGCTCGGCCACGATCAGCGACAACCACGCAATGGCCAACGACTGACGAAGTCCCACCAGCAGTTGCGGGGCGATGCTCGGCGCAATGATCGTGGTGAACCGCTGACGCCACGAGAAACCGAGTACGACGGCCGTGTCGAGGAAATTGCGATCGATCTGGCGGATCGCCGAGAACGTGTTCAGATACAACGGAAATGCGACTCCGAGAGCAACGAGCAGGATCTTGGGAGTCTCCCCGATTCCGAACCACAGGATGAACAGCGGGATGAGACCGAGGTGCGGTAGCGCGCGCAGCATCTGCAGCGGCGGGTCGACGGTTGCCTCGGCAAGTTTGGACAGTCCGACGAGCGCTCCGAGCGCCACCCCGATCACCCCACCGAGCACGAGCCCCTGGACTACGCGAGTTCCGGAAATGGCCAGGGCGTTCGCCAGTTCGCCGTTGCGCAGCAATTCCAGACCTGCATCGAAGATCAGTGACGGTGCAGGCAGCACTCGTTCGGAGAGAACTCCGGCAGCGCTGGCGATCTGCCACAGAACGAGGAGGACGACCGGCGACAAGGCGCGCACGACGGTCCAGCGGTACCGCTGCCACGCAGACCCTTTCGGCGAGACGGGTACGGAGCCGATGTCGGAGGCATCGCTGTCGCTCGCGTCCGCGGGTCCCGCGGGAGCGGCATACGACGTCATGACCATGGCTACAGGCCTTCCGGTTGAGTGCGGGCAGGTTCGACTCACCACCATCCATCACACGTCGGGTCCTGGACCAGGGTTCGAATCAGCGTGAATACAAGTCGGGCAGAATCGGACATATGACCGTCGAGCCCATCCACACCGAGCGCCTGACCCTTCGTCTGTACGAACCCGCCGATGCGGACAGGATCCTCGCCTACTACAGCGACCCGGAAGTCTGCCGCTATCTGCTCCACGAAGCGTGGACACACACCGATGCGGTTGCTGCGGTGGGCAAACGAATGAAGCGAATCGGACTGCACACCCAAGCACTCGCGATGGTCGCCGAGCACGAGGGAACGGTGGTGGGAAATGTCGAGGCGTGGTTGGTCGACGGTTCCCCAGCTCTTGTCGAACTCGGCTGGACGTTCTCCCCCGACGTTGCGGGCCGCGGGTACGCCACCGAGGCGGTCACCGCCTTGATCGAGCACGTGTTCTCGTTACCCCAGATCCACCGCGTCAGCGCACAGCTGGACGGCCGGAACGACGCCTCTGCCCGACTGGCCGCGCGGGTCGGGATGTGTCAGGAAGCGCACTTCCGGCAGAACTGGCGGTGCAAGGGCGAATGGACCGACACCCTCGTCTACGCGATGTTGCGCGAGGATCGCTGACCGGCGCGCTGCGTTCACCTCTCGAACACCTCCGGTTCGGCTCTGCGACATCGACCGGTGACCCGCGGGCTGCACTCTCGGAGAACTTCACTCGAACTCAGAGGAGTTTCACCGAATGGTCTCGCGTCGTAGAGCAGCCCTGCTGGGCACGCTCGCATTGATCTCTGTCGTATCCGCGTCGATGACCAGCGTTGCCACGGCCGCGCCGGCACGCACGGCGTCGCCGCTGTGTCAGGTCGCAGACCTGCTTCCCACCGGATCGTCCGCGGGCCTCGGCTACCGATGTGCCGAAGCGGGTGAGCTTCTCGATCTGCCGATCGGTGAGGTGCGCGCGACGCAACCCTCGCTCGGGTACGACGAGGTGTATTACAAGCTCGGCCGATACACGCTCGGCAAAGACGAGATCAACAAGAAGTTCGACGACTGGTGCGAGGCCAACGGCCAGGAAGAGGCCGCGTCCGCGTTGCCCGATGCGCGACTGGACAATCCGTCGTCGTTCACCTGCACCGTCCCCGTCGGTCTGGAAACGCCCGACACCATCGCACCGATGAAGACTGTCGTCATCGGTCCGGGTGGCGTGCCGTACCTGACCGACGGTCACCACACGCTGACCTCGTTCTACGAAACGGCCGACGGTGGACCGAATCTGCACCTTCGCCTGCGGGTGGTCGCGAACCTCAGTGACCTGAGCACAGCCGATTTCTGGGCGCGGATGAAGGCCGAGAAGTGGGTGTGGAACTACGACGTCGACGGCAACGAGGTTCCGGTGGAACAACTCCCGTCGGGAGTCGGTCTCGCCAAGTTCCAGAACGACAAGTACCGCAGCCTGACGTACTTCGCCCGCGACATCGGCTTCACCCCCGGAACCATCCCCTTCCAGGAATTCTATTGGGGTGCATGGGTTCGCGACTCGGGTGCCGTCGACACCAGCGGCTGGGACAGCAACAACCTGACGAGCTACCTCAGCACCGTCGAGGCGGTGTCGCGTGCACAGGTCGCGGCTCCCAAAGACGCGGTGATCGACAGTGGCCGCACCGCAGCGGAACTCGGCGCGCTGAACGCGTGGAACGACGGTAAGGCAGCCACCAGGGGAGAATTCGGAAAGCTCTCGGCCCCGTACTCGGACGACAAACCAGGCAAGCTGGCCTACGCCCTGCAGTACAAAATGGGGCTGCCCAGGTAGTTCCCGTCGGTCGTTCGTCACAGCCCGGCCCGGCGACGAGACCGCAACCGCACACCCACGAACACGACGAAAGCAACTGCGACCGAGACGATGACGATCTTCTGCAGAATTTCGGCGTAGGCGTCGACCAGGTGCCAGTTCTCGCCCAGCTGATATCCCGCGGTGACGAAGATGGTGTTCCAGATCAGGCTGCCGAGTGTGGTGAGCACGAGGAACTTCCCGATCCCCATCCGCTCGATCCCGGCGGGCAGGGAGATGAAGCTGCGAAACAGCGGGACCATCCGGCCGAGAAACACTGCCTTCGAGCCGTGCTCGGTGAACCACACCTCGGATCGGTCGAAGTCGGTGGCCCTGATCAGCGGGATTCGCGCCACCAGTGCCCGCGTGCGCTCGCGTCCGATGAGCGCACCCACCGCGTAGACGATGATCGCGCCCAGGACCGAGCCGAGCGTCGTCCAGAAGAGCGCAGCACCGAAGGAGAACACGCCCTGACTGGCCGAGAATCCGGCAAGGGGCAGAACGAGTTCGCTCGGTATCGGCGGAAACAGGTTGTCGGCACCGACGACGACGGCGGCACCGGGGCCGCCGAGTGCGTCCATGACGCCGACCGCCCATCCGGCCAGCCCGTCGAGTTGCTCGGTGTCAGCAGGTGCAGCAATCAGCAAGTCGGACATATTCATTCCCCTGTTCGTCGGTGGCGTCTCCGGTCGAGACGGCCACCGAAAACGCTAGAAGTTCACCGAACGGGCGACACCGAGGAAAACCGTCGACCGTTCATGCGGGCTCCCCCGTCGACATCCTGCGGTTTACCGCAATGTCAGCGGCGACGTACCTCGCTACGCTGCTCGGGTGCAGGGAAACCACGTCGTGAATCCACCCGACCTGGCGGATCGAATTGCCGTGAGCTCGGTTGCCAGGCACTGGCTGGCGTCGCTTACAGGGGTACTTCTCGGCGGTGTCACCGCGGTCTCGGCAGTTCTGTTCACCGTGGCAGCGATACTCGCCCTCGCGTCGGCGCGCCTCCTCGGCCGGCGGGGAGCGCTGGTGAGGGCTGCAGTCGATTCAGGTGCACTCGCGTTGAGCGAGTGGGATACTCGGCGAATCGTCCGCTTCCACGGCACACTCCGCACCGATGTCGCGGCCCCTCACCGCTGTCGCTGGTATCTCGCAACGCGCTGGACGATCGGGCTACTCGGTGTCGGCGTGGTCCTGCTGCTCACGCTGTGTCTCGTCGTGGCCGGCTCGATGATCTCGGCATGGGTCCTCAGCGGCAGCTGGGGCCTGATCGAGAACGTCGACCGAGTCGACGGCGGACTCGTAGCGCTGGTGTCGCTGCCCGGGATCCTCCTGATCTTCGTCGCGATCGCTGGAGTGGCAGGGGTGGGAGCGTTGGACCGCTGGTACGCCGTCCAGGTACTCGGACGACAAACCGAACGGATTCTGCATCGACGCGTGGCGGAGCTGACGAGCAGCCGCGATCACGTGGTCGATGCCATCGACGACGAACGCCGTCGCATCGAGCGCGACCTGCACGACGGCATACAGCAGCACCTGGTGGCCCTGGGGATGCTCATCGGCCGTGCCCGCCGCGCCGAGAAACCCGACAAGATGCACGAACTCCTCACTCAAGCCCAGGCCACATCGCAGGAGGCGATCGACGAGCTACGCGAGGTCGCCAACAGGGTGTACCCGATTGCGCTGGACAAGGACGGCCTGCGAGCAGCTGTCGAAGCGATGTCCGAGCGAACCGGTGTTCCGGTTCGACTCACCTACGGACTGCCGAAGAGGCTGCGTCCCGCTGTGGAGTCGGTCCTGTATTTCGTCATTTCGGAGGCCGTGACGAACGCCGCCAAGCACGCCTGCCCGAAGCTGCTGAAGGTCGACATCACTCACCAGAGGTTCGACCGCGTGCTGGCAACCGTCACCGACGATGGGCCAGGAGGTGCCGATCCGTCCGGCACCGGCTTGTCCGGTCTGGTCCGCCGTGTCGCAGCCGTGGACGGCGCGCTGAGCGTGCACAGCCCGGTCGGCGGCCCGACTGTCGTGACGGTGAGCGTTCCGTGCGGGTGATCGTCGCGGAGGACTCGACGTTGTTGCGTGAGGGTCTGGTCCGCCTTCTCGTCGACGAAGGCCACGACGTGATCGCGTCCGTGGGCGACGCCGATGAGCTCCTGGTTACCGTGGAAAAAGATCGTCCGGACATCGTCGTCACCGACGTGCGAATGCCACCCGGTCACAGCGACGACGGCCTGCGGGCAGCACTGACGATTCGCGATCGATGGCCGGAGGTGGCGGTGCTCGTACTCTCCCAGTACGTCGAAAACCGTTACGCGGCAGAGCTGATCGGCGGATCAGGCGGCAAGGTCGGCTACCTGCTCAAGGATCGCGTCGCGCAGGTCGACGAGTTCTTGGACGCCTTGGACAGGGTGGCCGATGGCGGAACGGCCTTCGATCAGGAAGTGGTACGACAGCTGTTGTCCCGTACCCGCCGATCGAATCCCCTCGACCGACTCACTCCGCGCGAGCGCGAGGTACTCGAGCTGATGGCGCAAGGTCTGACCAACGCACGAATTGCAGCCGATCTGTACCTCTCGCTGAGCTCGGTCGAGAAACACATCAACGCCGTGTTCGACAAACTCGGTTTGGCGAACTCCACCGGCATGAGCCGACGCGTCATGGCTGTGGTGGCCTACTTGCGTACGTGATCGATCCGCCTACCAACGATCCACGTGCAGCACCGTTTCGATCGGATCCCGCGGAGCGACCTTGAACGTCTCACCCGTGTAGTACGCCGTGGGAATCAGCGCACCCTGATGGAAGTCCTCGGGGATGCCGAGCAGCTCGGAGATCTCTCTTTCCTTGGCGAGATGGATTGTCGTCCAGGCCGTTCCGAGACCACGCGCCCGCGCAGCCAGGGCGTAGTTCCACACAGCGGGCAGGAGTGAGCCCCACAGACCGGCTTGATTTCCGGCCGGGAGGGTCTTGCCGGCCTGGATGCACGGAATGAGCAGCACCGGCACCTCGCCCATGTGCTCGCCGAGCCAGCTCGCACTGTCTCCGACGCGCTTCTGCACCGAGGCGCGTTCCGGGTCGTCTGCGAACAGCGCCGACGCGGAATGCTTGGAGGCCTGATACGCGGTGAACAGTTCGCCGTAGATCGCACCAATGCGGGCACGAAGATCAGGATCGGTGACGACGATCCACTGCCAACCCTGCTTGTTCGAGCCGGACGGTGCCTGCAGAGCGATCTCGAGACATTCCTTGATCAGCTCCATAGGCACCGGCCGCGTCAGGTCCAGGCGCTTGCGAACGGTGCGCGTCGTGGTCAGCAACTCGTCGGGAGTCAGGTCGATGATCGGGAAAGAAGTCACCTCTCGATCATGCACCATTCGGCTCCTGCAGGGCCCGGTTGGTCAATGCATCGTTCGCAGCGTCCCAGCGCGCCGCCATGGACCTGCCCCCGTGCCCGTCCCCCTCATCGACGACGAGTGTCGACCCGGGCCAACGTCGGTGTAGACGCCACGGCGTGACAGCGGGTCCCGAGATGTCCTTTCGGCCGTGGATCAGGACACCCGGGACATCACGCAAACCGTCGGCGCGATCGAGCAGAGGCGGATCGCAGAACCCGTCGTGCGACCAGTAGTGCGCGGCCAGTCGCACGAAAGCCAGACGGAACCGGTCATCCTCCCACCTGGGATCGCGTCTCATACCGCCGGTGCCGATCGATATGTGGACGTCCTCCCACAATGCCCACTCTCGGGATGCATTGTCGCGCAACGAGAGATCGGGCGAATTCATCAGTCGGTCGTAAGCGTCGACGATTCGGCCTCGGCCCCGTCGATAACCGACGCCCGACTGCTCGGCGAAGGTTGCGAACCGATCCCAGGCTTCGGGGAAGATCGCGCCGACGCCCTCGGTGATCCAGTCGACCTCCGCACGGCCGGTCGTGGTGACGGCGAACAGGACGACACCGAGGACACGCGTCGGATGTTCGAGGGCGTAGGCAAGAGCGAGGGTCGATCCCCATGACGCGCCGTTGACGATCCACGCCTCGACGCCGAGGTGCTCGCGCAGGAGTTCGATATCGGCGATCAGGTGCGCAGTGGTGTTGGTGTCCAACGACGTCGAGGGGTCCGACGCGTGCGGAGTGGACCGCCCGCACCCACGCTGCTCGAATCCGACTGCGCGAACACGGGTCAGGTCGAAATGGCGACGAAACTGACTGGCATTCAGGGTCCCGCCTGGTCCACCGTGCAGGTAGACCGCCGGCACGCCATCGGACGGACCCCATTGCTCCCAGTAGATGCGTTGACCGTCCCCGACATCCAACATCCCGTGCTGCGTCGGCTCGTCTTCCAGTGCCATACCGCCATCACATCATTCGAGAGGCAGCATCGGTCGGATCGACGCCCACGCGGACGCGTCGAGCCAGGACGGATTCGATTGCTGCGGCGATCGAAACACCTCGAGATTCGACAATGATGCGACGGACCGAATATGCGACGCGAGGATCGGCTCGTCGAACAAGGCGATGTTCGTCGAGATCTTCCACTGCGGGCCGGGGACCGGGGTGCCGGTCAACCGACCGGCACCCCAGATTCCGCGTCTCGGATGAGCACTGACCCAGAACAGCACCGGTTGACCAGGTGCCATCAGACGCGTTCGGTAGTTGTCAGCGACGCACCAGTGCTCGTGCGCACGTCCAGCTCGGACCATCGGTGCGAGATCGGTCTTGTGCGGATTGCACTTGATCACCCATGCACCGAGGGTCCGATCGGTAATCGCCCGCGCAGTCACGTGGAAAGTGTAGAAGCTCAGGCCACCGCGTCGTTGCCCTGAGCCGCGGAGACCACCAGATTGTTTGCGGTGAGCTCGTTTCCGTTCTTGACGGCGTCGATCCACTGGTCGGTGGAGGCGACGGCCGCGAAGTTCGACTGCAGGAGCACCATCAAAGCCTTGTGCAGGTGTTCGGCGGACACAGTGCCCGCCTCGTTCGACAGGTTGATCGCGCCGGTGGCGTCGGACAGGATCTCGACGGTCAGGTCCAGTGCCTCGGCGTCGGCGCTGGAGGCGAGGTCGCAGTTGTTGGTCATGTAGCCGACGATGGTGACGGTGTCGATGTCGTTGCCCTGCAGCCACTTCGCGATGCCAGTTCCGGCGAACACGCTGCTGTACTTCTTCTCGACCCGCTCGAAGGACGGCTGCACGAGCGCCTGAATATCGGGGTGCAGCTCGTACGTCGGGGTGCCCTTGACGAATGCGGGCGCGCCCTCGGGCATTTCGTGCTGGACGATCGCGACGGGAAGATCCTGCGCCGCAGCCGCTTCGATCGCGCGAACGATGTTGGCCAACGACTCGTCGCGGGGCGGGTACTGAATCTGCAACACACCCTCGAAGTACTCCTGCTGAACGTCGATGACGATCAAGGCTCTACGCGGTGCGGTCATGGTGTTCTCCTTCGACTGGCGATCTCGGTCGCCTCTCATCCTGCGGTGGCGGCCTTGCGAGCACGAGTGGCACGGATGCATACTTTCGATGGATTTGCGCCAACGTTCGAGATCGGAGTCAGCCATGCGCATCGCGCTCTACGCGTTCGATGGCATCACGATGTTCCACCTCGCTGCGCCGCTGATGGTGTTCGGCGAGGTGACCCGACTCGGGCTCGCCCCGGACTGGGAGACGCGGGTGTGGTCCGACGAAGCCGGGTCGATCCGCACCGAGGAGGGGTTTCCGGTCGGCGAGATCGCTGGGCCCGATACCGTCGACTGGGCCGACATCGTCATCGTGACGTCCTGGCCGGAGTCGTTGCCGCACATAGATACCGACTTCTCGAACGCACTTCGCGGAGCGCATACGCGAGGCGCAGAGATCGCGGGTCTATGTCTCGGTTCCTTTGCCGTCGCAGACACCGGCCTGCTCGCCGGCCGCCCCGCCGTCACACACTGGACGAAAATGCCCGAGCTGCGGGAGCGGAACGCACACGCCGGCGTCGACGAGTCCGTGCTCTACATCGACCACGGTGACGTGATGACCTCTGCGGGCACTGCGTCGTCGATCGATTCCTGCCTCCACATCGTCCGCAAGCACCTCGGTTCGGCTGCGGCGACGCGGGTGGCGCGCAGCCTGGTGGTCGCACCCCATCGCGACGGCGGACAAGCGCAGTACATCGAACGTCCGGTCGTCGAAGCAGCCGGAGACACCACGATCGCCGACGTACAGAGCTGGGCACTCGAACGACTGGACGAGCCGTTGCCCATCGAGCGACTGGCCGAACGCGCGCGCATGAGCCGACGCAGCTTCATCCGCCAGTTTCAGCTCGCGACAGGGTCCACCCCCGCTCGCTGGGTGCTGGACAAACGACTCGAGGAAGCTCGGAGCCTGCTCGAAACGACCGATCGCAGTATCGAGAACATTGCTGCCCTCTGCGGATTCGGCAGCGCTGTTACTCTTCGCCAAAACTTCCGCTCAGCATTCGCGGTGACCCCTACGGCGTATCGCCGACAATTCGCCGTCGGATGTGCGCCCACGGTTGCGGTCGACAGACAAGGATGAGCGACGTGATCCTGTGGATAGTTGCCGGAGTCGAGCTCGCCGCCATCATCGCGCTCGGTGTGGTCTTGATCGTCTCGCGTCGCAAGCTGAAGCACACGCGCCGAGCACTCGACCGCGCTCTCGAATCCCGGCAACGCCGAAAGCGACGAGGCCTGGTCCCCTTCGCGATCAGGACCGCCTTTCACACGACGGACTTACTCATCAACAAGGGTTTCGGCGCAACGGTCCGCAACTCCGTCGAAGACCTCGCCGGCTGGGCCAAGGTGGAACGACCCGACTTGGCACGCATGACGGCCGACGGCGACATCGTGGTGATGTTCTCCGACATCGAGGGGTCCACCGCACGCAACGAGGAACTCGGCGACCGCGGCTGGGTGAAGCTGCTCGAGAAGCACAACAAGCTGATCCGCAAACACGTCGACGACCACGGAGGTCACGTGGTCAAGAGCCAAGGCGACGGCTACATGATCGCCTTCTCCGACCCTGCCCAAGCGGTGCGCTGCGGGGTGAAGGTCCAAGAGGCGCTGCTGAAGAACCCCGACCGCTGGGACCGCATCCGCGTACGCATGGGCGTACACGTGGGCAGTTCCGTGCGACGCGGTGACGACCTCTTCGGACTCAACGTGGCCATGGCAGCACGAGTGGCGGGCCAGGCCGACGGCGGTGAAATTCTGGTCAGCGAACCGATGCGCAATGCCATCGGCACGGCGCATGATCTGACTCTCGGTACACCGCGAGACGTCGAACTCAAAGGAATGAGCGGAACCTTTCAGTTGTATCCGGTTGCGCTACCGGTGTTGCCCGACGCCGAGGTCGAGCAACTCGGCTAGATCTGCTCGCCCACAGTCATACTCATCAGGTGATAGCTCAGACACTTGCCGTGTCCGTCGAGCACCGGGCTACCCGTCACTCCCCCACCGAGCACGCCGGGTAGCTCGAACACCAACCCGGAGACCAGAGGCATTGCAGTGCGGCGCACGTCTCCGGTGACCAGCGGTGCGAAATGCGTAGCGACGGCATCTACAGTCAGTTCGCGGGCCAGTAGCTCGTAGTGTTGGTCTGTCCGCGGGAAGACAGCGAGGATCAGGGTGTCGCCCTTGTCCCCGGTTCGCACGTCGGCGAGATCGTCGACAGTCGTCATACCGTCACCTCCGTGGTGTGTACAGCGGTCGTTACCTGTGCACGTGGAATGAGACACGATCTGATCGCGAGAACCTCGGCGCTGCTGCTCCGTGCGCCACCTCCCCCGGCCGGGCCGTTGGTGTACAGACTTTCGACTTCCCACCCCACCAACGAGGCTGTCTCCGCGTTGGGCACCTTTGCCGTGACGCGCAATCGCACTTCTGGGACATCGGTTGGGGCAGCAAGTCCGCGGAATGCCGCACCCGCCCCGATGTACTCGATCCCCACATTCTCGGCCGGAATGCCGTGCACCTCCCACAGTCGTTGCTGCACAATCTCTCCGGCGAGCTCCGCACGCTGCAGTGCGCGTGGCCCGGCGTAGCTGATCTGCCCCTCACCGAGCCAACCGCCGCGGAATCCGAGAGTCACCTTCAGCTCCTCGGGCCGCATGCTGCCCGTCGCCCCCGACACCGCCACCCGATCGGGTCCGACGGTCTCGAAGGAGACTCCGGTGAAATCGGCGGTCACGTCCGGCGTCAGATACCTGGCGGGATTGCCCACCTCGTAGAGCAACTGCTCGGCGCACGTTCGCCGCGTCAACTCCCCGCCGGTACCGTCGACTTTGCCGAATTCTGCTGCGCCATCGGCACGTACGTCACCGAAAGGAAATCCCAGATGTGCCAGACCCTGCACCGGCTTGGTGACCGGGTCGGCGAAGTAACCACCGGTCAGCTGGCCCGCGCATTCGAGAAGATGCCCGACGGCCGTCCCTGCACCGAGTGTCTCCCAATCCTGCCCGGCCCAACCGAATTCGTGCATCAGAGGTGCGAGATACAGCGCCGGATCGGCGAGACGGCCCGTGATGATCACGTCGGCACCGACGTCGAGAGCGGGCAGTACCGCATCGGCCCCGATATACGCGTTGGCCGACACCAGTTCCTCGGAATGCTCCGACAGCGGGCGTCCGGTCTCCCACACCACCGGATCGATGCGACCCACCGCGTCGAGCACGTCGTCGCCGGTGACAGCAGCGACGCGCACCGAACGCGAGCACACCTGCTCCGCCACCTGCGCGACGACCGCGGCTGCCGCAACAGGATTCGCGGCTCCGGAGTTGGTGACAACGGTGATGCCCTGCTCCGTCGTCGCCCCGAGAACTGCACGCATGCGCGCTGCCAACAGAGGGTCGTAGCCCGCTTTGGGATCGAGCAATTTTCGGGCTTGCCCGGTTGCAACCGTCCGCTCACCGAGGCACTCGAAGATGAGATAGTCGAGCCCACCGCGCTCAGCCAAGACCTGTGCCGGGTCGATGCGGTCGCCGGCGAAGCCTGCTCCGGCCCCGAGCCGGATCGTTCCGTCGCGACTCATGACGACCACAGGGGGATCGCGCCGGTGGCCATGGCAACGCCGAGCATGCCGAGACTGATCAGCCACGCCCACCCCAGCGTGTGCCGAATGTGCTTGCCGATGTCGACTTTCGCGAGACCCACCAGAAGGTAGAACGCGCCGGTCATCGGGCTGATCGGAAATCCGACCGTTTCCTCACCGATGATCGAGGCTTGCGCCAGATCGATTGCGCTGACGCCGAACTGGTCACCCACCTCGATGAGGACCGGCAGCACGCCGAAGTAGTAGGCGTCCGGGCCGAAGATCAGGCTCATCGGGACGGCGAACACGCCGACGATGAGCGGTAAGGCTGGGGCCATAGCGTCCGGAATGGCATTCGCTGCGCTTACTGCCATCGACTCGATCATGCCGCTGCCGTCGAGCACACCGAGTAGTACCCCTGCAGCCAACAACGTGCCGACCATCAGCATCGCGCCGACGGCGTGGGCCTCGATGCGGGCGGACTGGGCCTTCATTCCGCGGTAGTTGACGAGGAGCGCCACGATAGTGGCGATGATGAAGCAGGTTTCCGGAGGGGCGACGGCGGCGATCAACGCAGCCAACGTCGCGACTACCAGGAAGGCGTTGACCCAGAACAACTTCGGTCGCAGCAGCGCTCGGTCACTCGACGCGGTTGCCGGACCGTCCGAATCGTCCGCGCCGGTCGACGGGCTGCCGGGGTCCTCGTTCGCGTTACCGACCGCGGATCCGGTATCCCCGGATCCCACGGATACGCGTTCGGCGACTCGCGCCGTCGACTCCTCCACGACGGCCGACGCATCGCCCGCGGCAACCTTGGCCAGACGGGTCCGCTCACGCCGACCCAGGTAGTAGGCAGCACCCAGTGCCAACACGACCCCGCCGATCTGCGCAGGAATCAGCGGGACCCACAGTTCGTTGGCGTCGACACCCACAGTTGCTGCAGCGCGAGCAGTCGGACCACCCCAGGGGACCATGTTCATCACTCCTGCACCGAGACCGACGCAGGTGGCCAGAACGAGTCTGCTCATACCGAGACGTTCGTAGATCGGCAGCATGGCGGGGACGGCGATCAGGAACGTGGTTGCGCCGGCACCGTCGAGGTGAGCCACCACGGCGAGGGCAGTGGTCGCGACTGCGACGGTCGGCGGGGCGCTACCTGCCCAGCGCACGATGCGGGCGATGATGGGATCGAACAGACCTGCGTCGCGCATGATCCCGAAGAAGACAATCGCGAACAGGAACATGGCCGCGACGCCCACCACTCCACCCAGCCCGTCCTTGACGAACCCTGCCACCTCGGACGGTGAGTTGCCGGCCAGGAACGCAGCAGCGAGTGGGACACCCGCGAGCGCAACGATGGCTGCGACGCGTTGGGTGAACAACAGCAGCAGGATGACGGCAATCGTCCCGAAGCCGAGCAGTGACAGCATGTGATCTCCTTCATCGAATACGTCGAGTGTTGTGCAGATCACTTACGCAGTCCAACATCAGTTGGGTATAGATTCATTCGCTGTGAGCATCAATCTCGGCATCGCACACCTACGGGCCATCGTGGCGCTGGCCGATCTCGCGAGCTTCACCTCGGCGGCGGCGTCCCTCGGGGTTTCACAACCGAACCTCAGTCGCACGGTCGCCGAGGCGGAGCGCCGCCTGGGCGTGCGACTGTTCGTACGCACCACCCGCAGCGTCGACCTCACCGGTGATGGACACGACGTGACGGCCTATGCCCGTCGGGTCTTGCTCGAGTTCGATGACGGCCTGGAGCAGATCGGGCGCTTCGTCTCGGGCGACCGCGGAACCGTCACCATCGCGTGCCTACCGTCGATCGCAGCGACGTTCCTCCCGCCGTACATCGTCGGATTCCGCGACAGCCATCCCGACGTCTCGGTGCACATCAAGGACGGCCTGCGCGACGACGTCGTGGCCTCCGTCCGTGACGGTTCCGTGGATTTCGCGGTGGTTGCTGCCTCGGGGCGAGCGAACGATTTGATGCGTACGACAGTCAGCACCGACGCATTCGTGTGCGCGCTACCGTCGAATCACGCTCTGGCGCAGCGCAAAAGCCTGGGATGGACCGACCTCGCCGACGAGCCGTTCATAGCCTTCGGCCCGGAATCGAGCATCGCGTCGCACGTGCGATTGGCACTGGAAAACGCGGGAGTCGATGTCGGACCGTCGGTTCAGGCGCACAACGTAGCCGCCGTGGCGGGCCTGACCGCGGCGGGACTCGGCATCACCGTCATCCCGGAATTGGTGGTGCCGATGATGTCGTTCGCGAGCCTCGTCTACCTGCCCATCGAGCCGACGATCCATCGCACGATCTCCGTTGTCCAACTGCCAGGGCGTCGCCACAGTGCGAGCTGTACGGCGTTTCTCGACATCTTGGTGCCGCCCCGTAACGCATGAATGGGCCATTCAGTACGTCTGAGCGCGTGAAAGTCACATTGATCCGGACGGCAGCGTCGGCGGCCGGGTCCGAACGGGGTGGCGC
>NZ_NPFV01000020.1:0-52551 GCF_002259365.1 Rhodococcus sp. 14-2496-1d | reverse complement strand
CGCCTGGACAGAGGCGCATCACATCCGGCACTGGGCCGATGGTGGCCCCACCGACATGAACAACCTCGTCCTCCTGTGCGGATTCCACCACCGACTCCTTCACCACTCCGACTGGGAAGTGTTCATCGGCACCGACAACCACCCGTGGTTCGTGCCACCGGCAACCGTCGACCCCTACCGACAACCCAGACCATCCCACGCCCGAGCAGGCCCCCACATCGCCTGACCCTGCCCACACCCCTCCACATACCAATCCAGCCCCGCACCGAGAACACGGCGCGGGGCTGGAAGAGACTGCTCGACAGGCTGATTCGGTCGAACCATGGATCAGACACCGCGGTCGTGTCACATCACCTCGAGCAGGTGTTGGGACAGGAACGACAGCGCGGTCTACTGGCTAGTTCGCGTCGAGCTTCGCGACAGCCTCGTCGATCATCGGCACGTATCGCTCGAGTGCCCACGGCACCGTCAACGGATTGATGATGGACGACCCGGTGACGAAGGACTGATCCGTCGGCGCAACGACCGACCCGCGGGAAACAGCCGGAATCTGCTTGTACGCAGGCTGATTCTCGGTGTCGGTACGGTTCTGCGGATCCGAGTAGAACGTGAAGATCAGGTCGGAATCGTTCAGCAGATTCGCATTCTCCAAGCCGATGACCGACGAGTCGGTGCCCTCGGTCTCGTCGAGCGTGTTCACCACCGGGTCCACCTGCAACCCGAGACCGCGCACCATCGCGACGCGCTGCTCGTCGGCGAGGAACACTCCGAGCGTCCCGGGGCCGGTGTTGTAGATGTACGAAAAGCTCACGTCCGAATACTCGGGGTGCTGGGCGGCGGCGTCGGCGAAGCGCGCCTTGATCTTGTCGACCTCCTCCGCTGCCTTCTGTTCCTCACCCATCGCCTTGCCGATCACGGTGATCTGATCTTCCCAGGTGATCGTCCACGGCTGCTCCTCGTAGGCGACCACCGGAGCGAAGGCACTGAGCTTGTCGAACTGATCCTGGGTGATGCCGGACCACGGAGCCAGAACGAGATCCGGCTCCAGGGCGGCAATGGCCTCGATGTTCAGTTCGGTTCCGCCGGTGAATTGTTCGGGAAGCTCGGCCCCCAATTCGGTGACCGCGTCGTGTACCCACGGCAGGTAACCGGTGTCGTCGGCACCCCACGAATACTCCTCGACGCCGACCGGGACGGTACCCAGCGCGATCGCCGTCTCCGCCGAACCCTGACCGAGAGTCACGATGCGCTCCGGCTTCTCGGTGATGACCGCCTGCCCCAGTGCCGAATCGATGGTGACGGCCGCGAAATCACCGCCTCCCGACTGCTCGGGCCCGGCAGTGTCGGAGGACGAGCACGCACCGACCACCAGGGCCGACACAGCGAGTGCAGACAGCAGGGACACACGGCGGGCAGTCCGACGACCGGCCGACGAAGCAGAGAACATGGTTACCCTTTCGACAAGCAAAGAAGCATTGAAGTAAGAGTAGGCTAACCTTCAATGAGGATTCAAATGCGCTGCGCAGCGCATATTCGCTACGGTGGGAGCCATGAGCCTTCCTCGTCCCGCCCCTGATCGGACAGCCGTCGTGACCGGAGCGTCCTCGGGAATCGGAGCCGCGATCGCCCGCGTGCTCGCATCCCGTGGCCATGGCGTCACCCTCGTCGCCCGGCGCGCCGACAAGCTCGAAGAGTTGGCACAGGAGATTCGGGCACGGGGAGTCCGAGCCGAAGTGCTCGCAGCGGACCTCTCCGACCGCACGGCGCGAGCCGAATTGATCGGCCGCATCACCGAACTCGGCCTGATCCCCGACATCTTGATCAACAACGCCGGCCTTTCCACACTCGGACCGGTCGCAGAATCCGATCCCGACGCCGAGATGCACATGATCGAGGTGGATGTCGTCGCTGTCGCAGACCTGTGCACCCGGTTCCTCCCCGGCATGATCGAACGAGGACGCGGCGCGCTGCTCAACGTGGCCTCGACCGCTGCGTTCCAGCCTCTGCCCGGACAGGCCGGATACGGTGCGTGCAAGGCGTTCGTACTCTCCTACACCCAGTCTCTGACCGGCGAACTGCGCGGAACCGGCGTGACCGCAACCGCACTGTGCCCCGGACCGGTCCAGACCGGGTTCGGCGAAGCCGCAGGCTTCGCCAAAGACGATGCAGAGAAGGCACTTCCGTCGATCATGTGGGTCTCTGCCGAGACAGTGGCCAGGACTGCCGTCGACGACATGACCAAGGGACGCATGGTGTCGATCCCCGGGCCCGCCAACCGCATCGGATCGATATTCGCGCAGATCACCCCGCGAACACTGTTGGTCCCGATGCTCACTCGTGTCCATCCCGGCCTGAAGAAGGGTGCATCGTCGTGAAGCGCGAACTCACCGTTTCCGACAGCATCGTCGTTAATGCCGACGCCGCTACGCTCTACGCCGCGATCAGCGACCCCACCGAGATGGGTCGGTGGAGCCCCGAGAACACCGGTGCCACCGTCCACGAACCCCGCGAGAGTGCCTACGTAGGAATGGTGTTCGACGGAACCAACAAGCGCGGCCGAGCGAAATGGGTCACTCGCTGCACCGTCACGGCGGCCGACCCGGGGAAGACCTTCGAGTTCCGCGTCCATGCCATCGGCAAGAGCGCTCCGAAGATCAAGGGCGCGAACGCAACCTGGCGTTACGACTTCGAGCCGGTCGAGGGCGGCACGAAAGTCACCGAGACCTGGACCGACGACCGGACGAAGTGGCCCGACGCGCTGGCCCTCGTGTTCGACAAGATCGTCACCAGCGGCAAGACGTTCCCGCAGTTCCAGCGTCGCAACATCCGTAAGACGCTGGAGAACCTGCAGAAGCTCTACGCCTGATTGCTATGCCTGCCGGGTGTAGAGGCCGAGAACGTACGAGGCCTGCCCGGCATGCTGCAGGTCGTCGGAGACCACCGACACCAGCCGCGCACCCAGGGTGACCGGCGGATCCCAGTTCTCGTCGACGATCCGATCGAGATCGTCGGTCGAAACGCTGCTTACGTAGGCAACGGTTTTCGAGTGCACGGCATCGTGGTATTCACGCAGCAACTCGGCGCTCGAGGTGACCTGAGCGACGTCGGCGGACGACTGGCCGTACCCGATGTCGGACTTGTCGAACGGCAGCCCGAAACGCTCGAACCACGAGTCCGACGTCCAGACCTGTTCGCTCCCGGCCACGTCCGCAATGTGGTCGTCCTGCACCCGCGTCAGGTGCCACAACAACCAGGCGATGCTGTTGGCATCGGCGTCCGGACGATACGTCAACGCAGCCGCGGGGATGTCGTCCAGGACGGAGTGGACGAGCTCCTTGATTCGACCGAACGCGTCGGTGAGCACTTCGTTGTGATTCATGAAAATTCGTTTCTCCTCTGACGGGACTGCTGACCACTCGTGCATACCCCGATGTGCTCGCAGGGAACATCGGTGCGGTCCGAGCGCGTTGGACCGAATATGACTGCTCCAGCAATTGTGTACACCCGCACCGGCGATTCGTCCGTCCTCGAGCTGAAGGATCGCGAGGTGTCCGAGCCCGCCGCAGGCGAAGTGCGTGTCCGCATCGTGGTCTCGGGCGTCAACCCGACGGACTGGAAGAACCGAACCGGCTCCGGACCGGGCGAGGAACTCGCGTTCGACGAGGTGGTACCCAACCAGGACGGTGCCGGAGTGATCGACGCCGTCGGACCCGAGGTCGACGGCGTGGCCGTCGGCGATCGCGTCTGGGTCTACCTCGCCCAGCATCAGCGTCCGACCGGAACAGCGCAGTCTTTCGCAGTCCTACCCGCCTCCCGGGCGGTTCCTCTACCCGACGGCGTCGGATTCGACGTGGGCGCGAGCCTCGGGGTGCCTGCGATGACGGCACACCGCGCACTGACCGTCTCCGAGGACGGACCCACCCGGCTGCACCCGGGCGCACTGGACGGTAAGTCGGTACTCGTTGCCGGTGGTGCCGGTGCCGTCGGCCATGCCGCTATCCAATTGGCCCGCTGGGCGGGCGCGACCGTGGTGACGACGGTCAGCGGACCGGAGAAGGGCGCACTGGCGACCGCCGCGGGCGCGCACCACGTGGTGAACTACAAGACCGGCGACGCCGCCGCCGAGATCCGCGAATTGATCCCCGCCGGAATCGATCTCGTCGTCGAGGTGGCTCCCGCCCAGAATGCCGCGCTCAACGCTGCCGTGGGAGCCAACCGCGCATCGGTTGCCGTCTACGCCAACAACGGCGGCGACACCGTGACCCTCGACGTCCGGCCGAACATGGTGCTCAACACCCGCTACCAGTTCGTACTCCTCTACACCGTGGGCGACGAGGCTTTGCGGAACGCCGAGGCGGACGTCAGCGCGGCGGCGGCAGCCGGTGTTCTCGAGGTGGGCGAAGCCACCGGCCTACCACTGCACCGCTTCCCGCTGAGCGAAACCGCTGCGGCTCACGACGCCGTCGAGAACGGAACCGTCGGCAAGGTGCTGATCGACGTCTCCAGCGACTGATTCAGGTGATGACCGGCAACGTTGACCATGGAAAATTGATCCGCTTGTCGGTTTCACGCCACGAATAGTCCGGCTGCACAATGGTTCTCGGCTTGGTGTAGATCACGGCCGACCGCACCTCGGGCGTGTGCGCCTTCAACAGGTCGATCACCAGCGCCAGCGTGCGGCCGGAATCGGCGACGTCGTCGACGACGAGCAACTTCTTACCGACGATCGCGTCGGTGTCCAGAAGGGGCTCGAGGACAACCGGATCGGGCAGGGTCTCCTCGATGTCGGAGTAGAACTCGACGTTGAGGGTGCCCGCTGCCTTGACGCCCATGGCGTAGGCAATCGCACCCGCAGGAATGAGACCGCCGCGAGCGATCGCGATGACGATGTCCGGGACGAACCCGTCGTCGACGATCTGCACGGTGAGTTCACGCGAGGCGTCCCCGAACGTCGCCCACGTCAGTACTTCACGTTCCTGTTCGGTCATGAACGATCACTCTACCCAGGCGGCGTTTTGCCAATCGAGCAAATTTGTTTGCGCCCACGTTCGTGAGCGGGCATTCTCGAACCATGGCCGACCACACGCACGCTCACACTCATGCCGCCGACCGGACCCCCGCAGAGCCGGACTTCGAGAACGGTGCCTTCGACGAAGCATTCTGGGACGACCTCTACAACCAGCGCACCACCATCTGGAGCGGACATCCCAATGCCGTGTTGGTACAGGAAGCGTCCGAGCTGACTCCGGGCCGCGCCCTGGACATCGGCTGCGGGGAAGGTGCCGACTCCCTGTGGTTGGCCGTTCAAGGCTGGCACGTGACCGGCGTCGACATCTCCGATGTCGCCCTCGGCCGCGCCCGCGCGGCACAACAGGCCCTCGAGCCGCACACACTCGCGGTGAACTGGCAGCAGCACGACGTTCTGGACTGGACTCCTCCGACAGAGGCATTCGATCTCGTGTCGGTGCACTTCCTCCAGGTGCCACCGGACGAGCTCGAATTGACCACCCGCAGGTTCGCCGCAGCGGTCTCGCCGAAGGGACGTCTGCTGATCGTCGGCCACAGTCCCAGCGACAGCCACGCCTCGCAGCATCCGGCCAAGCACAGACTCTTCGCACCGGAACCGGTCGTCGCTGCGGCAGGCGACGGGTTCGAGGTGATCCACGCCGAACACCGCACCCGCACGACGCCGGACGGCGACGAGCGAATCGACACGGTCGTGATGCTGCAACGTCGGTAGGCTCGGGCGGTGTTCACGCAGTCGACGTTACGAATTCCCCTGGTCGTCACCTTCGTCGTCGCGCTGATCGTGCTCTTCACCCCCGCATCCGGGGTTCCCTCGGGATTTCAGCACAGCGACAAGATCATCCACTTCGTACTGTTCGCTGCGCTGGCGTACACCTCACGCCTGGCCGGAATCGACTGGATCCGAACCGCACTGTGGGTACTGACGTTCGCGGCGATCTCGGAGGTCCTGCAGGCGATCCTGCCTCTGGGACGCTCCGGATCGCTCGCCGACGCCCTCGCCGACGCCGCCGGAGTTGCTGTGGGCCTGCTCGCAGCGAGTCGGGTTCTACCGCAGCGCGTCGAACGCGCCCCGGACCTGCACTAGACTGACCCTGCACCGGGGTCCCTCGGCCAGCGCGCGACTCCGGAAGGAACGTCATCACCTCGTCTTCTGCCCCGCACGATATCTACCTCGTTCCACCGGAGCACGAGACCAACGATGCCGTCACCCGAGAATCTGCCGCATCCGCAGCGCGACTGAGCGAACGATCCGACGTCGTCAGCCACGACGGCCGCTACGCATTGACCATCACCTCCACCACCCCGCACCAGGCGATGGTCGAGGATCTGCTGTTCGTGCGCGCCGTACTCGACGCCGCACACATCAAGTACCTGCTCGTTCGCGGCAACGACGAACGGCCCGTCATCGCCATCGAACTGGCCGCACGCGAAGCGTTGACCACGGCACTGGTGCACGCCTGCCGCGCCGAGCCGTTCTACTCCAAGACCGTCGACGCCCGCGGAAAAGCAGTGCTGGTGGCCGACGGGTCGCTGTCACCGTCCGCGAACGCACGCATCGTCCGCCTGTACCGGCCGCGCGTCGAGCCGTTCAGTGGGTTGTACTACGGCGCGTCGACGGCCGTGCAGATCGAACTGTGGTCGTTCTCCCCGTCCGAGATCGTGCTGCCGATCGAGAATTCGCTGACCAGGCGCAACATCCGGCCCGACGAGGCCGTCCGCGGTACCGTCGAACGCTTCGGCAGAACCTGGCCGACCATCGAGAACATGTTCGCCGACCATGCGTCGGACATCAATTTCGAGATCGACATCGTCTTCTCCTGGGTCGACGGCTCCTCGGCCGAATTCCAGGCCCAGCGGGCGCGGCGGATGGCGAATTACGTCGTCGGTGAGGGCGACGACTCGGCGGCCCGTTACCGGCAGATCGACGAATTGAAGTACGCCCTGCGGTCGGTGCACATGTACGCGCCGTGGATCAGGCGGATCTTCGTGGCCACCGACTCCCCGAGGCCGGCGTGGCTCGCCGATCATCCCAAGGTGACGTTCGTGCCGAGCGAGGCGTTCTTCGTCGACACCTCCGTGCTGCCGACCCACAATTCGCAGGCCGTCGAAAGCCAGCTGCACCACATACCCGGCTTGTCCGAGCACTTCCTGTACTCGAACGACGACATGTTCTTCGGCCGACCGGTCAGCCCGTCGATGTTCTTCTCCCCCGGCGGGATCAGCATGTTCATCGAGGCGACGACGCGAATCGGGTTGGGTTACAGCGACGCCGACCGCAGCGGGTTCGAGAATGCGGCACGGGTGAACCGTCGAATCCTGCAGGACAGATTCGGTATGACCACTACCCGGCATCTCGAACACGCGGCAACACCGTTGCGGCGCAGTGTGATGCAGGAAATGGAGAACGAGTTTCCGGACGAGTTCGCGTCCACCGCCGCGAGCGCGTTCCGCGCCAGCACCAACATCTCGGTGACGAACTCGCTGTACCACTACTACGCGCTGATGAGTGGACGCGCCGTGGTCCAGAAGGACGCCAAGGTTCGGTACATCGATACCACGACGGTCGCGGGCCTCGACGCCATGGAGAAGTTGCTCCCCAAACGGTCGGTGGACTTCTTCTGCCTCAACGACGGCAGCTTCCCGGAGGTCGACCTCGACCTGCGCACCCGGACGGTGACGCAGTTCCTGGACAAGTACTTCCCCATCGTCGCGCCGTGGGAACGAGAGCAGCGCTAGGCGTCGCTGAACGTCTTCCGCCTCGCACTGTCCGCGATGGTGACTCCCGCTGCGCTCAGCCTGCGTGCGGTCTCCTGAGCCGAGACCGGTTCTCCCACAGTGTCGTACGAGCCCGTCGGCACCACCGAATGCACAACGGTGTCCTCGTAGACGTGGACCAGGTTGTAGCCCTGGGCACCGTCGCGACCGCGCAATCCACCGGCGGGCACGTTCAGATCCTGGGTGTAACACGTGGCCGACGCCACCGAGACGGGAATACCCGCGAACGTGGCCGTCGTCGAATAGTGCAGGTGCCCAGCGAGAATGGATCGCACGTCGGTTCCGCGCAACACATCGGCCAGGCGCGGCTGATCGATCAGCTCGACCAGAACCGCGAGATCGAGCACGGTCGGCACCGGCGGATGATGCATCGCCAGGATCGTGCCGAACTCGGCGGGCGTGGCGAGAGTATCTGTCAGCCAAGCCAATTGCTCGTCGCCGAGCTCGCCGTGATGGCGACCGGGAACCGTCGTGTCGAGCGTGACGACACGCAGACCGTCGACGTCGTGGACGCGATCGATGGACTGCACGGTCGGTTCGGCGTCGAGAAGCTTCTGGCGGAACATCGCACGGTCGTCGTGATTGCCCATCGCCCAGACGATCTGCGCACCGAGTTCCTCGGCCACGGGCTCGACCAACGCCCGCAGCTTCTCGTAGGCACCGGCCTCGCCCTTGTCCGTCAGGTCTCCGGTGAACACCAACGCGTCGGGGCGCACACCCGAGTTGCGTACGTCGGCCATCACCTGTTCGAGCCGCAACTCACTGTCCACGCCGCCGTACAACCGACCGCCACCGTCGACGAGATGCGTGTCGCTGATGTGCAACAAGCAGTGATGGGGACGTGGGTACTCGGCCATCCGAGACTTCATCGAACTCTCGCTCACGATCATCACCTACGGTTTTGCGATCGCCCGGGTCGGACGAACGCCACTGCTGCAAGCCAAGCATACGAGCGTTCGCTGAGAGGAAGCTGGTCGGATCTCGGCGGTGAACACCGCACGAACTTCCGGCGTGTGACAGGTTGTGGGCATGACGAAACCGACGCTGACGACTCTTCTGGCAACTGCAGGACTGACGGTGGGAGCGATGGTCGGCATCGGCGTCGCTCCCGCTGCCGCGCAGGAGCTGCCGACCGTGGTGCTGGTGCACGGAGCCTTCGCAGACAACACCAGCTGGGACGGCGTCGCCGAGGATCTACGCGGCCGCGGCTACCCCGTGGTGACGGCGGACAACTCGCTGCGCGGGCCCGCGATCGACGCGGCCTCGGTCACCGACGTGGTCGAGAGCATCGACGGGCCGGTGATCCTGGTGGGCCATTCGTACGGCGGCACGGTGATCAGCAACGTGCACGCCGACAACGTGGAGGCTCTGGTCTACGTCGCCGCGTTCATGCCCGTCGAAGGCGAACCCGTCGCCCTCGAACTCGATCCCATCCGATTTCCGGTGACCGCGCTGGTACCGCCGGTGATCGGGCTGACGGTCGTCGACGACGCGTCGAACATCATCGGCCGCAACGTCGACTCGTACATCACTCCCGCCCTGTTCCGTCCGTTCTTCGCCCCGGATGTCAGCGAGGAGCAGGCCGCTCGCATGGCCGCACACCAGAAGACGATCGCCGCAGGCGCCCTGCTCGAGCCGAGCGGCCCACCGTCCTGGGCGCACACGCCGTCGTGGGCTCTGATCCCCCAGCAGGATCAGATCATCCCGACCTCCGCCGAGCGGTTCATGGCGCAGCGGGCGGGCGCTCAGGTGACCGAGGTACCGGGTTCGCACGCGATCCTGGTCTCGAACCCCACGGCCGTGGCCGACCTCGTCGCCGCGGCGGATGCGGGCAGCTGACACCTCCCGAAACGACCTCGGGCCCGGCCACCTTCGAAAGGTGGCCGGGCCCGAGGCGTCTTACGACGAGAGTCAGATCCCGATGAGATCGTGATCGGCGACCTTCGACGCCAGGATGCGCAGGTGCTCGTCGGCACCACCGAGAGTGTGCTCGATGGCCACCAGCCGACTGGTGTAGTGCCCGACCGGGTATTCGGCGGTGACGCCGATTCCGCCGTGCAACTGAATGGCCTCCTGGCCGATCTTGCGACCGGAGCGGGAGATCTGCAGCTTGGCGCGCGAGGCGATGGTCGGGTCGACGTTGCCGTCCGCCAACGACATCGTGGCGTACAGACTCATGCTGCGGGCCAGTTCGAGCAGCACGTACATGTCCGCCGCACGGAAGGTGAGTGCCTGGAACTTGGCCAGCGGAACCCCGAACTGCTTGCGCGCCTTCAGGTAATCGGTGGTCAGTCGCAGCGCCTCCTCCATGGCACCGATAGCCTCGGCGCACAGCGCAGCCTGAGCCCGCACCTCGGCGCCGGTGATGGCCGCTGCCGCGTTCTCGGCGGTACCGAGCGGTTCTGCTGCGACATCGACGAATTCGATCTGCGCGGCGCGCTGACCGTCGTGGGTCGCGTAGGACTTGCGCGTGAGGCCGGTCGCATCGGCATCGACGACGAACAGTCCCGTGCCACCGGTGGGCAGCGTTGCACTGACAACGATGACGTCTGCGCTACCACCGTGCGGAACCGGATTCTTGACGCCGTTGATCGCCCACGATCCACCGTCCTCGGTGGCGGTGGTGGCGACCTCGATGTTCGGCCAGCGGCTGCCGGACTCGTTGTGCGCGAACGCCAACATCGACGAACCCTCGGCCACCGGCGGCAGGAGCCGCGCGCGCTGCTCGGCGCTGCCGAGCTCGGAGATCAACCCGCCGGGGACGAGGACGGCGTCGAGAATCGGCTCGGGTGCGAGGCGTCGACCGACCTCGGTCATCACGGCCATGATCTCCACGGGACCGGCGTCCATCCCGCCGTCTTCCTCGCCGAACGTAAGACCCAGCAGCCCGACCTCGGCCAACTGCTTCCACACGTCGGTGCTCCAGCCCAGTTCACCGGCAACGATCTTGTTGCGCTTCTCGGTGTCGTAGGCCCGCGTGAGCACCTCACGAGTGGTGTCGCGCAGCAGCTTCTGCTCTTCGTTGAGTTCGAAATCCATGTCTTTCAGATGCTCCCTTACAGTCCGAGAATCGCAGAGGCGATGATGGTGCGCTGAACCTCGTTCGAGCCGCCGTAGATGGACACCTTGCGGTAGTTGAGGTACCCCGGTACCGAGCGCTGCGCCCAGCCCTCGCTCTCGATGTCCTCGCCCGCCTCGTAGGGCAGTGAGTCCGGCCCGGCGACGTCCATCAGCAGCTCGGTCGTCGCTTGCTGCAATTCCGATCCCCGCAGCTTGAGGATGGACGACGCCGGATTCGGCTTACCGTCGTCCGAGCTCGACACCAGGCGCAGCTGAGTCAGCTCCAGCGCGAGCAGTTCGTTCTCGACCTCGGCCATCTTGGCCGCGAACAGGGGGTCGTCGAGCAATGTGCCGCTGCCGACCTTCGTCTGCGCTGCGTGCTTCTTCGCCTGTCCCAGATGCACTTTGGTGTGTCCGGCCCGGGCGACGCCGGTGCGCTCGTTGCCGAGCAGGAACTTGGCGTAGCTCCAGCCCTGGTTCTCCTCGCCGACGAGGTTCTCCGCCGGAACGCGGACGTTGTCGAAGAAGACCTCGTTGACCTCGACACTGCCGTCGATCAGCTTGATGGGGCGCATCTCGATGCCGGGAGTGTTCAGATCGATGAGCAGGAACGAGATTCCTGCCTGCTTCTTCGGCGCGTCCGGGTTGGTGCGCACGAGCGCGAAGATCCAGTCGGCGTACTGGCCGAGCGTGGTCCACGTCTTCTGTCCGTTGACGATGTAGTCGTCACCGTCGCGGATCGCGGTGGTGCGCAACGACGCCAGGTCCGATCCGGCCTCGGGCTCGGAGAAGCCCTGGCACCACCAGATGTCGAGGTTCGCCGTCTTGGGCAGGAACTTCTCCTTGAGCTCCTGAGAGCCGAACGTCGCGATGACCGGGCCGACCATCGAGGCGTTGAACGCCAGCGGCTCGGGCACCGACGCCAACTGCATCTCGTCGAGCCAGATGTGGCGCTGCACAGCAGTCCAGTCGCGGCCACCGAACTCGGCCGGCCAATGCGGCACGGCCAAGCCGTTCTCGTTGAGGATTCGCATGGTCGTGACCACCTCGTCCTTGCTCAACTCCTGACCCGTCGCGCTCTTCTCGCGAATCTCGGCCGGGACCTTCGTGGTGAAGAACGTCCGCATCTCGTCACGGAACGCGGCCTCTTCTTCTGTGAGGGCAAGATTCATCGACAATCCTCCAAGCTCGTTCGCGTATCTTCGTATCGACCGTACTCCCTGGTAACTCTGGGATATTCTCCGCTCACTATGACTCTTCTGGCACTGGTTCGGCACGGTGAAACGAACTGGAATCTGCACGGGCGTCTGCAGGGCTCATCGGACATTCCTCTCAACGACACCGGCCGTGCCCAGGCCCGCGAGGCCGGCCACGAACTCGAGTACCGAACGTGGGACCACCTGGTCAGCTCCCCGCTGATCAGAGCAGCGGAAACCGCGGACATCATCGGCGCGCACCTGGGCCTGACCCGCACCGCTGAGTTCCCCGACCTGGCCGAACGGCATTTCGGTGACGCCGAAGGATTCACCGACTGGGACGCGTACTCGCACTGGCCGGACGGCCGATATCCGGGCCTGGAGCCACGCTCGAACCTGATCGTGCGTGGCGTGCGCGGCGTGGACGAGATCGCCTCGCGCTATCCGGACTCCGCGGTGATCGCCGTGGCGCACGGCGGCGTCATCCGGGCGATCTTCGACGCGATCCGGCGACGCCACTCCCCACGCATCCTCAACGCGGGCGTCTCGACCCTCGAACACGACGGTTCTCGCTGGACCGTTCGCACCATCAACGGCATCCCGGTCTGACAGAGTTTTCCTTCATGGAGATCGAACGTCGCATCACCGAACTGGGCTTCACCCTGCCCGGCGAACCGACCGCCCCACCCGGTTTCGAGTACTCGTTCGAGTGGGTTCGCGTGCGCGGCAACCGAGTCTTCGCCTCGGGCCATTCGCCGCTCGAGCAGGACGGTGCCCTGGCAGGCCCGTTCGGCGCGGTGCCATCGCAGGTGAGTCTCGACGCCGCCACCGATGCCGCGCGCGATGCGGCTCTCGCCGTGCTGGGCAGCCTCGCCCGTGCGATCGGCGACCTCGATCGAATCAGCGCGTGGCTGACCGTCACCGGATCGGTCAACGCCGACCACGGTTTCACTCAGACCACCACGGTCGTCAACGGCTTCTCCGATCTGGTTCTCGCCATCTTCGGTCCCGAGATCGGTGCCCATGCCCGAACCGCACTCGGGGTGGCCGCTTTGCCGATGAACAACACCGTCGTGGTGTCAGCGGAACTGGAGATCGACGGGTAGGTTTGCTCCACTCGTACATACGGCGAAAGCGGGCGCAGATGGTGCGCAGATCGATTCTTGCTCTGGTCGCGATTCTGATCGCCATCCTGGGGTTGTCCGGCTGCAGCTCGTCCTCGCAGTCGCTACTGGACCGGGTGAAGGACGAGGGCGTACTGGTCGTCGGTACCGAGGGCACCTACAGTCCGTTCAGCTATCAGGGCGACGACGGACAACTCACCGGTTACGACATCGACGTCATCAACGCGGTCGGTGCCGAACTGGGCGTACGCGTCGACTTCGTGCAGACCCCGTTCGACTCGATCTTCGCCGGCCTGCAGTCCCAACGGTTCGACCTCATCGCCAACCAGGTCTCGATCACTCCTGCGCGCCAGTCGGCCTACGACCTGTCCACGCCCTACACGGTGTCGGAAGGCCAGATCCTCACCGCCGCAGACGACTCCACCATCACCTCTCTCGCCGACCTGGCCGGCAAGACCACCGCCCAATCCTCGACGAGCAACTGGGCGGAGGTCGCGGCGAACGCAGGCGCGAACGTCGAAGCCGTCGAGGGATTCGTCCAGGCGGTAACACTCGTCAAGGACGGCCGCGTCGACGCCACCGTCAACGACTCCCTCGCCATCGCCGAGTACCTGCAGCAGACCGGCGACACCGGCGTGAAGATCGCAGGCGAGACCGGAGACACGACCCTGCAATCCTTCGTGGCCCGCAAGGACAGTGGGCTGATGGACGAGGTCGACACGGCCATCGACACACTGCGCGAGAACGGCACCATCGCCGAGATCTCGAACAAGTACTTCGGCAGCGACGTCGCCGCACCGACCGCGGACACCGTGGTTCCGGAGAGCGAGGACGCGGGAACCACGCCACCGTCGAAAATGCAGTTGGTGTTCGACAACCTGTGGCCGATGCTCAAAGCCACGGTGACCATGACGATTCCGCTGACCGCCATCAGCTTCGTCGTCGGACTCGTCATCGCCCTTGCCGTGGCGCTGGCACGCATCTCGTCGAACAAGCCGCTCGCCGCCGTCGCCCGGTTCTACGTCTCGATCATCCGCGGCACTCCCCTGCTGCTGCAGCTGTTCATCATCTTCTACGGGCTGCCGCAGTTCGGCATCGTGATCTCGCCGTTCCCGGCCGCGGTGGTCGCATTCTCGTTGAATGTCGGTGGCTACGCGGCCGAGGTCATCCGTGCCGCGATACTGAGCGTGCCCAAGGGCCAGTGGGAGGCGGCGCAGACCATCGGGATGGGCTACCGAACCACGTTGCAGCGCATCGTGCTTCCGCAGGCACTGCGCACCGCGGTGCCACCGTTGTCGAACACGCTGATCTCGCTCGTCAAGGACACCTCGCTCGCCTCGACCATCCTGGTGACGGAGCTGCTGCGCGTCGCGCAGCTCGCGGCGGCACCGACCTTCGACTTCTTCACCCTGTACTCCGTTGCGGCGCTGTACTACTGGGCGATCTGCATCGTTCTCTCGTTCTTCCAAGGCAAACTCGAAGTCCGACTCGACAGGTACGTGGCCAAATGACAGACCTGCTGGAAGTATCCGCACTGAAGAAATCGTTCGGGCCACTCGAGGTGTTGAAGGACATCTCGTTCGGCGTGCCGTCCGGCACCGTCACCGTCATCATCGGACCGTCCGGATCCGGCAAGACCACGGTGCTGCGCACACTGAACGCACTCGATCAGGCCGACGCAGGCATCATTCGTATCGGGGACGTGTCGGTGGATTTCTCCGAGCCCGTCGGAGCGCCGCAGCTCCGACATTTCCGCGCCCAGAGCGGCATGGTGTTCCAGAGCCACAACCTGTTTCCGCACAAGACGGTGCTGCAGAACATCATCGAGGGACCGGTGATCGTGCAGAAGCGCGCCAAGGACGACGCCATCCGCGACGCGCACGCCATCCTCGATCAGATCGGTCTCGACGCCAAGTCCGACCAGTACCCGTTCCAGCTCTCCGGAGGCCAGCAACAACGCGTCGGAATTGCGCGAGCTCTCGCCCTTCGACCCAAGCTGATGCTGTTCGACGAGCCCACCTCGGCCCTCGATCCCGAGCTCGTCGGCGAGGTTCTGGCCGTCATCAAAGGCCTTGCCGCGCAGGGCTGGACCATGGTGATCGTCACCCACGAGATTCGCTTCGCGCAGCAAGTCGCCGATCAGGTGCTGTTCATCGAGAACGGCGTCGTCCTCGAACGCGGCACCCCGGAGCAGGTGCTGGTGAACCCCACCGAGCCCCGCACCCGCCAGTTCCTGCAGCGGATATTGGCCTAGCGGCCAGTGGAGTGGTCAAGTGCCGCCTGGGGCACTTGACCACTCCACTGCGTCAGCACCTTGTCCAGGGTGATCGGCAGGTCGCGGACGCGAACGCCGGTGGCGTTGTAGACCGCGTTGCCGATGGCCGCCGAGGATCCGACTGCGCCGATCTCGCCGATTCCCTTGCCGCCCATCGGCGCGAGTTCGGTATCGACCTCCTCGATCCACACCGCCTCGAGGTCGGTGACGTCCGCACACGCCGGGATGTGATACTCGGCGAGATCGTGATTGGCGAACCCGCCGAACTCGTGATCGGTGATGCCGTTCTCCATCAGTGCCATTCCGAGTCCGAACGTCATGCCGCCGATGAGCTGAGACCTGGCCAGCCGCGGATTCATCACCGCGCCGATGCCGAACACCCCGAGCATCCGTCGCACCCGCACCTCGCCGGTGTCGATGTCGACCGCGACCTCCGCGAACTGAGCGCCGAACGCCATGCGCGCCAACTCCTTCTGGCCCTCGACGTCGTCGGTGGTGTCGGCATCGGCAGAGTTGCCCGGCTCGTACGAACCCTGTGCCTTCAGCGAGTGGCAGACCTTGGTGACGGCCCACCCCCAGGACGAGGTACCCGAGGACCCACCGGCTCCGGGAGCTTTCGGCAGAGCGCTGTCGCCGAGTTCGAGTACGACGGCATCTGCGTCCACCTCGAGGGCATCGGCGGCGATCTGGCGCAGCACGGTGCGCGCTCCGGTCCCGATGTCCGACGCAGCGACGGACACCGTGATCGTGCCGTCCTGCTCCACGCGCGCCGACGCGGTACTCGGTGAGATCAACACCGGGTAGCTGGCCGTCGCGACCCCCATGCCCACCAGGACGTTGCCTTCTCTGCGCTGTCCCGGCGTCGAGACGCGACGGTCCCAGCCGAACTTCTCGGCACCCTCGTGTAGGCATTGCACCACGCTGCGTGAGCTGAACGGGTTCCCACTCGCGGGGTCGACGTCGGGCTCGTTGCGAATGCGCAACTCGATCGGGTCGATTCCGGTGGCCTCGGCCAGTTCGTCGATGGCCGTTTCGACGGCGAACATGCCGGGCGCTTCGCCGGGAGCCCGCATCCACCGCGGCGTTCCGACGTCCAGCTGCGCGAGTCGGTGAGTGGTGCGACGGTTCGGGGACGCGTAGATGTGGCGAGTGGATTCCGACGTCTGCTCGCAGAACTCGAAGATCGTGCTGGTCTGCTGAAACGAGTCGTGCGTGATGGCCTGCAGGGTTCCTGTCGAATCAGCGCCCAGCCGGACGCGATTGAGCGTCGGGGTGCGATAGCCGACGACGTCGAAAAGAGCTTGCCTCGGCAACACCAACTTGACGGTGCGGCCGGTGGCTCGCGCGGCCATCGCCGCGAGGATCACGTTGGGCCGCGTACTGCCCTTGGCTCCGAAACCACCGCCGACGTTCTCCGCGATCACTCGAACGTTCTCAGGCTCGAGGTCGAAGGCCGTGGCGAGGTCGCCCTGAACACCCGACGGTGCCTGCGTCGAATCCCAGACCGTCAGCACGCCGTCGGACCACTGCGACGTGGTGGCGTGCGGCTCCATCGGACTGTTGTGCATCGGCGCGGTGGAGTACCAGTTGTCGATCAGCTGCTCGGCCGATGCGAGCGCCGCATCGGGATCGCCGACGGTGACGTCGGTGGGAAACCCCGCGTTGACCGATTCCGGCGCATACAGCGAACCGTGGTCTGCGGTCAGAGTGTTGTCGGGAGAACGCACGTCGGCGTAGCGCACGTGCACTCGGGCTGCGGCGGCGCGGGCATCCTGGAGGGTGTCTGCCACGACGACGGCCACGATCTGACCTCGATAGGCGACGGTGTTCGACTGCAGCACATGCAGTTCGGCGTCCTCGACATCACCCAGTTGCTCGGCGTTGTCGTGCCACAGGACTGCGTGAACCGTAGCGTCGGCGTCCAGTTCGACACGTTCGACCGTGCCGGCAGGAACGGTCGCGGGCACGTACCAGGCGTACAGCTGCCCGACGGCCGGCGGCTGCTCGGCGGCGTAACGGGCTCGACCTGTGACCTTCGCGATCGATTCGGTGCGCTGGATCGGTTGTCCGATCGATACGGTCATGACCGATCTCCCGACTCCATGAGTTCGACCAACGTGCGAGCGACCAGGTTGGTCACGAGCGGGACCTTGAATACGTTGTCACGCAACGGCTCTGCCGCATCGAGTTCCAGCGCGATCGCGCGCCGGAACGACGCCTCGTCGGCGGCCGCGCCGAGCAGCGCGTGCTCGGCCGTGCGGGCCCGCCACGGTTTGTGCGCGACACCGCCCAGCGCGATCGACACCCCGCGCACGATCCCGTCCTCGACGTCGAGAGTGGCGGCGACCGAGGCGATCGCGAAGGCATAGGACTGCCGGTCGCGCACCTTGCGGTAGGTCGAGACGGTGCCGGCCGCCGGTGCCGGAATCTCGACGACCGTGACGATTTCGTCTCGGGCGACGGTGTTGTCGCGCTCGGGCGCGTCACCGGGCAACCGGTAGAAGTCGTCGATGTCGACCACACGCTCACCGTCGACCCCCTGGACGACGATGCGTGCGTCGAGGGCGGTCAGCGCGACCGCCATGTCGGAGGGATGCGTCGCCACGCAGGCCTGCGAAGCTCCGAGAATGGCCAGGTTTCGGTGTTCACCCGTCCGGGCCGGGCAGCCCGAACCGGGTTCGCGTTTGTTGCACGGCTTCGATGCATCCATGAAGTACACACACCGGGTGCGCTGGAACAGGTTTCCGCCCGTGGTCGCCATGTTGCGCAACTGGCCCGACGCACCGGAGAGCACGGCCCGTGAGAGCACCGGATAACGCTGACGCACCACCGGATGCACCGCGAGATCACTGTTGGTCACACCCGAACCGACACGAAGCGATCCGTCGTCGGATACGTCTATGTCGTGCAACGGAAGTCGCGTGACGTCGATCAGCGTCGTCGGACCCACGACACCGAGCTTCATCAGGTCGACGAGGTTGGTTCCCCCGCCGAGCACCATCGCGTTCTCGTTCTCGGCGAGGCGAGCCACAGCGTCGTCGACCGCGGTGGCTGCGTCGTACTCGAAGGTCTTCACGATGCGTCCCGTACGGCCGAGACGATATTGCAGTAGGCACCACAACGACAGAGGTTGCCGCTCATACGTTCTCGCACTTCATCGGAGTCGAGTTCGATGTCGGCGGCCTCGATGTCCTCGGTGACCGCGCTGGGCCAACCCTGCTTCGCCTCTTCGATCACCGCGACCGCCGAGCAGATCTGCCCGGACGTGCAGTACCCGCACTGGAACGCGTCACGATCGACGAAGGCCTGTTGCACCGGGTGCAGCGTGTCGCCGTCGGACAACCCCTCGACCGTGGTGATCTCGCGATCCTGCTGCGCGACAGCGAACGTCAGGCAGCTGTTGATCCGGCGACCCTCGACCAGAACGGTGCAGGCACCGCACTGCCCGTGATCGCACCCCTTCTTGGCCCCGATGAGATCGAGGTTCTCTCGTAGTGCGTCGAGCAGGGTGGTTCGGGTGTCGCAGTCGATCTCGCGATCGGTGCCGTTGACACGGAGAGTGACGTGGGTCATGCGCGGCTGGATACCCGCGGCCTCGGCCACCAAACGCTCGACCTCGAGGTCGTGCGCGCTAGCGCCTGCCCTTGAACTTTCCTCCGCCGCGGGGCCCGCCGCTGCGTCCGGGAGGGCCGGAATCGGGTTGCAGCTGAATCAGCACGCCACTGATACGGGTGCGGCGCAACGCCTCGACCGTCTCGTCGGCGAGGTCGGCCGGAAGCTCCACCAACGAGTGGTCGGGCCGAATACTGATGTGCCCGAAGTCGCTTCGACGCAGCCCGCCCTCGTTGGCGATGGCACCGACGATGGCACCGGGAGCGACATGATGACGCTTGCCGACGCTGATGCGGTACGTCGCCATCTCCTGGCCCGTCTTGCGGTGATGCGAGCTGGCGGCATCCTCGTCGAACGTGCGCGGCGGCCGCGGCTCACGCGGCTCACGGGGTGCCCGCGGCGGGGCAGGCGGCTCCGGCTTCAACAGGAACGCTTCGCCGTCGCGCGACTGGATCGCCAGCGCGGCGGCGATGTCGACCAACGGCACATCGTGCTCGCGCTCGTAGTCCTCGATGAGCCGGCGGAACAAGGCCAGATTCTCGTTGCCGAGGCTGTCGGTGATGGAGTCCTTGAACTTCGTCACGCGCTGCGCATTGACGTCGTCGACGCTGGGGAGCTGCATCTCGGTGATCGGCTGACGCGTCGCGCGCTCGATGGCCTTGAGCAGATGCCGCTCGCGTGGGGCGACGAACAGCAGAGCCTGACCGGCCCGGCCCGCGCGACCGGTGCGACCGATGCGGTGCACGTAGGACTCGGTGTCGTGCGGGATGTCGTAGTTGATGACGTGCGAGATGCGGTCGACGTCGAGACCGCGGGCCGCGACATCGGTGGCCACCAGGATGTCGACCTGGCCGTTCTTGAGTTGGCCGATGGTGCGCTCACGCTGGGCCTGCACGATGTCGCCGTTGATCGCCGCGGCCGAGAAGCCCCGTGCGCGCAGCTTCTCGGCGAGCTCCTCGGTGGCCTGCTTGGTGCGGACGAACATGATCATGGCCTCGAACTCTTCGACCTCGAAGATTCGAGTGAGCGCTTCGAGCTTGCGCTGGTGCGCCACCTGGACGTAGCGCTGGGTGATGTTCGGTGCCGTCGACGTCTTGGTCTTGACGGTGATCTCCACCGGGTCGTGCAGATACTGCTTGGAGATCTTGCGAATCGCGGCAGGCATGGTGGCCGAGAACAACGCGACCTGCTTGTACTCCGGGGTATCGGAGAGGATGCGCTCGACGTCCTCCTGGAAGCCCATCTTGAGCATCTCGTCGGCCTCGTCGAGTACCAGGTACTCAAGGCCGGACAGGTCGAGGGTGCCCTTCTCGAGGTGGTCGATGACGCGACCGGGGGTACCGACGATGATCTGCGCGCCCTTACGCAGGCCGGAGAGCTGGATGCCGTACGCCTGACCGCCGTAGATCGGCAGGATGTGCAGACCCGGAATGTGCGTGGCGTACTTGCCGAACGCCTCGGCGACCTGGAGAGCGAGCTCCCGGGTCGGGGCCAGCACCAGGGCCTGCGGTACTCGACGCGAGACGTCGAGCCGCGACAGGATCGGCACTGCGAACGCGGCGGTCTTGCCGGTTCCGGTCTGCGCGAGGCCGACGACATCGTTGCCGGCCATCAGCGGCGGAATGGTGGCCGCCTGGATGGGCGACGGCGTCTCGTACCCCACGTCACGCAAGGCCTTCAGGACCCGCTCGTCGATGCCGAGATCGGCAAAAGTGATGTCGTCACCCGTCGCCGAGGACGACTCGCTCGCGCTGACCGGAGCGGAGGCGGACTCCTGAGGGGGCGAATTCGTCTCGTCCGACGTCACGGCGGCATCCTGTTCAGTTTCTGAAGTGCTCATATGTTGCACGAGTTTAGTACCTGCTCGGGCACCGCGACCCCTTCTACGCTGATCAGGTGACGAAACCGGTCACGACGGCATGCGGTGCGAGCGGCCTCACACTGGCAACCCGACGCCCGAACCCGACTGCAGGCAGTTAAGTTGTACCCCGAGTCACACTCAACTCCCTCGGACTCGCGGCAAAGTCGACAAACCGGACACCCCGGATGGTGCGCCACGGCCTCGAATGTGATGAAATGCACAACTACCACGCTATTTTTCCGTAAGGGGTCCAGCAGTGCGCGAATATTCTGTGCCGGCGTCGTTCACCATTCCTGACGACGCATCCATGGCCGACACCGTCTACAGGTACGAGAAGGAATCGCCGAACTTCGTACCCTTCCAGCGACTGGAGAACGGCAACTGGACCGACGTCACCGCAGCTCGGTTCGCGAAAGAGGTCGCCGCAGCGGCCAAGGGACTGATCGCGTCCGGAATCGAACTCGGCGACCGAGTCGCCATCCTCAGCGCGACGCGTTACGAGTGGGTCGTCCTCGACTACGCCATCTGGTCGGCAGGCGGCTGCACCGTCGCGATCTACGAGACATCCTCCGCCGATCAGGCGCAATGGATCCTCGAGGACTCCGCCACCAAGCTGCTCGTCGTCGAGACCGCAGCGCACGCCTCGAACCTCAAAGAGGTCACCGAGGGTGCCAAGGATCTGCGTGAGGTTCTCCAGATCGACGCCGGAGCCATCGAAGAACTGACCACCCGTGGTGCCGGGGTCAGCGACGAGGATCTGCACGCGCGACGCCATCAGGTCAGCGCAGCATCGCCCGCCACCCTGATCTACACCTCGGGCACCACCGGTCGCCCCAAGGGCGTCCAGCTCACACACGCCAACTTCTACGCCGAGGTTCAGGCCACCCAGATCGCGCTGCACGACTCGATGAAGGAGGGCAATCGCACACTGATGTTCCTCCCGATGGCGCACGTGTTCGCCCGCGCCGTGTCGTTCGGCTCGTTCGAGTCCAAGGTGACCGTCGGGCACACCTCGGACGTGACGACGCTGGTGGATCAGTTCGCGGTGTTCAAGCCGGACTTCATCCTGTCGGTGCCGCGCGTGTTCGAGAAGGTCTACAACTCCGCCAAGCAGAAGGCGCACGACGGCGGCAAGGGTTCCATCTTCGACAAGGCCGCCGCGACGGCCATCGAGTGGAGCGAGGCCCAGGAGAAGGGCGGAGCCGGGCTCGTCCTGAATCTCAAGCACACGGTGTTCGACAAGCTCGTGTACTCCAAGCTGCGCGCCGCACTCGGCGGCAACTGCACCCGCGCGGTGTCCGGCGGCGGACCTCTCGGTGCCCGCCTCGGCCACTTCTTCCGCGGTGCAGGAGTTCCGGTCTACGAGGGCTACGGACTGACCGAGACAAGCGCGGCGATCACCGTCAACACCACCAAGGATCAGCGCGTCGGCACCGTCGGCAAGCCCATCGACGGCCACTCGGTGAAGGTCGCCGAGGACGGCGAACTGCTGCTCAAGGGACCGGTCGTGTTCAGCGGCTACTGGCACAACGAGAAGGCGACGGCAGAGGCCATCGTCGACGGCTGGTTCCACACCGGCGACCTCGGCACCATCGACCAGGAAGGCTACGTCTCGATCACCGGCCGCAAGAAGGAGATCATCGTGACCGCGGGCGGCAAGAACGTCGCCCCCGCAGTGCTCGAGGACGCCCTCCGCGCGAACGCGATCATCAGCCAGTGCCTCGTCGTCGGCGACGCGAAGCCGTTCATCGGTGCGCTCATCACCCTCGACCCCGAGGCATTGCCGGGCTGGCTCGAGCGACACGGCCTCTCGGCCGACATCCCGTTCTCGGAGCTGTCGAAGAACGCCGACCTCGTCGCCGAGATCGACAAGGCCGTCGCCGAGGCCAACAAGAAGGTCTCCAACCCCGAGCAGATCAAGAAGTACACGATCCTCGAGAACGATTTCACCGTCGAAACCGGTGAGCTCACCCCCACGATGAAGCTCAAGCGCAACATCATCCACGCCGAGCGCGGCAGCGACATCGAGGCGATCTACTCGTAGATCGACCATCCGACGACGAGGGCCCGGTGCGATGCGCACCGGGCCCTCGTCGTCGGATCAGGACATGTGATCGTCGAGGAACTCCGCCACCACCGAGGTCACCTGCAGATGGATCTTCTCGTGCAGCAGGTCGTGGCCCCCGTCCTCGAATTCACGCAGTGACGAGTCGGGAACACTGCCGATCCACTCGCGCACCGCATCGATCGGAGCCAGGCGATCGTCGACTCCGTGTACCGCGAGGATCGGAATCACGTTGTCGGCGAGATCGTTGGCCGAGCCGGTCACGGACTTGGGGGTGCCGCACAGCACCGCGCACCGAACCGCCTCGGGATGCGCTCCGAGGGCCGCGATGGCCGTGGCCGCGCCGAGGGAATGACCCATCAGGGCGAACGACAACTCGGGGTGCTCGGCTTCGGCGATGTCGAGCAACTGCAGCGCATTCTGCGCGAGGCCGGGAATCTGAGCGGCGTCGGTCAACTCACCTTCGGTGAGGCCGTGGCCCACGTGATCGACCGCCCACACGTCGACCCCGCGTCCGTTGAGGACCCGAGCGAAGCGGTGATAGTGGCCGCTGTTCTGGCCGAGACCGTGCAGAAAAACGAGACCGAAACGAGCATCGGGAACAGTCCAGTTTCGGTAATGGACAGCACCGGTGGCTCCGTCGAAAAAAGGCATTCGATCATTTTGCCTCCTTGCGACGGCATCCGCGCGCAACGTGACCGGTGCCGCTCCCGGCGGTGACTAGGGTGGGCGCGTGTTCCTCATCGGCGATCGCGTCATCTACAGCGCCAGCGACCTCGCCGCGGCAGCGTCGTGCGAATTCGGACTGCTGCGCCGACTCGACGGGTTGAGCGGACTGATCCCGCGGGCAACGGCCACCCCCGATCCGATGCTCGACCGCACCTCCGCACTGGGATTCGAGCACGAGCGCCGACAGCTCGAGACATTCCAGCGGCGGTTCCCCGGCGGTGTCCTGACGATGGATCGACCGGGGCGTACCGACCAGGAACTTGCCGACGCCGCGTGGGCAACCTTCACCGCTCTGACTGCGCGCACACCGGTGGTGTACCAGGCGACCTTCTTCGACGGACGATTCCTCGGTTTCTGCGACTTTCTGGTGGCCGAGGGCGATCGGTACGCGGTGTACGACACGAAGCTCTCTCGGCACGCCAAGGTTCCGGCACTGCTGCAGTTGGCGGCCTACGCGGACGCGCTGCGGTCCGGCGGGATCACTCCGAGCGACGAGGTGCACCTGATGCTCGGCGACGGCAGCGACTCCGTCCACTCGCTCGCCGAGATCCTTCCGGTCTACCGGCAGTCCAGGGAACACCTGCAACAGATCCTCGACGAGCACCACGCCGAGGGCACCGTCGTCGACTGGTTCGACCCGCGCTACTCCGGCTGCGGGCAGTGCGAGGCCTGCACGATCGAGGTGGAAGAGCACCGCGACCTGGTTCTCGTCGCCGGGATGCGCGCGAGTACCCGGGAGAGACTGCTCGACGCGGGAATCGCCACGGTGGACGAGCTGGCTGCGTCGACCGGGACCGTGCAGGGCATGTCGTCGCGCACACTGACCAACCTGCGAGCTCAAGCCGAGCTCCAGGTGCGCCAGGAGCACAGCGGCGACGCCGAGTTCGAGATCTTCGACGCCGACGCCCTCGGTGTGATTCCCGAGCCCGATCCGGGCGACATCTTCTTCGACTTCGAGGGCGATCCCCTGTGGGCAGAGGCAGGCAGTTCCGAGTGGGGACTCGAGTACCTGTTCGGTGTCCACACCGCCGACGGCGACTTCCTGCCGTTCTGGGCGCACGATCGCGCGCAGGAACGACGCGCCCTGATCGACTTCCTCGACTACGTGACCACCCGACGCGCGGCTCACCCGAACATGCACGTCTACCACTACGCGCCGTACGAGAAGACCGCGCTGCTGCGCCTCGCCGGACGCTACGGCGTCGGTGAGGACGCGGTCGACGGCCTACTGCGGGACGATGTTCTGGTCGACCTCTATCCGATCGTGCGATCTGCGGTACGCATCGGAGCCAGGTCCTACAGCATCAAGAAGCTCGAACCCCTGTACATGCCCGCCGCCCGCGACGGAGACGTCACCGACGCGGCCGCGTCGATCGTCGAATACGCGAACTGGTGCGATCTGCGAGATCAGGGCAAGGACGCCGAGGCCGCGGCACTGCTCTCCGAGATCGCCGAGTACAACCGCACCGACTGCGAATCGACACAGCGACTGCGGGATTGGTTGCTGGCGCGCGCGTCGGATGCCGGGGTGCACCCGCGGACGACGCAACACCTCGAGCTCGAAGACGCTGCCGTGGACACCGCCAGCCCGCTCGAGCTCGAACTCGCCGAGTACGCCGGTCTGCCGTGGGAGCGCACCTCGACGCAACAGGCCGTCGCACTGTTCGCCGGTTCCATCGGGTATCACCGACGCGAACGAAAGCCGTTCTGGTGGGCGCACTTCGACCGCCTGACACACCCGTTGGACGAGTGGGCCGACGCCGCCGACGTGCTGAAGGTCGAGCGCGCCGAACTGGTGCACGACTGGATGAAAACCGCACCGAATCAACGCGTCCTGCGACGGCAGCTCAAGCTACTGGGGCACCTGAGCAACGGAGTCCTGTCGAGCTCGAAGGTCAAGCTGCTCTACGACGACCCGGCGCCGGAGGGGCTGCCGAAGCAGCAGCCGACCCATCGCGCGACCACGACGGTCGAGATCGTGCAGGCAGGCTACGAGGGCACCCTCGACATGGTGGTGGTGCAGGAGAACCTCCGCAAGGGAGTGGACGAGTACCCCGACTTCCCCATCGCCACCGCACCCGAGCCGCCTCCGGCGACCAAGTATCTGGAGCAGGCGATCGTTGCCGCCGCCGCCGAGGTCGGTGCGGCACTGCCGCACCTTCCGCGCACGGCCGTCGCCGATCTGCTGACCCTGTCCCCACCCCGAACCCGCTCCGGCACAGGCCTTCCCGAGGTCCGCGCCGGGGATTACGTGACGGCGGTCACGGCGGCCCTGCTCGATCTCGATCACTCCTACGTTGCCGTGCAGGGGCCACCCGGGACCGGGAAGACGTACACCGCTGCCCGGGTGATCGCCGAATTGGTCGACGTCCATCGCTGGCGCATCGGCGTGGTGGGCCAGTCGCATCACGTGGTCAACAATGTGCTGGACACCATCGTGGCGGCCGGAGTCGACCCGGGCCGGGTGGGCAAGAAGGCACCGACAGCCCACACCGTCGTCGACCCGGCGGAGTACTCCCGATTCGTCACCGACGCCGAGGACGGCTGCGTGATCGGCGGTACCGCCTGGGACTTCTCCAACCCCGGCCGCATCCCGCCCGAATCGCTCGACCTCCTGGTCATCGACGAGGCCGGGCAGTTCTCGCTGGCCAACACCATCGCCGTCTCGGTGTCTGCACGTAATCTGCTGCTGCTCGGCGACCCGGCGCAACTGCCACAGGTCAGCCAGGGCACCCACCCCGAACCCGTCGACGAGTCGGCTCTGGGTTGGATCACCAGCGGTCACCCGACGCTGCCCGTCGACCGCGGTTACTTCCTGGCCACGACATGGCGGATGCATCCCGATCTGTGCGCCCCGGTGTCGGCGCTGTCCTACGAGGGCAAACTGGAGTCCAACAGTACTGTGACACAGGCTCGTTCACTGTCAGGGCTGGAACCTGGACTGCACACCGTGTACCTCGACCACCACGGCAATTCCACCGATTCGGTGGAGGAAGCCGACGAGATCGTCACCCGTGTGCAGACTCTGCTCGGCCGGCAATGGCGCGACCCGCAGTCCTTCGAGGGTGCGCGGCCCATGCACCAGGGCGACTTCCTGGTCGTCGCGGCCTACAACGCGCAGGTAGCCGTCATCATCGAGAGACTCGCGGCCGCCGGACTCGACGAGGTCGCGGTGGGCACCGTCGACAAGTTCCAGGGACGCCAGGCACCGGTGGTGCTGATCTCGATGGCCGCGTCGGCGATCGAGGACGTTCCGCGAGGCATGGGATTCCTGTTGTCCCGCAACAGACTCAACGTCGCGGTCTCGCGGGGCCAATGGGCCGCGATACTGATCCGGTCGCGGGCACTGACCCGGTACCTGCCGTCGACCCCGGCCGGACTGGTCACTCTCGGAACGTTCATGGGCCTGTGCGAGAACGGGATTCAGCCGAACGCCATACCCTCACCACGATAAGTGGGGACTACCTCGACAGACCCGTCGGCGTGCACCAGATGCAGGGTGTCGAACCGCTCGCACAGCTCGCCCGCCTTGGCATGGCGGAACCAGACGCGATCACCGATCCGGATCTCCCCTGCTCCGCTCACGGGAGTCTGCACCTCGCCGGCACCCTCGCTGCGCAGCAACCTCAGACCGGACGTCACTACTCCCCTGGCCCTTCTCGACCACGCGACCGGCCGCGGCGACCTCGACGCCGACGCCGGACCCGACGCGATGTAGCCACCACCGAACAGCGTCGCGATCTGCGGAGTCGGCTTGCGCACCGCGGGCAGTGCGAAGAACAGCGAGGGCTCGGCCGAGAACGCGCGATACCGATCGAAGAGCGTCGGCGCGAACAAGCCCGACCCGGCGGTCACCTCGGTGACGACCGGATCGGCCGCCGAGAAGTCGATCGACCCGGTACCGCCACTGTTGACGATCTCGATCCGACCGACTGCCGCAGTCACGGCCTCGACGACCGCCGTTCTGCGCGTGGAGATCTCACGGGAAGAGAGCGACTTCATCCATTCCACCGCACGATTGGAATCGGGCACACCGGCGATCTGCGCCTCGTAGAACATCAGACCGACCACCCGGAACCCGCGCGCCTGCGCCGCCCGCGCGAAGGCGGCGACCTGCTCGGGTTCGCGCAGCGGCGAACGTCGGACACCGATGTGCAGCGGTCCGATCCGCAGCGAGGCATCGACGTCGATACAGATCCGCGGCTTGAGAAGATCGCTGTCGGTGGCGTCGCGCACGATGTCGAGCTGTGCGACGTCGTCGACCATCAGCGAGATGCGTCCCGACAGCACACGATCATTGACGACCTCGGCGAGGGCGGTGCGATCGACCGACGGGTACCCCATCAGGATGTCTTCCACACCGTTGCGTGCCAACCAGATCGCCTCACGCAGGGAGTAGGCCATGACCCCGTTCACACCGTCGGCTGCGAGCACCCGATCCAGCACCGCCCGGCACCTGACCGACTTGCTCGCGATCCTGATCGGCACCGAATCCGCCCGCGCTCGCAGGGCCGCCGCATTGGCATCGAGGGCAGCCGAATCGACTGCAGCCAAAGGTGATTCGATCCCCTCGGTGGCAGCGGCGATACGGGACAGTGGTGTCGTGTCGGTGGTTGCGACACCGGCGATCGAGCTCATGCGGCGTATTCCTTCGTCGTCGTTGCCAGGCCTACACAGTCAAACACTCCGCAGCCCAGAAGTCCCAGCGAGCATCGACCACGCCGAGTCTCAGCAGTCCACGGCCTTGCCCGCGATCAGCCCCGACAGGTCGTCGATCTGCGCCAGCACCTCGAGATCGTCACCGTCGACCAACCACCGCAGCACCAGCCCGTCGAGGGTGGCCATTCCGAAACGCGCGATCGACGCCACCGGCTCCAGCCATCGCGTCCCGGTGTGAGCGGAACACTTCTCGAAGAACAACCGGGCCTCGGAGTCTCGGATTCGATACTGCCCGGTGGCGATCTCGGCGGCCGTTGCGGACCCGAGCGCGCGATGACGCAACAGATAGGTCTTGATCTCGTAGGCGAGCAACTGCCGATCCGGCGACTTCTCGATCAGCAACCACACCGCGCTCAGACCGCCGTGCACCAGCTCTCGCAGACCGCGGACGCCCGGGAGTTCGCGCGTACCCACGGCACTGTCCAACGCGGCGTGCAGAATCTCGGTGACGTCGACGATGAGGTGCTCGCCCATCGCGATCACCAGATCCTGCTTGGTCTCGAAGTGGTACTGCACGATGCCCTTGGTGACCTCGGCATGCTCCGACAGAGCACGTACGGTCAGGGACTCGATTCCCACGCGCTCGGCGACCTCGATCGCAGACTGCACCAGTTGTGCGCGTCGCACATCAGCGGGCAGCCTCGATTGCATGACCCGATCCTAGGGCGCGGCCGAGTTCTGTGCCTCGGATTGATCCAGGCACGCCTCCGCGCGGTACGAGCAATGCAATAGTGATCGAATGAACGCGGGGTCGTGGCAGAACTGGGCAGGCAATCAACACGCGTTCCCGTCGGACCGCGCCGAGCCCACGTCGGTGGACGAGTTGCGCGTCGTGCTGGCCGGTGCCGTCGAACGATCTCGCACGGTGCGATGCGTCGGGGCTGGTCACTCCTTCACTCCGATCGCGGTGACCGACGGCGTCCAGATCGGCCTCGATTCGCTGCGCGGCATCGAATCCGTGGTGCACGACGACGACGGGTCGGCCCGGGTGACAGTGCTCGCAGGCACCCGGCTGCGCGAGCTGACCGCGCGGTTGTGGGATCTCGGGCTGGCCATGACCAACCTCGGCGACATCGACGAACAATCCATCGCGGGAGCCATCTCCACGGGTACCCACGGAACGGGAGGACGCTTCGGCGGCATCGCCACCCAGGTGTGCGCGGTGGAACTGATGACCGCGGGCGGCGAACTCGTGCAGTGCTCTCGTGAGGAGAACGCGGAACTTTTCGACGCGGCCCGCGTCGGGCTCGGTGCGCTCGGCGTCATCACCCGAGTCACGCTCGAGTGCGTTCCGGCCTTCGCCCTGCGGGCCGTCGAGGAGCCGTCGACGTTGCGGGCAACGCTCGCCGAACTCGACGCCACCGTCGCCGCCGTCGACCACTTCGAGTTCTACTGGTTTCCGCACACCGACCGCGTGCTGACCAAACGCAACACCCGCCTGCCCGGTGACGTCGTGCTGAAGCCGTTGGGAAAGGTGCGCTCCTACATCGACGACGAATTGCTGTCCAACACGGTCTTCGAAGGCCTCAACCGGGTGGTGACCCGCGTACCGGCACTGATTCCTCGGGTCAATGCGGTCTCGGCTCGGGCACTGTCGGCTCGCGAGTACATCGACCGCTCGTACCGGGTGTTCGCGTCGTCGCGGACCGTCAAGTTCGTCGAGATGGAATATGCGGTACCCGCATCCGAGATCGGTTGGGTCCTGCGCGAGGTGGATCGATGGCTCGAACGGTCGTCGGTGTCCATCGCGTTCCCGGTCGAAGTGCGCTTCGCCGCGGGCGACGACATCTGGCTCTCCACCGCATCCGGACGCCCCACGGCCTACGTCGCCGTCCACCAGTACCACCGCCGCGATCACCGCGAGTACTTCGACGCCGTCGAAGCCATCTGCCGCAGCGTCGGTGGCAGGCCGCACTGGGGCAAACTGCACTCCCTCAGCGGCGACGAGCTGCGCGATTGCTACGAACACTTCGACGATTTCCTGCGTGTTCGCGATTCGATGGACCCGAAGAAGTTGTTCGGCAGCGAGTACCTCGAGCGTCTGCTGTCGTGAGCGGTAATTCGTAGCAGGCTACGAAGTACCGCTCACCACGAATTCGCTTACATTGGAGCGAGTGAGTACAGGAAAACGCGCGCTGTCCGGCATCGTCGCCGCCGGAGTCGTCCTCGGTGTCGGCGAATTGATCGCCGTGCCCATCGGACCCAACTCGTCACCACTGACCGCCGTCGGGTCCTCGGCCGTCGACAACAGTCCGGCCGCGATCCGTGAATGGGCCATCGACACGTTCGGCACCTCCGACAAGCTCGCCCTGTTCGTCGGCATGGCCGTGGTGATCGGCGCGATCGCCGCGGCGGCGGGAATCGCCCGCAAGCCGATCGGTGCCGTGGTGTTCGCCGCACTGGGCGTTGTGGGCGTACTCGCGGCAGTGACTCGACCCGACGCCACCGCGCTCTACGCAGTCCCGACCATCGGCGGCGTCATCGTGGGCATCGTCGTGCTGCACGCCCTCATCGGTGCCGCCGCCCCTGCGACCGAAGGCATGAACCGACGTAGTTTCCTGACCCTCGCCGCCGGTGCCGCGGTACTCGGCGTCGTTGCCGGGACAGCCGGCCGGATGCTGACCTCCGCCCGCGCCGTCACCGCGGATCGACTCGGCTTCATGCTGCCCACGCCCACTCCGCAACCACCGATCCCGGCCGGGGCGGACCTGAAGATCGACGGCCTCGCGTCGTACATCACCCCGAACGACGACTTCTACCGCATCGACACCGCGCTGGTCGTGCCGCGGGTGGCGTCGGATACGTGGTCGTTGCGGATCCACGGCATGGTGGACCGCGAGATCGAGCTGACGTTCGCCGACCTGGCGCAGCGTCAGGCCGTGGAGAAGACGGTCACCCTGACCTGTGTCTCCAACATCGTCGGCGGCGACCTCGTGGGCAACGCGACGTGGATCGGCTACCCGCTCAAGGACATTCTCGAAGAAGCAGGCATCTCCCCCGACGCCGACATGGCACTGTCGTCGAGCAGTGACGCCTTCACCGCGGGCACTCCCCTCGAAGTGCTGCTCGACGGCCGCGACGCGCTGCTGGCCGTCGGAATGAACGGCGCACCGCTGCCCGTCGAACACGGCTACCCGGCGAGGCTCGTCGTACCCGGTCTGTACGGCTACGTCTCGGCGACCAAGTGGGTCACCGACATCGAGATCACCCGCTTCGACCGCGCGACGGCATACTGGACCGACCGCGGTTGGGGCGCGCTCGGGCCGATCAAGACCGCCTCCCGGATCGACACCCCGCGATCGGGCAGTTCCGTGCCCACGGGGAAGACGGTCATCGCCGGCGTCGCCTGGGATCAGCACACCGGTATCGACGCCGTCGAAGTGCAAGTGGACGAGGGCAACTGGGTGCCGGCCACGTTGTCCGAGGAGTACTCCAAGGACACCTGGCGGCAATGGACCGTCGAGCTGGACCTGCCCTCGGGCCAACACGCGATCCGAGCCCGCGCCACCAACTCCGCGGGCGAGCTGCAGACCAACCAGACCGCCGACACCGTTCCCGATGGTGCCACCGGCTACCCGCGGATCTCGGTGACGGCGACCTGATCCGGACAGTCGCGCTGATCTAGACAGTCGCGAAGCTCGCGCGAATCGAGTTCTCGGCCAGCTGCTTTCGCTCGGCCGTGGTGAGACCCATTCCCGCTTCGAGGGCTGCGAAGTTGTCGTCGACGTAGCCGCCGAAGTAGGCGGGGTCGTCGGAGTTGATCGACACCGACAGGCCGCGCTCGAGCATCTGCCGCAACGGCAGCTGGTCGACGGTGTCGATCACCTTGAGCCGAACGTTGGAGAGCGGGCAGACGGTGAGCGGAATCTGTTCCTCGACAAGACGATCGACCAGTGCTTCGTCTTCGAGGCATCGCACTCCGTGGTCGATGCGCTCGACCTTCAGCAGATCCAGTGCCTGCCAGATGTAATCCGGCGGCCCTTCTTCGCCCGCATGCGCGACGACGTGCAGTCCCTCGGCGCGCGCCTTGGCGAACACGTCGACGAACAGTGACGGCGGATAGCCCACCTCGGCGGAATCGAGACCGAGCCCGATGATGGGGGCCTGCATCGCCAACAGATCGTCGAGTAGCTGGTTGGCGTGCAGCACCGGCTTGTCCCGCAGGATCGACGCAATCAGCCCACTGGTGACGCCGAACTCGCGCTCGCTGGAGGCGCACGCGTCCGCCAATCCGTCGACGACGGCCTCGAGGGGGACGCCGCGCTCGGTGTGCGCCTGCGGATCGAAGAAGATCTCCGCGTGTGTCACCCCGGCCTGCGCCGTGCGGCGAAAGTAGGCCCGAGCGAGATCGGCAAAATCCTCGGCAGTGCGCAACACGGCCATGTTGGCGTAGTACAGATCCAGGAACGACTGCAGGTCGGTGAACTCGTACTTCGCCCGCAGTTCGTCGATGTCGCTGTACTGCAACGACAATCCGTTACGCTCCGCCAGATCGAATATCAACGGAGGTTCGAGTGACCCCTCGATGTGCAGGTGCAGTTCGGCCAGCTGATCAGTACTCACTCACCCGATGCTACTTGCCCGTGTACGTCGCCTTACCCGGACCGACCTCGAGGAAGCTCTTCACCGCACCCCGCAGATCCTCTGTTTCGAACAGGGCACCGGAGACCTCCGAGGTGACCTCGTCCGCATGGGCCACACCGCCCGAACGCCACGCTGCCACAATCTGTTTCGTCGCCGCATGGGCGACCGTGGGGCCGTCCGCCAGTCGATGCGTCAGCGCGAGCGCCGCGGCATCGACGTCGTCGTGAACCTGATTGACCACGCCCCACTCCTTCAGCGTCTGCGCGTCGTACAGGTCACCGGTCATGACGAGCTCACGAGCCCGACCCGAACCGGCCCGCTCGGCGAGGCGCTGCGGGCCACCCATCGACGGCGTCAACCCGACGACGGTCTCGACCAGACCGAACTTGGCCTTGGGACCGGCGAGAATGATGTCGCAGGCCAGCGAGATCTCGAACGCGGCGGTGAGCGTCAAACCGTGCGCGGCGTAGATCACCGGGCAGGGCAGCGCCTCGAGCGGATGAGCAATCTGTGCGAACAGACCCCGCCACAGATCGGCACCCTGTGCGGCGGACAGGCCCTCGAACACATGGACGTCGACACCTGCGGAGTTGACCTTGCCCTCGGCGCGAAGCAGCACCGCACGAGGGGGCCGCGCGACGAGGTCGGCAACGTTCGCTGCCACCGCGTCGAACATGGCCTGATCGAACAGATTGAGCGGGCCGTGGTCGAAGGTGAGGACGGCGACCTCGGCGCCTGCCGCGGTGGTGGATCGAACGAGCGAAGTGGGTGCGTCAGCCATGGTTCGCATAGTGCCACACCGGTCTCGGACGGTTGTTACCAACGAGTATTGTGCGCAGGTAACTCACCGTTACCGAGAGGAACAGATAGATGAAGCGCAGCCTGTTCGAGGCCGATCACGAGGACTTCCGTGCGTCGGTGCGCGAGTTCGTCACCCGCACCATCACACCGGTCGAGGAAAAGCTCGTCGAACAGCGATACATCGACCGCGAGATCTGGCTCGAAGCAGGTCGCAACGGATTCCTGGGCCTCGAAGTGCCCGAGGAATACGGCGGCAGCGGAGCCGAGGACTACCGATTCAACGCCGTCCTCGCCGAGGAACTCGCCCGCTCGAGTGCCGCGGTGGCGTCGTGCTTCGGAATTCACGTGGACATCGTCGCTCCCTACCTGGTCAAGCTCACCACCGAGGAGCAGAAGAAGCGCTGGCTGCCCGGCTTCTGCAGCGGCGAGATCCTCACCGCGATCGCGATGACCGAGCCGTCCGGCGGCTCGGATCTCGCTGCGCTCAAGACCACCGCCGTCAAGGACGGCGACGACTTCATCATCAACGGTTCGAAGACCTTCATCACCAACGGCAACTCCGCGGACCTCGTCATCGTCGCCACCCGCACCACGCCGGAGAAGAAGGCCAAGGGCATCACGCTCTTCGCCGTCGAGAACGGCACCGAAGGATTCTCCCGTGGCCGCAAGCTCGACAAGGTCGGTCAGCCCGAGTCCGATACGGCCGAGCTGTTCTTCGAGAACGTTCGGGTCCCGAGCTCGAACATGATCGGCGAGTTCGACGGCGGCTTCATCCACATGATGCAGCTGCTCCCCCAGGAACGCATCAGCTGCTCGGTCGCCAACCTCGGACACGTGCGCCCGATCCTCGAGGAGACGCTGCAGTACGCCAAGGACCGCAAGGCCTTCGGCCAGCAGATAGGTTCGCTCCAGTGGAACAAGTTCCTGCTCGCCGAGCTCGTCACCAAACTGGATGTGGCACAGGCCTATATCGACAACTGCATCGCCGCGCACGGCATCGGTGAGCTGACGGCGATCGACGCCGCCAAGGCGAAGTGGTGGAGCTCGCAGGTACAGAACGAGATTCTCGACCACTGCGTCCAGTTGCACGGTGGCTACGGCTTCATGAACGAGTACCGCGCCGCCCGCGCATGGAAAGACGCTCGCGTGACGAAGATCTGGGCCGGATCGAACGAAATCATGAAGGAACTGATCGGCCGCGATCTGGGCCTGTAGTGCGCTTCGCGCAGTGGTGCGGATAAGTGCCGCATGGGGGACCCAAACGCACCACTGCCGCAAGCACTTACTTGAACGCAGGCCGAGCGTAGAAGCAGACCGCGATCATGCCGACGATCAACACCGCGGCGGGCAGGATCAGAGACTGGGCCATGGCGGTCGTGAAACCGTCACGCAGCATCTCGGGCACTCGGCCGGCGAATTCGTTTGCCCCCGAGGCAGATCCACCGGTGGGCAGTTCGGCGGCCAGGCGAGACTGGATGAGCGCGCCGATGCCCGCACTACCGAGCACGGAGCCGATCATGCGGGTGGTGTTGTAGATGCCCGAGCCTGCGCCGGCCTGACTCATCGGAAGATTACGAGTTGCCGTGGCCGCCAGCGGAGACCAGATCAACGCGTTGGCCACACCCATTGCGGCGACGGGGAGCAGCAGCTTCCAGATCGCCGTGGTGGGTGTCATCTCGTACGCGAACCACAGCAGTGATGCGGCCAGGATGAACAATCCCGAACCGGCGATGTAGCGCGGATGTGTCCTGTCGACGAGCTTGCCGACGTTGGGTGCCAGAATGCCGGTCAGCAGTGCCATCGGCACGAACAGCAGTGCCGATCGGGTCGGGGTGAGCCCGGTGACGCTCTGTGCGTAGAACATGATCGGCAACATCATGCCGGACATCGCGAAACCCATTGCGGCGATGCCGATATTGGAGAGCGAGAAGTTGCGATCACGGAAGAGCGCCAACGGGACCAGCGGTTCGCTCTTGTTCACCGACTGCCAGTAGACGAACCCGGCGAAGACGAGTAATCCGACACCGATCAGGATCCAGATACCTGTCCCCCAGTCGTACTTCTGCCCTTCCTGAATACCGAAGACGATACAGAACAGTCCGACGGCACTGAGTGCGACACCGAGCAGATCGAACTTGTGATCGTTGGTGGGCAACACCGGAACGAACTTGAGCGCCAACGCAATTGCAACTACACCCACCGGCAGATTGATGAAGAAGATCCACTCCCAGCCGAGTGAGTCGACCAGGACGCCGCCGAGGATCGGACCGACGAGTGTCGCCACCCCCGCGACGGCACCCCACGCTCCCATGGCCGTTCCGCGCTTCTCGGCGGGGAACACCCGGGTGATCACGGCCATCGTCTGCGGGGTGATCATCGCGGCGCCGAGACCCTGCACGGCACGCGCAGCGATGAGCATCTCGATGGATCCGGACAGCCCGCACCACGCCGACGCGAGGGTGAACACGACCAGACCGGCGATGTATAGGTTTCTGGGACCGAACTTGTCACCGAGTCGTCCGGTGACGAGCAACGGCACGGCGTAGGCCAGCAGATACGCGCTGGTGACCCAGATGACGTTGTTGATGTCGGTGTTCAGGCCCGCGAGGATGGCCGGCTGAGCGACTGCCACGATGGTGGTGTCGACCAGAATCATGAAGAAGCCGAGGCACAGTGCCCACAGGGCGGGCCAGGGTTCGATCGCCTTCTGCGGCGGAGCGGTCTCGACGGCGTTCATACTGTTCTCCTAGTCCCGATCCGTCAGGGTCGTGTGGTGTGCGGAAATCTCGTGCGGCCACGGCAACGCGCCGCTGTCGACGCGATCGATGTAGCTCGTCAACCAATTCACTTCGGCGGACAACATGTGGTACGTGTAATCGATTCCGGCCCAGTAGATTTCGGACACCTTACGTTCTGCTGCCAGGCGCTGGTAACCGGACAGTTCCTCGATCTCGAGCGACAGGTCTTCGATTCGTGCACGGAGCAGGGCGATCGCCTGGGACGCCGGTAGGTTGTGCATCTCGGACAGACCGAGGGTGAACTGCGGATACTCACGCACCGGGGTGCGGAGGATCTCGGTGAGCCTGTCGAGGAGAACGCGTCGGCCGGCGGGCGTGATCTCGTAGGTGGTGCGCTCGGGTCGGTTGCCGCCGCGGTCCGTTCCGACCTCGGCGACCAGTTCCTGCCCGTGGAGTCGCGCAACGGCGTGGTACAGCGACCCCGGTCGAACCTTGACGATTCGATCTTCCTTACGCTCCAACAGCAGTTGGTACATCTCGTAGGGATGCATGGCACTTTCCGAGAGCAGTGCCAGGACCGATACGCCCAGCGGGTTCACTGCCGCCCCTCGCATCGCACTCCCTCCCGATACCCCAGTCGAATTATTCCAACTGGAATATAAGCTCGCGGGAAGGCCGACTGCAACCAGGACAATGCTCCGACCTGGGGATCAATCGGACATACGGCACATGATGTCCTGGAAATGCAGAAGGGACATCGACCGAGGTCGATGTCCCTTTCGACAGACGAAGGCCGGATACTCGGAATCTCTTCCGTGTATCCGGCCTTGTCACCGAATTTCTGGTGGGATTTACTTCGAGAAGCTCACTCCACCAGGAGAAGTCGGGTTACGAAGCTTGAATCAGATGGCGCGGACGCCGGTAGCCTGGGGGCCCTTCTGACCCTGGCCCACCTCGAACTCCACGCGCTGGCCCTCGTCGAGCGACTTGAAGCCGCTACCCTGAATCTCCGAGTAATGAACGAAAACGTCCGGTCCGCCACCATCCTGCTCGATGAAGCCGAAGCCCTTTTCGCCGTTGAACCACTTCACACTGCCCTGCGTCATTCTGTAAACCTTCTGTAAGCGAGCTAGATCTTCACGTCGAAGCTCTAATCTCAAATCCGAGTCTGCCATCTATCGGCGCTGAGCGAAACACCGGGGGCGAAAAAGTTCGAAAGATTGCTTTGGGACGGTGAAACCGAAATGGAGCCCTGCGGCCCTGTGGCTAATGTTTCGAGCGTGAATTCCCCTCTGCCCGACGCGGGTCCGTTCGATCGCCACCGACTCGACATCGTCCGGTTGGCGTGGTGTCGACAGCTGCAGATGGACGATCGAGCCCTCGACACCGACTCCGACCGCGTCGAACATGTCGGTGCCACCGAGGACATCACCGTCCTGCGACTGGCCGAGACCACCCTGATCTCCGGTCCGTCCTGGGCGGTGGACGCCTCGCGCACACTCACCGGCCATGCCGGTACCGACCGCACCTGGATCTCGGCGCTGTTGGGTGACCGATCCGAGCGCTATGACATCGGTACACACACCGTGGCCTACGGGTCGGACATCGGCCACACCATCGACGTACACGACCCGCTGATCTCCCACGAAGCGGAGCATGCGCGCAACCTGGCTGCGCACTGCAGTGAAGCCGACGTCGCCGAGGCGTTCGACGAGCCGGTCTCACGGCACTGGTTCACTCTGCTCGGCGACGACAGGCCTGCGGACTCGGCGCACTCCCTCGCGTCGGCCGGCTACTCGGAGCAGCAGCTGATCCTGGCCGACATGCGTGTCCTGACGGACCCGAACCATCGCCGACGAGGCCACGCACAGGTGGTCGGCAGGCTGGCGACCAACGACGCCATCGACGACGGCCTGATTCCGCAATGGCGATCGAGACCGGAGAACGCCAGTGCTCGACGCCTCGCCGCGCGGCTGGGCTACGTGGAGATCGGCGTCCGTCACACCGCGGTGCTTCGCGGCGATCACGGTTGAGGTACCTCCGGACTGGGTAGCGTCGTCGGGGACCGATCGATGCGAGGAGTGAACACAATGGCAGACGATGCCGCCTACGTGGAACCGGGCAAGGAATTCACGCGCGACACCAATTACATTCCGACGCGAATCACCGCGGACGGCCGAGACGGCTATCCGGTGGAACCGGGTCGGTATCGACTGATCGCCGCACGCGCCTGCCCGTGGGCGCATCGATCCATCATCGTGCGTCGCCTCCTCGGGCTGGAAGACGTGCTGTCCCTTGGCATTCCGGGGCCGACCCACGACCCGCGCAGCTGGAACTTCCAGGAAGAGCCAGGCGGCGTCGACTCCGTTCTGCAGATCCCGAGGTTGCAGGACGCCTACTTCGCTCGCTTCCCGGACTACGAGCGCGGCATCACCGTCCCCGCCATCGTCGACGTTCCCACCGGCGAGGTCGTCACCAACGACTACCCGCAGATCACCCTCGACCTGTCGACCGAATGGACGCAGTACCACCGCCACGGTGCCCCCGATCTGTACCCGGAAGCGCTGCGCGCCGAGATCGACGAGGTCGCCGATCTGGTGTTCCGAGACGTCAACAACGGCGTCTACCGCTGCGGATTCGCCGGCTCGCAGGAGGCGTACGAAAAGGCCTACGACCGCTTGTTCGCGCGACTCGACTGGCTCGTCGAACGCCTGTCCACCCAGCGCTACCTCGTCGGCGAGCACATCACCGAAGCCGACGTGCGCCTGTTCACCACCCTCGTACGCTTCGATCCCGTCTACCACGGCCACTTCAAGTGCAATCGCAGCAAGCTCAGCGAAATGCCGGTGCTGTGGAGCTACGCACGCGATCTGTTCCAGACGCCCGGATTCGGCGACACGGTCGACTTCGACCACATCAAGCGGCACTACTACGAGGTGCACACCGACATCAACCCGACGGGGATCGTGCCCAAGGGCCCGGACCTGGCAGGGTGGCTCGAACCCCACGGCCGCGAATCCCTGGGAGGATCACCGTTCGGCGACGGAACCGCTCCCCCGCCGCCCAAGCCTGACGAGCTCGTTCCGGCCGATCACTGGGTCCCCGCGTAGGTTCCGAACGACCAGTGGACGCCTTCGGCGTCGCGACACGTGAAGCCGCGACTCCCGTAGTCCTCGTCCCGCAAGGGCTGCGTAATCGTGACGCCGGCCGCCACGACACGTGCATGGATCTCGTCGGGGCGATCGGTGACGACGTAGGCACAACCGACGCCGGCCGGCAGACCGGTGAGCGCACCGTCGGCACGGACACTGCCGAGCATGACGCCCCCGCCTTCCGGCCAGCGCAGTTCTGCATGATCGACACGGTCACCTTCGCCGTGGACGGCGGCTTCGGTGAACCCGACAACATCGACGAGGAAGCGAATGGCGGTACGAGCATCGTCGTAACGCAGGCACGGCCACACGGTAGTTCGCGTTTCAGTCATGACTGTCATCGTGCCCGCGCTCGATGACGTGGTCTTGTACGAATGCGAACACTTCTCTCTCGCGCCACACCGAAGGTGCCATACCTGCCATCGCGCGCCAGTCGCGGTTCATGTGCGATTGGTCGTAGTACCCGCAGTCGGCGGCGACGACCGCCATACTCTGCACGATCGGCCGGCGTAGTAGCTGATGGGAGCGATGAAACCTGGCGATTCTGGCGGCCCCTTTCGGCGACACGCCATACTCCGCAGTGAATTTCGAGATCAAGTGTCTTGTGCTCCAGCCGATTTCGCGTGCGACGTCGGCAACCCGCGAGGCGGGTTCGCCCGTGAGCGTATCCCACGCCCAGCCCAACCGCGGATCGATCTCTTGGCCGATCAACCTACGCACCAGGATCTCATCGACGACATCGAAGCGTGCGGACCACGTCGCCGCGGCGCAGACCCGCTCACGCATCTCGACAGCGTCGGACCCCAGCAGGTCGTCCAGCCGTACGATCCAGTCACCCAAGTCGGCGGACGGAACACCGAGCAACGTCCGAGATCCCTGCGGGGTGAGCGAGAGCTGAATCCCGTACTGATTGCCGTCGTGCACGATCGTCACCGGCGTCGAGGAGATCCCACCGACGAGGGTTTCGAACGAGCCGTCACCGCGATGCGGCACACCGCGAACTACCACCTCGGGCTCGATTGCCACGATCAGAGTCAGATACGGACTGGGCATCCCGACGTGCTCCCCGGGGGCGTGTCCCCGCAGGCAATACCCGTCGTACGGACGCACCGACGAACGCAGCCGCGCAGAAGGCAACCAGCGCAAACCCTCGGAGACTGCGCCCACCGTCATACGGCTCAGCGTAGAACAGCGCGAAGCGGGGTAACAGAAGTCGATATCTACAGTGGTCTCCGGGTGGGCACCACCGCGGACGGCGAGAAGAGGACCCATGGCAGGTAAGAAGGACGACGCACAGGTCGAGGTCGGGGGTGGAGGCAAGCTCGAACGCGCGCTGGTCAACATCCTCGACAACGCCAGCCGCCTCCAGGGACCCGCCGTCGACAAGTACGTCGCGCACGTGCGTCGAGCACACCCGTACGACACCCCCGCGCAGATCATCGAACGGCTGGAGAAGCGGTTTCTGCTCGCGGTAACCGGCAGCGGTTCCGCGGTGGGCGGTGCCGCGGCGATCCCCGGCGTCGGAACCGTCGCCTCGCTCGCAGCGGTGGGTGCCGAAACTGCCTTCTTCATCGAGTCCTCCGCACTGCTGACACTGTCGGTGGCCGCCGTACACGGCATCCCCGTCGAGAACCACCAGCAACGACGCGCCCTGGTGCTCTCGGTTGCGCTGGGCGAGTCGGGTATGCAGATCGTGCAACGGACGGTCGGCAAGACGGCGAAGAACTGGGGGCCGCTGATCACCTCCCGCATCCCGGGCGGCTCGATGACCAGCATGAACAAGTCGCTGGTGAAGAAGTTCATCACCAAATACCTGGCCAAGCGCAGCGCGCTTCTGGTCGGCAAGATGCTTCCCGCAGGCATCGGTGCGGCGATCGGCGGCGCAGGCAACCGCGCAGTCGGCAAAGGTGTCATCAAGAATGCCCGCGATGCCTTCGGCCCGCCGCCTGCTCGGTTCCCGGAGAATAGGATCATCGAACCGGACGAGTGACCGGCAGCGGAATCTTCGTGACTCTGCCGCGTTGACTTCGAACATGACTTCCACACCTGAACTCGGCAAGTACGGCGTCTGGCGACTGCACTCGGCGTTCACACCCGAACTGTCCCGGGCGATCGAATCCGTCGGCTACGGGACGATCTGGCTCGGCGGCTCGCCGCCCGCGGACCTGACCACCAGCGAGGAGATCCTCGACGCCACCGAGACGGTCGTCGTCGCCACCGGCATCGTCAACATCTGGTCGGACGCAGCGGCCGACGTCGCCGCGTCGTATCACCGGTTGGAGAGCAAGCACCCGGGCCGATTCGTCCTCGGAATCGGCGCAGGCCATCCGGAGGCGACGCAGGAGTACACCAAGCCGTACGACGCTCTTGTCGCCTACCTCGATGCTCTCGACGAGGCCGGAGTCCCGGTGGAGCGACGCGTCCTCGCTGCGCTCGGACCGAAGGTGCTCGCGCTTGCGGCCGACCGCACCGCAGGTGCGCATCCGTACCTGACCACCCCCGAGCACACCCGTGAAGCACGCCAGGCGCTCGGACCGAACAAGATTCTGGCACCCGAACACAAGGTGGTCCTCGAGTCGGATCCGGAGCAGGCACGCTCGATCGGCCGACCACCGGTCAACAACCCGTACCTGCACCTGCGCAACTACACCAACAATCTGAACCGACTCGGCTACTCCGACGAGGAGATCAGCGACGGCGGCAGCGACCGACTGATCGACGCGTTGGTGGCGCACGGTACCGCCGACGCGATCGCAGCACGGTTGAACGAGCACATCGATGCAGGTGCTTCGCACGTGACACTGCACTCGCTGCCCGACATGGCCGATCCGCTCGAGACCTACCGAGAGATCGCCGCCGCGCTGCATCGCTGACGCGGGACGGCTCGCGCACGTGTGGCCGCACCGGATGTCGGTCGCACCCCGTAGCCTCGGGTACCGGTTGCCGCGCGCAGCCGGTACTCGAGGTGAACTACGGCCAGGGGGATTGCGCACAGATGTCCAGCTATCCGGGAGCGGCGCTCGAAGCGCAAGCACTGACCAAGCAATTCGGCACAGTTCGCGCGGTCTCGGACCTGAGCTTCGTCGTTCCGCGCGGAACGGTCACCGGATTCCTCGGCCCCAACGGATCGGGCAAGACGACGACGCTGCGCATGCTCCTCGGACTCGTCGCTCCCACCTCGGGTGTCGGCCTCGTCAACGGCATGCCGTTCCGCGCGGCGACCCACCCCGCCCGCACGGTGGGTGCCGTCCTCGACTCGCTGAGCCTGCACCCCAAGCGCAGCGCCGCACACCACCTGAAGATCTACACCGCTGCGATCGGCATACCCGACAGCCGCGCGCTCGACGTCCTGCACCTCGTGGGGCTCGGTGACGTCGCCGACCGCGCCGCAGGCGGTTTCTCGCTCGGCATGCGTCAGCGCCTGACGTTGGCGACAGCTCTGCTGGGGGATCCAGAAATCCTCGTGCTCGACGAACCCGCGAACGGTCTCGACCCCGAAGGAATCGCCTGGCTGCGCGACTTCCTCAAGGCATTCGCCGCGTCGGGTCGCACCGTGCTCGTATCGAGCCACATCCTGCGCGAGATCGAGCAGACCGTCGACAATCTGGTGATCGTCAGCGCCGGCGCACTCGTGTACCAGGGTTCCATCGCGCAACTGCGATCGACGCGTCCGAGCCGCGTACTGGTGGCCGCATCGGACCCCGCAGCTTTGGCATTGGCGTTGGCTTCGAATGGGTTCAACGACAGCCAACTGCTTCCCGACGGACGCATCGGCGTCGCCGGTCCCGACGCGGCGACGATCGCCCGCATCGCGGCCGCCGCCCAAGTGACGATCTTCGGGACCACCGGCGAACACGTCGACCTCGAGCAGGTGTTCCTGTCGATGACCACGGGTCAGTACAACGCCGCACCCGTTCAGCAGAGTCCCCACGGTTACGGCCCGCCGGGTCCTGCGCAGGGTTACGGCCCACCGCCGGGGTACGGCGCTCCGCCGCAGAACTACGGTCCGCCACAGAACTGGAACGGGGGTCAGCGATGAACGCACTGCTGACGTCGGAGATCCGTAAGGTCACCACACTGAAATTCTGGTGGGCGCTGGCGATCGCCCCGATAGTCGTCGGAGTGTTCGCGTCCGTCATCACGTCGGTGATCGCGAATCAGCTGGGTGAATTCGAGGAGGACCTGGACATCTCGGGTGGCGTCGCCTCGATCGGCCTGTACGTCGCCGCCGGTGCCGCGATTCTGTTCGCCGGGATATTCGGTGCCGTCAACGCCGGAACCGAATTTCGCCACAAGACCATCACCACCAGCTTCCTGACCGCTCGCGGCCGCGACGGGGTGATTGCCGCCAAACTCGTCGTCACTGCGTTGTTCGGCCTCGGATACGGCCTGGTGGTGCTGCTGGCCAGCTTGATCTGCCTGCTGATATTCAACGAGCGGACAGTGCTGCTGGACGGCGCGTTCGTCGGCGTGGTGTTGTCGTGCCTCCTCGCAGTCGTGCTGTGGTCGATGATCGGTGCCGGCCTGGGTCTGCTGCTCAAATCTCCGACGTGGGCCGCGATCGTGCTCGTCGCCTGGCTGCCGTTCGGCGAGGGTCTGCTCTCGCTGATCCTGTTCGGACTCGGGCTCGGATCGGTCGCGGTAGCGCTGCCGTCGAACCTGACTCTGCCGACCATGGCGGCGACTCAACTCGACGACGCCGGCGACCTGGCGTCGTGGCCGTGGGCACCGCTCGGACTCGCGGTGTGGGCCGCGATCCTCACCGGCGTCGGCTGGTTCCTGGCCCGCACCCGCGACATCGACTGACGTCGCTTCGTTCGCGGGCCGACCCTGTCGGTACTCGGGTCTACCGTGGTGAGGCGATGGCACACAGTAATGCGGTGAAAGACCGTGCAGCGGCACCCGGACGCAGCTCGTCGAGACTCGACAGTGCAGAACCCGCGTCGAGGCCCCGGCGTGGGTGGATCAGACGTCTGATCGCGCAGTGCATGCTGCATCGACGCACCGCACTCGGAGCACTGGGCGTGACGATGATCGCCGCGGTCATCGACATCTCGTTCCCGCTCCTCACCAGGGTCGCCATCGACGACGCGACGGCCGGCAGAGGCGAGAAGATCGCCGCCGTCGCCGCCGCCATCGCACTGTTGGGCCTGGTGCGTTTCGCGTGCCAATTTGGTCGACGCATGCTCGCCGGCCGGCTCTCGATCGACGTCCAGCACGATCTGCGCCTCGACCTGCTCGCGTCACTGCAGCGGCTCGACGGGCGCAAGCAGGACGAGATCCGTACCGGGCAGGTCGTCTCGAGATCGATCACCGACCTCCAACTGGTGCAGGGGCTGCTGGCCATGGTGCCGTTGTCGGCGGGAGCCGTCCTGCAGTTCGTGCTGGCGCTGGCGGTGATGGCGTATCTGTCGCCGCTGCTCACCGTTGTCGCGGTACTCATCGTTCCTGCGGTCGGCATCGTGGTCTACCGGATTCGGCCCACTCTCTTCGCGGCCACCTGGTCGGCGCAGCAACGCGCCGCCGATCTGGCACAACACGTCGAGGAGACGGTCACCGGCGTTCGGGTGGTCAAGGGCTTCGGGCAGGAAGCCCGCGCGGTCGATCGCATCGAGACACTGGGTCGCAGGTTGTTCGCCGAGCGCATGCGGTCGGCGAAGATCAACTCACGGTTCGCACCGTCGATGGCCACCATTCCTCAACTCGGTCTGGTCGGAGTCATTGCCCTCGGCGGCTATCTGGCCCTGGAGGGCCACATCACGATCGGCACCTTCCTGGCCTTCGCCACCTATGTCGCGACTCTGTCCGCCGTGACCCGCACCGTCTCGTCGGTGGTGATCATGGCCCAACTCTCCCGCGCGGCCGTCGAGCGCGTCTACGAGGTGGTCGACACCGAGCCGTCCGACCCGGAACCGGCCGAACCCGTCGCGTTGCCCGACGGCCCGCTCGGAGTCCGTATCTCCGAGGTGACCTTCGGATTCGAGCCCGAACGCGACGTGCTCACCGGCCTGGACCTGACCATCTCGCCCGGTGAGACGGTGGCCGTCGTCGGTCACGCGGGCTCGGGAAAGACCGCACTCGCACTCCTGCTCCCCCGCTTCTACCGCCCGACTCGGGGGCAGATTGCGCTGACGTCCGACGGAACGTCGATCGATATCGACGACCTCGACTCGACGTCGCTCCGCGAGGCGGTCTCGCTGGTGTTCGACGAGCCGTTCCTCTTCTCCGACACCATCGCCGCCAACATCGCCCTCGGCAGGCCCGACGCCACCGCGGAGGACATCAGGCATGCGGCGCGGCTCGCGCAGGCCTCGACGTTCGTCGAGGCGCTTCCCGAGGGATACGACAGCCTCGTCGGCGAACGCGGCCTCACTCTCTCGGGCGGTCAGCGCCAACGCATCGCACTGGCCCGCGCTCTTCTGGTCGAACCGCGAATTCTCATCCTCGACGACGCCACCTCCGCCGTGGACGCCGAGACCGAGGCCGCCGTCTTCGACGCGTTGCGCGGCGTCCGTACTCGCGCGACTCTCGTTCTCGCACATCGCCGTTCGACCCTGACACTGGCCGATCGCGTCGCCGTCCTCGACAACGGCCGCATCATCGACACCGGAACGGTCGACGAACTGGATCGGCGCTGTCCGTTGTTCCGGGCCCTCCTCGCGGGAGGGGACGGCGACGCGAACGACGACACCGACCGGGAACCGACAGCGGAACCGTCCGCCGACACGCTCTGGCCCGAGTCCGCGGCGGAGGCGACCGTCGAGCCCGGCGCGGTGTCAACGCCCGCGCCCGGAGGCGGAGGTGGTCACGGAACTGCGATGGCGGGGGCCTTCGGCTCACTCGCGCCGACTCCGGCGATCTCCCGGGCGGTCGCGGCGCTGCCGCCCGCGACGGAGGATCCGGCTGCATCGGGAGTCGAACTTCGACGACCCGACCCGGAGTTCCGGCTGTCGAGACTGCTGAGCCCGGTGCGGTTGTTGCTGGCAGCGGTGGTGGTGCTCCTCGCGCTGGACTCACTGGCCTCGATCGCGTTCCCTTCGCTCGTTCGCTACGCGGTGGACAGCGGAGTGGCCGGCGGAGACTCGAACACCCTGTGGATCGCCACCTCGATCGGTGTCGTGTTGGCTGCGGCGAGTTGGTTCGTCGTCTGCTGGACGACGGTCATCACGGCGCGAGCAGGCGAGCGAGTGCTCTTCGGACTCCGGGTGCGCAGCTACGCGCACATCCAACGGCTCGGCCTGGACTACTACGAACGCGAACTGTCGGGTCGCATCATGACGCGAATGACCACCGACGTCGATGCGCTGTCTTCCTTCATCCAGACCGGAGCCTCGACCGCAGTGGTCAGCGTGCTGACCGTCGTCGGCATCGCCGCCGCACTGCTCGTCACCGACCCGGCACTGGGACTGGTGGCGCTGGCGGTGGTGCCGCCCCTCGCCGTGGCCACCGTGATCTTCCGGCGCATCTCGTCGGCGGCGTACTCGACATCTCGCGAGCGCATCTCGATCGTCAACGCCGACTTCCAGGAGAACGTCACGGGACTGCGCGCCGCGCAGGCGTACCGACGCGAGGAGTACGCCGCATCCCGGTTCGCCGAACGCTCCGACCGCTACCGGGTGAGTCGGATGCGGTCGCAGACCGCGATCTCGGTGTTCTTCCCCCTCATCACGTTGCTCTCCGACATCGCCCTCGCCGTCGTCGTGTTCGTCGGCGCGCATCAGATCGCCACCGGCACCACCACTGCGGGCACTCTCGTGGCGTTCGTGCTCTATCTCGGGCTGCTCTTCGGTCCGATCCAGCAGCTATCGCAGGTGTTCGACGGTTACCAGCAAGCACGTGTCGGTGTCGGCCGCATCGGTGATCTCCTCCGCACCACGAGTTCGATTGAAACGTCCACCAAATCGGACACCACCGCACTCCCCGGCGGACGCCTGCACGCCGAGATAGAACTCGTCGACGTCGGATTTCGGTATGCCGGAGCACAGTCCGACGCCCTGAGTGAGGTAAATCTCACCATCCCCGCCGGCACCACCGTCGCGTTGGTCGGGCGCACCGGCGCGGGCAAATCCACGGTCGTCAAACTGCTGGCCCGCTTCTACGATCCCACCTCCGGATCGGTGCGCGTCGGCGGCCACGATCTACGCGACTATCGCCTCTCGGACTACCGGCACCGACTCGGCGTCGTACCGCAGGAAGCGCACCTGTTCACCGGGACCGTCGCGTCGAACATCGCCTACGGCAGGCCCGACGCCACCCGTGCCGACATCGAGAACGCGGCCCGATCCGTGGGAGCTCTGAGCACCATCGCCGCACTTCGCGGCGGTATGCACCAACCCGTCGGCGAGCGCGGTCAAGGGCTGTCCGCGGGTCAACGGCAGCTGATCGCACTGGCAAGGGCCGAGCTGGTCGACCCCGACCTTCTCCTGCTCGACGAGGCCACCGCCACGCTCGATCCCGCGACCGAACGCACCGTGCTCGCAGCCAGCAGTGCCGTCGCACGCACCCGCACCGCGGTGGTCGTCGCACACCGCTTGGCAACCGCCGCGCGAGCGGATCTCATCGTGGTGGTCGACGGCGGCCGTATCGTGGAAGTGGGTCGACATTCGGAGCTGCGCACGCAGGGCGGGTTCTACGCGCAGTTGTGGACTGCAGCCGAAACGAACCGAGGGAATAATTCGATAGTCCAAGGTGTCATCGACAACGAGGCCGATGGTTACCGGTGAGTACATATCACAGCTACGTCCCGGACGCACGTGAGCTGGACCAAAGGTCTAGCCTGGACACGTACGCGCGCTGAACGGGAACGAAGACAGAAACGAGGCGAACTACTGCCGTGAGCAGCAGCTCTACTACCCAATTCGGACAAAACCAATGGCTGGTCGACGAGATGTACCAGCGATTCAAGAAGGACCCGTCATCCGTCGACGCGAGCTGGCACGAGTTTCTGACCGGTTACGACCCCGATGCAGCGACCGACGAGACCGCCGGATCCAACGGTGCTGCCGGTAACGGCGCATCCTCGAACGGCAGCTCGACCAAGTCCGCGCCTCCCGCAGCGCCCGCGCCACCAGCCAAGACGGCCGCTTCTGCTTCCGACAAGACCGACGCGCCGAAGGCCGCAGCACCCAAGGCAGCTCCGAAAACCGCCGCTCCCAAGGCCGAGGCCTCGAAGCCTGCCGCCGCCAAGCCTGCCGAGAAGAAGGCAGCACCGGCGAAGTCCGCTCCCGCAAAGCCCGCCGCAGCCGAGTTCGGCGAGGAGTCGAGCAAGGTTCTGCGCGGCGCTGCTGCAGCGGTGGCGAAGAACATGTCCGCCTCGTTGCAGATTCCGACCGCGACCAGCGTCCGTGCGATCCCGGCCAAGCTCATGGTCGACAACCGTCTCGTGATCAACAACCATCTCGCTCGCACCCGCGGCGGCAAGATCTCGTTCACGCACCTGCTCGGCTACGCCATCGTGCAGGCCGTCAAGGCGTTCCCGAACATGAACCGCCACTTCGCCGAGGTCGACGGCAAGCCGAACGCAGTCACTCCGGCAGCGATCAACCTCGGTCTCGCGATCGACCTGCCCGGCAAGGACGGCAACCGTTCCCTCGTCGTCGCCGCCATCAAGAACACGCAGGACTTCACGTTCACGCAGTTCTACAACGCGTACGAGGACATCGTGCGTCGTGCTCGCGATGGCAAGCTCACCGGTGAGGACTTCCAGGGCGTCACCATCTCGCTGACCAACCCCGGCGGAATCGGAACCGTGCACTCGGTGCCGCGTCTGATGAACGGCCAGGGAGCGATCATCGGCGCAGGTGCGATGGAGTACCCGGCAGAGTTCCAGGGAGCCAGCGACGAGCGTCTCGCCGAGTTCGGCGTCGGCAAGCTCATGACGCTGACCTCGACGTACGACCACCGCATCATTCAGGGTGCGGAGTCGGGCGATTTCCTCAAGACGATCCACAACCTGCTGATCAGCGACGAGTTCTACGACGAGCTGTTCCACTCGCTGAAGATCCCCTACGAGCCCATTCGCTGGCGCAAGGATCTGCCCGAGGGCACGGTCGACAAGAACACCCGCGTGCTCGAGCTCATCGCTGCGTACCGCAACCGCGGTCACCTGATGGCCGACACCGATCCGTTGCAGTTCACCAAGGACAAGTTCCGGATGCACCCGGACCTCGACGTGATCAGCCACGACCTCACGCTGTGGGACCTCGACCGCGAGTTCAAGGTCGGCGGATTCCACGGCAAGGACAAGATGAAGCTGCGGGACGTGCTCAGCGTTCTGCGCGACTCGTACTGCCGCCACGTCGGCGTCGAGTACACCCATATCCTCGAGACCGAGCAGGTCTCCTGGCTGCAGGAACGCGTCGAAGCCAAGCACGTCAAACCGACTGTGGCGCAACAGAAGTACATCCTGAGCAAGCTCAACGCCGCCGAGGCGTTCGAGACGTTCCTGCAGACCAAGTACGTCGGGCAGAAGCGGTTCTCGCTCGAAGGTGCCGAGTCGGTCATCCCGATGATGGACTCCGTCATCGACCAGAGCGCCGAATACGCCCTCGACGAGGTCGTCATCGGTATGCCGCACCGCGGCCGACTGAACGTGCTCGCCAACATCGTCGGCAAGCCCTACTCGAAGATCTTCACCGAGTTCGAGGGCAACATGAACCCGGCCGCTGCGCACGGCTCCGGCGACGTGAAGTACCACCTCGGTGCCGAGGGCACGTACATCCAGATGTTCGGTGACAACGACATCAAGGTCTCGCTCACCGCTAACCCGTCGCACCTCGAAGCCGTCGACCCGGTTCTCGAAGGCCTCGTTCGCGCCAAGCAGGACCTGCTGGACAAGGGCACCGGCCAGGGCGGCTACTCCGTTCTGCCGCTGATGCTGCACGGAGACGCCGCATTCGCAGGCCAGGGCGTCGTTGCCGAGACATTGAACCTGTCCGATCTGCGGGGCTACCGCACCGGCGGCACCGTCCACATCGTCGTCAACAACCAGGTCGGCTTCACCACCTCGCCGGAGTTCTCGCGTTCGTCCGAGTACTGCACCGATGTGGCGAAGATGATCGCCGCGCCGATCTTCCACGTCAACGGCGACGATCCCGAGGCCTGTGCCTGGGTCGCTCAGCTGGCAGTGGACTTCCGTCAGAAGTTCCACAAGGACGTCGTCATCGACATGATCTGCTACCGCCGTCGCGGTCACAACGAGGGCGACGACCCCTCGATGACGCAGCCGGCGATGTACGACGTGATCGACACCAAGCGCAGCGTCCGCAAGAGCTACACCGAATCGCTCATCGGTCGTGGAGACATCTCGCTCAAGGAAGCCGAGGACGCACTCCGCGACTACCAGGGCCAGCTCGAACGCGTCTTCAACGAGGTACGCGAACTCGAGAAGTACACCCCTGAGCCCAGTGAGTCGGTCGAGCTCGATCAGCAGCTGCCCGCCAAGCTCACCACCGCGGTCGACAAGGCCGTGCTGCACCGTATCGGTGACGCGCACCTCGCCGTTCCCGACGGCTTCAACGTGCACCCGCGCGTCAAGCCGGTTCTCGAGAAGCGCCGGGAAATGGCGTACGAGGGCAAGGTCGACTGGGCCTTCGGCGAGCTGCTGGCACTCGGATCGCTGGTGGACGAGGGACGCAACATCCGCTTCTCCGGCCAGGACACCCGCCGCGGCACGTTCACCCAGCGCCACTCGGTGATCATCGATCGTAAGACCGGTGCCGAGTACACGCCGCTGCAGAACATCGGCAGCGACAACCCCGGCAAGTTCATGGTCTACGACTCCGCGCTCAGCGAGTTCGCGGCCGTCGGCTTCGAGTACGGCTACTCCGTGGGCAACCCGGACGCACTGGTGATGTGGGAAGCGCAGTTCGGCGACTTCGTCAACGGCGCACAGTCCATCATCGACGAGTTCATCTCGTCCGGTGAAGCCAAGTGGGGTCAGCTCTCCGACGTCGTGCTGCTGCTGCCGCACGGCCACGAAGGTCAGGGACCCGACCACACGTCCGGACGCATCGAGCGCTTCCTGACACTGTGCGCCGAGGGCTCGATGACCGTCGCACTCCCCTCGACCCCCGCGAACTACTTCCATCTGCTGCGCAGGCACGCGCGTGACGGCATCCGTCGCCCGCTGATCGTCTTCACCCCGAAGTCGATGCTGCGCAACAAGGCAGCGGTGAGCAACATCGAGGACTTCACCGACGGCAAGTTCCACTCGGTGTTCGACGAGCCCACCTACGACACCGGCACCGGTGACCGCAGCGCGGTCAAGCGGGTGCTGATGGTCAGCGGCAAGCTCTACTACGAGCTCCTCGCTCGTAAGCAGAAGGACAACCGCGACGACGTCGCGATCGTTCGCGTCGAGCAGCTCTACCCCGTGCCGGTTCGCCGCATCAGGGAAGCACTCGAAAGCTACCCGAACGCAACGGAATTCCGTTGGGTTCAGGAAGAGCCAGCGAACCAGGGTGCCTGGCCGTTCTTCGGTCTCGCACTGCCCGAGCTCATGCCCGAGAAGCTGGTCGGCATCAAGCGCATCTCCCGTCGCGCCATGTCCGCACCGTCGTCGGGATCGAGCAAGGTGCACGCCGTCGAGCAACTCGAAATCATCGACGAGGCCTTCAAGGCAGTCGGCGAAGACTAGAAACACTCGCGACAGCGGCCCACTCCCTCGGGGGTGGGCCGCTGTCGTCGTTTCTGGGCTCCCCCGTTCCGCGTCAATGGACCACTACATACGTCTGCGCAGTACGACGGTCCATTCACGCGACCCCCGGACACGAGTGAATGGACCCCTGCATACGTCTGAGGAGTGCAAGGGTCCATTGACGCGTGCGGGGGC
>NZ_NPFV01000023.1:0-58592 GCF_002259365.1 Rhodococcus sp. 14-2496-1d | reverse complement strand
TGCCGGGTCCGAACGGGGTGGGTGGTGGACCGAATGATGGTCCACCCCAATACGAATGAATGGTCCATTCACAACGTCTGAGCGCGTGAATGGACCATTCATTCGATGGGGGGGTGAGCCAGAGAAACTACAGCTTGAACGACTCCAGAGCCTCGTTGAAGGTCTTGGACGGACGCATCACTGCAGCGGTGGCTTCGGGGTCCGGGTAGTAGTAGCCGCCGATGTCGACTGCCTTGCCCTGGACCTCGTTGAGCTCGGAGACGATCTTGTCTTCGTTCTCCGACAGCGTCTTCGCCAGTGCGGCGAAGTGCTTGGCCAGTTCGGTGTCCTCGGTCTGTGCGGCCAACTCCTCGGCCCAGTAGAGGGCGAGGTAGAACTGGCTGCCGCGGTTGTCGAGTTCACCGGTCGAGCGCGACGGGCCCTTGCTGTTCTCGAGCAGCTTGCCGGTGGCGGCGTCGAGTGCCTTGGCGAGGATGGTCGCCTTGACGTCGCCGGTCTTGGTGCCGAGGTCTTCGAGGCTCACTGCCAGAGCCAGGAACTCGCCGAGCGAGTCCCAGCGCAGGTGGTTCTCCTCGATGAGCTGTTTGACGTGCTTGGGAGCCGAGCCACCAGCACCCGTCTCGTACAGTCCGCCGCCGGCCATCAGAGGAACGATGGAGAGCATCTTGGCGCTGGTGCCGAGCTCGAGGATCGGGAACAGGTCGGTGAGGTAGTCGCGCAGAATGTTGCCGGTCGCGGAGATGGTGTCGAGTCCGCGGACCAGACGCTCCATCGTGTACCGGATTGCGCGAACCTGCGACATGATCTGGATGTCGAGGCCCTCGGTGTCGTGATCCTTCAGGTACGTGCGCACCTTGCCGATGAGCTCGTTCTCGTGCGGGCGGTACGGGTCGAGCCAGAAGACGACCGGCATTCCGGACTCACGGGCGCGCGTCACGGCGAGCTTGACCCAGTCCTGGATCGGCGCGTCCTTGACGATGCACAGACGCCAGATGTCGCCCTCTTCGACGGTCTGCGTGAGCAGTACCTCGCCGGTGGCGATATCGGTGATGTTGGCGACGCCTGCCTTCGGTACCTCGAAGGTCTTGTCGTGCGAGCCGTACTCTTCGGCCTTCTGCGCCATCAGGCCGACGTTGGGGACGGTGCCCATCGTCGTCGGATCGAACTGTCCGTTGGTCTTGCAGAAGTTCACCATCTCCTGGTAGATCCGGGAGAACGTCGACTCGGGGTTGACGGCCTTGGTGTCCTTGGGACGACCGTCGGCTCCCCACATCTTGCCGCCGGCGCGAATCATCGCGGGCATCGAGGCATCGACGATCACGTCGCTGGGCGAGTGGAAGTTCGAGATACCGCGCGCGGAGTCGACCATCGCCAACTCCGGACGGGTCTCGTGACACTTGTGCAGGTCTTCGATGATTTCGTCACGCTTGGACGCCGGGAGTGTCTCGATCTTGGCGTACAGGTCCGACAGGCCGTTGTTGACGTTGACGCCCAGCTCTTCGAAGATCTCGTTGTGCTTGGCGAACGCGTCCTTGTAGAACACGCGAACGGCGTGGCCGAACACGATGGGGTGCGATACCCGCATCATCGTGGCCTTCACGTGGAGGGACAGCATGACGCCGGTCTCGTAGGCGTCCTGCATCTGCTCCTCGTAGAAGTCGAGGAGCGCCTTCTTGCTCATGAACATCGAGTCGATCACGTCACCGTCGGTGAGCGAGACCTTCTCCTTGAGCACGATCGGCTCGCCGTCCGCGGGCAGCAGTTCCATCTTGATCTCACGGTCTCCGTCGACGACCGTCGACTTCTCTCCGTGGTAGAAATCGCCCTCGCGCATGTGCGCGACGTGGGTACGTGACGCCATCGACCATTCGGTCATGGAGTGCGGGTGCTTGCGGGCGAATTCCTTGACCGCCTTGGGTGCACGGCGGTCCGAGTTACCCTCACGCAGAACAGGATTGACCGCGCTGCCGAGGCACTTGGTGTACCGGTCGCGGATCTCGCGCTCTTCGTCGGTCTTCGGGTTGCCGGGGAAGTCGGGGATCGCGTAGCCCTTGTCCTGCAGTTCCTTGACGGCAGCGAGCAACTGCGGCACCGATGCGCTGATGTTCGGCAGCTTGATGATGTTGGTCTCGGGCAGCTGAGTCAGCTTGCCCAGCTCGGCGAGGTTGTCGGTCACTCGCTGGTCTTCGTTCAGGTAATCGGGGAACTCGGCGAGGATGCGGTTGGCAACGGAGATGTCACTCGACTCGACGTTGATCTCGGCCGCGCTGGCGAAAGAACGTATGACCGGCAGAAACGCGTGAGTCGCCAACATCGGCGCCTCGTCGGTCAGGGTATAGATGATGGTCGGCTTCTTCGCTGTCATGTTTCGCCTTTGCCTCAGTTTCAACGTCGTCTTTTGGATGCGTCCACCGTCGACTTTAATCTTTGAACCGGCCGCTGTGCCGGGCAGTGGGGTATCACTCCACCTGCGATTCCAAGTTACCGACCAGTAGGGCGCTCATAGGTTTTCGCAGCGTTCCTCGATCCGCCCCTGACCACCGTCGGAGCATCCGGTTTGCCCGAATTGGAACAACAGACCCCTCCCCGACCGTTGAACGAATCATGACGACCTACAAGACTGTCAATCCCGCCGACGGCACAACCGTCAAGGAATTCGAAACCCTCGACTCGGCCGGTGTCGAGCGCGCGCTCGCCGACGCAGACGCCGGATTCCGGACGTGGCGCAAGACCTCACCGAAGCATCGCGCCGAAATTCTGCACAAGGTCGCCGACCTCTACACCGAGCGCTCCGACGAGCTGGCCAGGACCATCTCACTCGAAATGGGCAAGCCACTCACCGAATCCCAGGGTGAGGTGGAGCTGTCGTCGAACATCTACCGCTACTACGCCGACAACGGCCCCGCTCTGCTCGAGGACGAGAAGCTCGACGTACCCGGTGCGGAAGACACTGTGCTGCAGCGCAAGCCGGTCGGCGCGCTCGTCGGCGTGATGCCGTGGAACTTCCCCTACTACCAGGTGGCTCGGTTCGCCGGCCCGAACCTGATGGTGGGCAACACGATTCTGCTCAAGCACGCACCCAACTGCCCGCAGTCGGCGCTGCTGATGGAGGAGATCTTCCAGCAGGCCGGACTCCCCCAGGACGCGTACATCAACATCTTCGCGACCAACGAGCAGATCGCCGACATGATCGCCGATCCACGCGTGCAGGGCGTCTCGCTCACCGGTAGCGAGCGAGCCGGAACGTCCGTCGCCGAAACAGCAGGACGCAACCTCAAGAAGGTCGTCCTGGAACTGGGCGGATCGGACGTGTTCATCATGCTCGACTCCGACGACATGGATGCAACAGTCGAGTCCGCGACCAGGGCGCGACTCTCCAACGCAGGTCAGGCCTGCAACGCCGCCAAGCGCATCCTCGTCGCCGAGGAGCACTACGACGACTTCGTCACCAAGCTCACCGCCTCGTTCGAGGCCGTGCAGACCGGCGACCCGCTGGACGCGAACACCACGCTCGGCCCACTGTCGTCACAGACAGCGGCCGACACGTTGATCGAGCAGATCGACGACGCCGTCGCCAAGGGGGCGACACTGCTCACCGGCGGCAAGAAGATCGACGGACCGGGTGCATTCGTGCAGCCCACTCTGCTGGCCGACGTCACCCCCGACATGCGTGCGTACAGCGAAGAGCTGTTCGGACCGGCCGCAGTGATCTACAAGGTCGAAAGCCCGCAGCAGGCAATCGAATTGGCGAACTCCTCCGCCTACGGCCTGAGCGGCTCGGTGTGGAGCGCCGATCTGGACAAGGCCCGCGACGTGGCCGAGCAGCTCGAGGTCGGTATGGCCTTCGTCAACGAGCACGGCACCACCCTGCCGGGCCTGCCGTTCGGCGGCGTCAAGCGCTCCGGCGTCGGCCGTGAGCTGGGACCGTGGGGAATGGACGAGTTCGTGAACAAGAAACTGGTCCGCGTCTCCGCGAAGTAAGCGGCACCGTAGATGCTCCCCGGGCGCGCTGCCCGGGGAGTTTCGTCGTTCGAAGCATGGTCATACTGTCTCGATGATCATCGAACACGCCCTCCTGCATGTCATTCCCCACCGAACCGACGATTTCGAGGCCGCCTTCGCCGACGCGAAGTCGATCATTTCCTCGATGCCGGGGTTCGTGAATCTGACACTGTCGCGGGGCATCGAGCAGCCCGATGTCTATCTTCTGCTGGTGGAATGGGAACGCCTCGAAGACCACACCGAGGGCTTCAGGAAGTCAGACCGGTACCAGGACTGGAAGACGCTGCTGCATCACTTCTACGAGCCGTTCCCCGTCGTCTCGCATTTCGACCCGATAGAGAACGCATAGGAGATAGGTTCGAGTCTCGTTCCCATCGCCGTTTCGAGGAGATAGTCGTGGCCAACGCTTCGTCGTTCGTATCCAAGCAGGACGACATCGAGATCAGCACCTACACGTGGACCACCTCGGCCGACCCGGCTCGCGGCGTCGTACAGATCGCACACGGACTCGCCGAACACGGCAGCCGCTACGCCCGATTCGCCGCCGCTCTGAACGACGCCGGATTCCACGTCGTCGCCTCCGATCATCGCGGCCACGGAGAGTCGATCGTCGACACACCGGGCGACTTCGGGGCTGCCGCGTTCGCCGGGTTGTGGGCCGACATCGAGCAACTCGGCGAATCGTTGCTGAACGAATACCCGGACCTGCCACTGTTCCTGTTCGCACATTCGATGGGATCCTTTGCCGCGCAGCATGTTCTGATCGAGCGCTCGGATCTCTACGAGGGCGTGGTGCTGTCGGGTTCGACCACGCTCGACATCCTCGCCGCCGGCATGGCCGACGCTCCAGCTGGTGACCTCAGTGTCTTCAACGCCGCCTTCGAGCACCGCACCGGGTACGAGTGGCTCTCGCGCGACGAGGCCGAAGTCGATGCCTACGTCGCTGACCCGCTGTGCGGCTTCGACCTCCCCGAGTCGACGGTCCCTGCCTTGTTCGGTGAGGCCGACAAGCTCGCCGATCCACACAACCTCGAGCAGATCCGCTCCGACCTGCCACTCCTGATCACGTCGGGAACCGACGACCCGCTCGCCGACGGCGGACAGTTGATCGAAACCCTCGCTGCCCGGTACCGCCAGGCCGGCATGAGCGACGTGACCGTCACTCTGTACCCCGGTGCCCGCCACGAGATTCTCAACGAGACGAACCGGGACGAGGTCACCGCGAACATCATCGGCTGGCTCACCGACCGCGCCGGAAAGATCTAGCGCTTTCGTAGCTGCACGGGCTGCCCGTCCTCCGGGAAGGGCAGCGACGTGAAGTTCAGCGGCGCAACGTAATCGGGATCGACCGACCAATCGAATCGCAGCAGCAGGTGGTGCATGATCGTCTTGATCTCGGCACCCGCGAAGAACATGCCGATGCACTTGTGCACTCCGCCGCCGAACGGCTCCCACGCGTAGCGGTGCACCTTGTCCTCTCGGCGGTCATCGGCGAACCGGCCGGGGTCGAACTTCTCGGGTTCCGGCCAGTACTGCTCCATGTGGTGCGTGAAGTGCGGCGCGACCGACGCGTACGTCCCCGCGGGTACGAACCTCCCCTGCACCTCGGTGTCCTTGACTGCGCGTCGCGCCACCACCGGAGTGGGCGAGACCAACCGCAGGCATTCCTTCATCACCAGATCGACACTGTGCAGTTCGTCGAGTTGCGCGAGCGTCGGCGCATCGGTGCCGAGGGCCTCGGACTCCGCGCGGCACTTGTCCTGCCACTCGGGGTGTTGCCCGAGGTACTGCATCATCGTCGACAGTGTGATCGTCGACGTGTCGTGGGCGGCCATCAGCAGGAAGATCATGTGGTCGATCACTTCCTCGTCGGAGAATCGCTCGCCGTCGTTCCCCTCGATGTGGCACAGGACAGAGAACAGGTCGTCGGTTTCGGTGGCACGCCGCGACGGAAGGTAGCGCCGGAAGAACTGCTCGAGCATGGCGCGGCCATCGAGGCCACGCTTCCACCGCGTTCCCGGAACTCGATAGCGCACGATCGACGTCGCAGCCTGAACGCACGCCACGAAACTCGAGTTGAGCTCGGCTATCTCGGCTTCGGTGCTGCCCTCGGCACCGCCCATGAAGATGCTCGTCGCCACCTCCAGGGTCAGCGCTTTGAGCGCCGGGTAGACCTGGACGTCGCGCCCGCCCTGCCACGCGTCCAAACCGGTTGCGGTGACAGGATTCAACGCCTCGACGGATTTGGTGAGCCGGTCCCTCGTGAAGGCCTGCTGCATGATTCGTCGGTGCTTCAGGTGCTCGTCGGAGTCCAGCAGCATCAACCCACCGTGGAAGAACGGGCCGATCAGCAGGGACCAGCCGTCACCGTTCGCAAACGCCTTGTCGGCGTTCTGCAACACCTCTTGGCATGCGTCCGGACCGAGAACGGTGATCCACTTCTGCCCGGCCATCGTCAGCCACGACACCTCGCCGTACTTCTCCCACCGACTCCCGAGCAGTTTCAGGGGGTCTCGGATGTATTCGAGTGTGTGCCCCACGACGGGTATGCCGCCGTCACCGTATACCGGTTGGAGCGCTGAATCAGCAGGTGGAGCAGCCAGAGCACGTGCCATTGTCGACCTCCGTCAATCTGACAGAGCGTCCTGTCAGATGAGATGTAGTCTGCGTCACACCCGCTTCCTCTGTCAAGATCTACCCATGGCTTCCCCGACGCGCAGGTACAACGGCATGAGTGCCGACGACCGCACCGCCGACCGTCGCGCGCGGTTGCTCGAAGCCGGACTCGAAGTGTTCTCCACGGCCGGTGCCCAGAACACGACCATGACCGCGATCTGCGCGGAGGCGAAACTGACCGAGCGCTACTTCTACCAAAGCTTCTCCGGCAAAGAGGATTTGCTCGAGAAGGTGGTCGAGTCGGTATCCGACGAGATCCGGGCAGCGGCTATGGACGCGTTGCACTCCCCGGCCCCCACCGTCGAGGAACAGGTTCGCAACGCCATCGCAGCGTTCGTCGGCGTGCTCACCGACGACCGCCGCAAGGGACGCGTCGCGATGATCGAGTCACTGGCCGTCGACTCGCTGCGGGATTATCGACGAAAGTCCATGCGCGCGTTCGCCCATCTGGTGGCCGAGCAGTCACGCGAGCTGTTCGGCGAACAGGCCTGGCCGCAACCACAATCCGAGATCAACGGCCTGCTGTTCATCGGCGGACTCGCCGAACTGGTCATCGCGTGGTTGAACGACGAAATCGACATCGCCCCCGCCGACATCGTCGACGCCGCAACACGTCATTTCATCGCGACGGCGCACCGCTGAGGTGCCTTCGGCAGTGGCGTGTTCAGGTGCCGTGGAGGGCACTTGTTCGCACCACTGCGCCGAAGGCGCACTCCTATCGGTCGAAGTGCGCCTTCGAGATCTGGCCGTGCACGCCTACCGTCTTGTCGACCACCTGCGAAACGGTGAAGTTGGCGGCCGCGGAAAGGTAGGCATAGGCCGTCGCCCGGTCCATGCCGAGGTCGGTCTCGAGGAAGTCGAGCGCGTTGACCACTGCGCGCCGCATGGCTGCGTTCAGGTCCGAACTCTGACCGCCGACGGCACCGTCCGGATCGGACAGGCCGATCGGAATCCATGAATCCTCGTTCTCGGCAAAGGGATACGAGTACGCGACGGACGGCGCATCCCCGCTGCCCGCCTTGCACACCGTCAGGCGGAAGGTGCCGCGCAGGGAACCTTCCATCGCCGTCAGCGCGACCTCCCCGTCGCCCATCGCCATGTGCGGATCGCCGACGTAGAACAACGCACCCTCTGCGAACACCGGGAGGTAGAACGTCGACCCGACGCCGAGCAGGCCGACATCGATGTTGCCGCCGCCGAGCGTCGGGGGAATCGAATTCGCATTCGGTGATGTCAGGCCCGGGTCGCTGGCGAAGGCAACACCCATCATGCCCATGAAGGGACGCAGCGGAAAGCGCACGGCCGCATCGCCGTACCGCATCACACCCTGCCCGTCCTCGACGGCGGTGAACGTGGAGATGTTGCCGTATTGCGTCGGGTCACCCGAGGTTCTGCCGTCGCTCGCGATCGGAGGCATCACCTCGTCCAGGCTGATGCCCGCAGGAGCCTCACCGGACGCAGTGACCGCCAGGGAGCCCTTGCCGTGCCTGCTCGACACCACACCGTACGGAACGCGTGGGATCGCCTCGAGCGTCTCGATCTTGAGTACATCCCCGCGCTGCGCTCCTTCGACGAACACCGGACCCGTCACCACATGAGGGCCGTCGACGTCGAAGTTGCGGACCGTGCGGTCGTATCCGCCGGCGATGTCGATGGCGTCCTGCAGCACGTCGGATTCCGATACCCCCTTGCTGCCGAAGAATTCGACGGGATCGCGACCCTGATCTTCGAGAATTCCTTCGTGGCTGAGCGCGTCGATGGTCACCGTCTCGCCGGACTTCATCTGCAGCACCGACTCGGACTCGACCGTCGGGACGTACCCCCACAGGACCTTGTCGACTTCGGAACTCAGATAGTGATCGCCGGAGATGTCGCCTGATCCGGGCTGAAGAATGCCGACCGGTGCAGGTGCCGACGAACTCGCGGCGGCGGTGGACGACGACGACGACGAACACGCTGCCGTTCCGGCAATTCCGACGCCTGCGCCCAATGCCGCCACCGCCTGGATGAATCCACGTCGACCGATTCCCTTGGTGATCGTCTCCGCTGCCTGCTCCGCCATCGACCGCGCCATGATGCCTCCTGAATTGTCCGAATCTCGAACGTAGACCGAGGGTGTTTCTCGGCAGTTACGAACATGCGTCGGACGAAGTCTTCGGCAGGACGGCTCAGCTGGGATCGCTTCCACCGATCGCCGACCACCAGAGCGCTGTGACCGCGGCCAGAACGGTGACGGCTACGAACTCGGCGAATCCCCCGCCGTCGACGACCAGCCACAGCAGACCGATGAACGGGCCGGCCACTGTGGCAGGGGCGTCGAGCATGATTCGGCGTCGTAGCGATCCGAATCTTTCACTGCGCGTACGCAGATCGACGTCGTTGAGGCGAGGGGCATCGAGGGGTGTGCCGGGAGGTAACGACGTGCGACGCCGCCCCGACGGCACGGCGAGAATCCCCGGTTCCGCGACGAAAGCACGCCGACCGAGGATCGACCTGCTCACGCTCGCTGCGGCGTCGGGAACGATCGCCAGCAGCCCGGTGTGGAAGTAGACGGGGTACCAGGCCCGCCCTGTTTTCTCGTGGACCTCCAGGTAACCGCGCGACCGCATGCGGTGCTGAAACCGAACTCGCCGCACTGTGGTTCGGGCGGTCGATGTCTGTGCTGATCGCCCGGACAGGAGAGCGCACGCCACCGACCAACCCGTCCAGACGAGGACGACGAGCGCAACGAAGAAACTCAGAGGTGCAATCACGACAACGGTCGATGCCGCGACAACCAACGTGGCTGCCGCGGCACCGACCGGATATCCGAGACCGTGAGCTATTTCAGGAACCCGACCTTCGACATATCGAGGTCACCGAATCCCGGAGCGCCGAAGTTCGCGAGATTCGACTTGGTCGCGTACGTCGACGGACGCTGGAACATCGTGAGGCTGTGCCCCTCCGCCCAGATCGCCTTGTCTGCCTCGTTGTAGTCGGCAATACGTGCGTCGTCGTCGAGCTCGCCGGCCGCCGTGTCGAGCAGTCCGTTGATCTCCTCGGACCCGACCTGACCGTAATTCTGCAGCGTACTGCCGGGCGTCAGGCGGAAGATGCCGTCACTGCTGGAGATGTACGGCGTTCCCTCCCAGGTGAAGTGGGTGACATCGAATGCGCCGACCAGGATGTACTTCTCGAAGAAGTCGTCGGACGGCACTGCGTCGATGATGAGGTTGGCGCCGACAGCCTTGAGGTTCTGCTGGATGATCTGCGCTTCCTGCGTCGCGTTCGGGGTGTCCGCCGGAATGATGTCGTGCAGATCGAGTTGCTGTCCGTCCTTGGAGCGGAACTCGCCGTTCATCGTCCATCCGGCGGCCTCGAGTTCGGACTTCGCCTTCTCCGGGTCGAACGTGACGTCGCCGTTGTTCGCCTGGTAACCCTTCTGGCCGTCGACGAAAATGTGGTTGTTCAGCACCGTCGGGTTCGAGGTGATCTGGCCGAGCTGCGAGGTGGCCAGGTAATCGCGGTCGATCGCCTTCATCAGAGCCAACCGGACCGCCTTGTCCGACGTGATGCGCCCGGGCGCGCCGTTGAAATCGAAATGGCGGTACTGCGGGCCCAGGCTCTGCCGCAGGTCGATGTTCGGGATACCCCGCGCGACCTTGAATGCGTCAGCGCTGCTGCCCAATTCGTAGTAATCGATCTCGCCACTCTGCAACGCGCCGACGGAGGCCGTCGAATCGAGTGGCAGGAACGTGATGGTGTCGAGCACCGCTGGGTTTTCGCCCCACCAATCAGGGTTGCGCTCCGCAATCATGCGTTTACCCCCGGGCTCGATGGTCCGGATACGGAACGGGCCTGCGGTGGCAGGCATCGTGCTCACCGATCCCGTGTTGAAGGCGTCGACGGTATTCACCGACTCTGCGGGCATCAGCGGGGAGTACAGCGATGGCCAGTCGGCAAACTTCTCCGTGAAGGTCAGAATCACCTGTTGGTCGTTCTCGCCGCGCACGACAGATTCGACCTTGTCGTACCCGGCCGTGGATGAAGCCTCGTACGCCGGGTCCTTCCCGCTGTTCGCGGTCCACGTTGCCACGAGGTCGGTGTAGTCCAGCGACCTCCCGCTGCTCCACTTGGCCTCGGGATTGATGTTGTAGGTGATGACCTGCTTTCCGTCGACCTCCGACTCGGTGATGTCGGTGAAGAAGTCCGTGTCCACCGTCAGACTCGCGTCGGCTGCGGCGGTGAACGACCTCGGCATCAGCGCGGCGTAGAACCGCGAGGTATCGACCGTTGTGCCGTCGATTTGGTAGTAGTTGTAATTGGCAGTCACCTGCGTGAGCGGGAAGTTCATGTTCCCGCCCTGCTGCAAATCGGTGATCGGATGCGGGTTTATCTGCGCTCCGCTCTCGAACGATGCAGGCGCATCGGCGTTGGGCCCGGTGTCGCCGGAGCTGCACCCCGCCACCAGTCCGACGGTGGTCACGGCCACCGCGATCGGGACCAGTGCCCGAAATAGCTTGGCTCTCATCAATTCACCTTTCTCAGTGTGCACGTAACCTGCAAGGTCAGATGGCGTCGGCCAGCTGTGCGGCCTCGGCGATTCGGGCTCGTTGGAGCATCGGATCGGGGATGGGGATGGCTTTCAGGAGTGCCCGTGTGTACGGGTCCTCGGGTGCGTCGAAGATCTGCGCCGTCGGGCCCTTCTCCACGAACACCCCGTTGCGCATCACCGCTACTTCGTCGGCAAGATGACGCACCACCGACAGGTCGTGCGAGACGAACAGATACGCCAGACCGAGCTCCTCCTGCAGATCCTGGAGCAGGTTCAGCACACCCGCCTGGATCGACACGTCGAGCGCGGACACCGGCTCGTCGAGCACCAGGATCGACGGTTTGAGCGCCAAAGCCCGTGCAATGCCGACACGTTGACGCTGCCCGCCGGAGAACTGGGTGGGATACCGATCGGCGAGCTCGGGACGCATTCCGACGGTGTCCATCAGTTCCCGAACCCGGCGGGTGCGCTCGTCGACCGGCACGCCGTTGATCTTCAACGGCTCGGCGATGATCTCTCCCACCGGCATTCGCGGATCGAGCGAGCCCATCGGGTCCTGGAACACGATCTGGATGTGCGCGCGCAGCTTTCGTTGCTCGGCTCGGCTCAGGCCGTAAGGCTCGACTCCGTTGATTCTGATCGAGCCCTGCTGCGGCTTCACGAACTCCATGATCTCGAGCAGGGTCGTCGACTTGCCGCAGCCCGATTCGCCGACGATCGCCAAGGTGGACCCTGCGTGGACATCGAAGCTGATGCCCTGCACCGCAGGCACTTCGCCCGCGCGTCGACGCAGTACCGAACCCTTGAACATGGGGTAGCTCTTGTGCAGATCGGTCACCGACAACACCGGAGCATCCTTCGGTACGGTCACCACCAATTCGGCCGGTGCCTCCGACCTCGGGGCACCCTCGAACTCCGCCTCCACCGACTCGGCCGTCGCCGCATCGATACGGATGCACGCCGCGCTGTGATTCGGGGCAACCTGAATCAACGGTGGTTCGCCTTTGTCGCAGGCCTCCGTGTGCAGCGGGCATCGGGGCCCGAATGGGCAGCCCGTAGGGAGATTCACCAGAGCGGGCGGCGTGCCCTCGATGGGCACCAGGCGCTCCTGCGCGGGACGATCCGGGCGAGGGACCGAGCCGAGCAAGCCCACGGTGTAGGGCATGGACGGGTGCGCGTACAGCTCGTCCACTGGAGCAGTTTCGACGGCGCGCCCGGCGTACATGACCATGGCCCGATCGGCCACGCCGGCAACGACTCCCAGGTCGTGGGTGATGAACACGACGCCCGCTCCGGTGACGTCACGGGCCGTGCGCAGCAGGTCGAGGATCTGCGCTTGGATCGTCACGTCGAGTGCCGTGGTCGGCTCGTCGGCGATGATGAGGTCGGGATCGTTGGCGATGGCCATCGCGATGACGACGCGTTGCCGCATACCGCCGGAGAACTCGTGCGGATACGACTTGGCCCGTGTTTTCGGATCGGCGATGCCGACCAGATCGAGCAATTCCAAGGTCCGCTCCTGGACCTTCACCTTGCTCAGTGACGGGTTGTGTACCGAGATCGCCTCGGCTATCTGATCACCGATCCGGTAGATGGGCGTCAGCGCAGTCAATGGGTCCTGCGAGATCATCGCCACCGAACGCCCACGCTCACGGGACATCTCACGGTCGGACAGTCCGAGTAGCTGACGGCCGTTCAGCTCGATGGACCCGGTGACCCGTGCGGTCTGCGGAAGCAACCCCATAACGGCCAGGGACGACACCGACTTACCGGAGCCGGATTCGCCGACGATGGCCATGACCTCGCCCTTGTCGACCTGATAGTCCAGTCCGCGGACCGCGGTGACGCGGCCTTCCTCACTCGGGAAGCTGACTTCGAGTCCGCTGACCTTCAACACCGGCACAGTCTCAGCCACGTGCCTGTCCCCTCGTCGAGTTCGGATCGAATGCGTCGCGCAGGCCGTCGCCGACGAAGTTCGTTGCCAGCACGATCAATACCAGTGCGCCACAGCAGAACGCGAACAGCCACGGATACGTCAACGCGGACGACGTACCGTCCGCGATCAGGGTTCCGAGCGAGACGTCGGGCCGCTGGACACCGAAACCGAAGTAGCTCAGCGACGCCTCACCGATGATGGCGATACCCACGTTGAGCGTGACGTCGACGATGAGGATCGACGCCATCGAGGGCAGCACGTGCTTCCCGATGACACTCGTCGGCGTCGCACCCATGTACTTGGCGGCACGAATGAATTCGCGCTCACGCAACGACCGCGTCATCGCACGGATGATGCGGGAGGTGATCATCCACGCGAACGCCGCGAGCAGCAACACCAGGATGAAGAAGCTCTTGTCGCGGAACAGCGGCGAGCAGATAGCGATGACCAGGAAGCTCGGGACGACGAGCAGAACATCGGCGACCCACATCAGCGCACGGTCGGTCCAACCGCCGAAGTACCCCGCCACCGCGCCGACGACGCCGGCAAGCACCGTGGAAATGAGCGCGACGAGCATGCCGATGATCAGCGACTTCTGCAGGCCACGCAGCGTCTGAGCCAGAACATCCTGCCCGATCTGGTTGGTGCCGAACCAGTGTCGTGTGGTCGGGGGCGAGTTGAGCGCGTACGCGTCGAGTTCCTCGTAGGTGAAGGGAATGAAGTGCGGGAGTACGAATGCGCCGACGAACATCGCCAGCAACACCACGATGCCCACCAACGCAGGCCGGTTGCGCAGGAACCGGCGCAGCACCAAGCGCCTGCGTGTGATCGGAGCCGTCGAGTCGCTCGGGCCCTCGACCGCAGCGATCTCGGGAACCACAGGTGTCGCCATCGCCGATCCTTTCCTTACTCGAAGTGGTGGGTCAGTCCGCGTAGCGAACGCGCGGATCCAATGCGGCCGTGAAGATGTCGGTCAACATTCCGGAGACGAGGACCGAAAGCGCGGTGAACAGCGAGACCGCGAGCGTGATGTTGATGTCCTGACTGGTGATGCCGTAGATCAGCCAGTCCCCCATGCCGTACCACCCGAAAACTCGCTCGGTGAAGGTCGCGCCGGTGATCACCGCGCCCATCCCGAACGCGAAGAGCGTCGCCATCGGGATCAATGCAGTTCGAAAGCCATGCTTGAATATCGCGCGGCCGCGGGTGAGGCCCTTGCCGCGGGCCGTACGGATGTAGTCCATGTTCAGTTCGTCGAGCATGGAACTACGCATGTAGCGGCTGTAACCACCGATGGTGAACAACATCAGGACAACGGTCGGCAACAGCAAATGCTGAGCACGGTCGATGATTTCGTTCATCAGACCGGGAGCGAGCGTTGTCGACGTCTCACCGGTGTATTGGAAGAACTGGCTACCGGTGCTCTGATTGACCTGCACAGCAAGGTATTTGAGTACCGGTGCCAGAACCAGGATCGGGGTGCTGATGAGGATGAACGTCACGACAGTGGCGACGTGATCGAAGATCTTGTACTGCCGGACGGCACCGTACGCACCTACGAGTGTTCCCAGTACCGCGCCGAGGACGGTGCCGAGCACCACCAAACGCAGCGAGACGAGAATGCGTCGCCACAACTCGTCGTTGACGGAGCCGGCCGCGATGGTCTGACCGAAGTCACCATGAAGCACAGCCCACAGCCACTTCAGGTAGCGCAACACGGGGTTGTCGTCGAGATGCAGCGCCGCGCGTTTCGCGTCGAGTACAGCGCTCGACGGCGGCGGGTTGCGACTGAGGAGATTGGACAGCGGATCGAACGTGAGCGACGCCAGAAGGTAGGTCAGAAACGTCGCAATGAGCAGCAGGACGACGTAGTTCAGCAACCTCCGCGCAAGATAACCGCCCACGCGCAACCACCTTCCATCGAGCACCACGGCCGTGCCCGATGGCACTGCTCTCGGCATTGTTCACACCGCGTGTTACCTGCTTGTTTCGTTAGCGATGGAAACAGACATTCCACAAGATAGCACCACGAATTCAACTTTCGTTCACGGTAGCGGAAGTACTTCCGGTACATCGGACAATGCGGAACACGCGGTGCCAGAACAAGTCTGAGCATCCAGTTTACGAAGGTTCACCTAAATCATTGGTTTCTGGAACGAATTCCCGACATTGCGGACACGGCCGAAAATAGGTGCTTTCGACTCACATCGGTAGATTCACAGCCATGCCGACAGCTTCCACATCCGACGGATTCACCTTCGAGCGATACGACGTCACCGACGCCGGATCCATCGCCACGGTCTTCGCGGCCAAGGAACACCGAGCCGGGCTCTACGTTCTGCACTTCGCCGACAACGAGGCCTACGTCGGGTACTCCGACTCGGTCGCGGCACAGTTCATCGCCGACCTCGACGCGTGGACCGACATCGAAGCACTCGACTTCGCAGCCGGGACTGCCGATCAGCTCGAGCAGTTGCGAGATCTCGTGTCGCACCTGACCCGTCTACGTGAACGCCCCTCGGAGCCGGCCTCCCTGGGCGACGTTCCGAGCGCGAAATCTGCGCTGCCGAAGGAAAGGGCCAAGCGGGCGACATTGCTCGACACGTCTGTCGGCAAGGCGCGCAAGCAGTTCTGGGAACTGTCCGACCACATCGCATACCCGGCCATCCGCAGCATCGTGGCCGACTACATCAACTCTTCGATCCCCGACCCGGCGAACACCGCGAAGTACCTGTGGCAGATCGCCGCCCTGTCCGACGAACACGTCGACACCGGGCCTCGGCGCTTGCTGACGCTGACGTGCGGCGGCTTCGAGACGCTGCGCGTCGACGAGATCGTGCACGACGACGACACGATCGAACTCGACCTGCGCATCAACACCAACGTTCCGCGCGACCGGACCGACGAGCAACTCGAGGTCTCCAACGAGACCGTCAGCGCCGGGCGCGGACCCTACCGGGACGAACGAGTGTGGTCGTGGTCGATCGACCTCGGCGCGCTGCTGGAAGAAGACGTGGACGTCGACCTCGGGATCGACGACGACACGTTCGACGACCTCGCCTACGGCCTCAACGCCAGGCTGATGCGATCCGGCAACTCGACGGGTGCAGCGTCACACAACCACGACCTCGCGGCCGACCTGCTCGCCGAGGCATACCGGCAGCTGTTCGAGACCGAGTGACCGGTCGGCTCTGGTACGTCTCGTACGGGTCGAATCTCCTGCGCGAGAGGTTTTTCAGCTACCTGACGGGGTCCGACGAAAGCTCCGAATTCGGTGCGCACCCACCGGCACCCTCGACAGCGTTGCCTGCAGGGGAAAAATGGCTGTGGATCGACTATCCGCTGTACTTCGCCGGAGTCTCGCGGCGCTGGACCGGAGCGTCCGCGTTCGTCTCGACGACGGCAGATGCCGCGAATCGGTCTGTAGCACATGGCTATCTACTCGACGGCGTCCAGTTCGCTCACCTGGCTGCCGTCGAGAACGTCGTCGCGTCCATCGATGTCGGGGCGACGGAGACACTTGCCATCGGACAATGGTCGCAGCTGGCAGTGGATCGCGAAGGTGAGAGCTTCCGTGGGAAATACGATGCACTACTCCGTCTTCCGGACATCGACGGACGACCCGCGTTCACGCTGACAAGTTCGATCGCCCGAGAGCCCGGCGAACCGTCGAGCAGATACCTCTCGACGATCCGGCGCGGATTACTTTCCGCCCCGGAAGATCTCGAGGTGGATGCCTACCTGCAGGCGGCGATCGAACGCTCCGCGGAGATCACTTCAGCGCGTCGAGATTCGTCTTCAACAGCAACACGTTGTAGTCCGACCACCGAGAAGCGGTGAAGTACAGGTCTTTTCCGCTCGACATCGGGTGAATGAACGGCGCATAGATTCCGCCGGCGGTCTGATTGGCATCGAGGATGGTCCTCGGCGCACTCCAGGGCCCCTCGGGATTGTCGGCAGTGCGAGCGACCAATGTGCGAGTGTTCTCGTCCCCGTACATCATCACGTAGCGGCCGAGGTAGTCGTTCCATGCAACCGACATCTCGCTGACCGGGCCCTTGACGATCGCAACGGTGTCGCCGATGTTCTTCGACCACTGCTTCGCCGGATCCGGATCCTGCGTCGAGTACTCGTACGCGTCGAGGTTCTCGATCTCGCTCGGTGCCACCCGTGAGACGAAGGCATCGCCGAATCGTCCGTTGGGTGTGCCGAACTGATACAGGTACTTGCTGTCTCGACCCAGCACGTAGGCGCTCTGCTGGAACTTGCCCTGGCTTTCGTGGACGTTGGTGAAGCCCGGAATGGTGACACCCTTGTTGACGCGGATCGTCTTGGGGTCGGTCGACCAATTCTGACCGTTGTCAGTGGATTTCGCCGTCGCCGAGTAGTTCGTGATCCAGCGCCCGGGGCTGCCCCAGCTCTGCACCGACATGTAGTTGATGTACTGGGTGTTGCCGATCGCTATGGCCGCCGTGGGAATCGTGGTGTCCTCGACGCTGGGCAGCTTTGCGCTGGAGATGATCTCGGCTGCATAGTTGGGACTACCGGCCCGCACGACGGCACCGGAGGTGTTGTCCGCGGGGTCGGCTGGACCGATCTCGACTCCCTGCGCCAGATTCGTCGACGCCTTGTCCGACCGGAAGAGCGCGTTGCTGCGCCACTGCGCATTGCCGGAGGAGCAGTCTCCGAAGGTGTCACCGAACGCCATCAGGATCTGGCCGGCCCCGTTGTCCCAACTGATTCCGAGGTCGGTGCCGGACATCGCGAGGTCGTTGTAGGTGTTGTTCACGCTCTGCGGACCGGTGACCCAGGCGATGCTTTGGGTGTTGCCGGTGATCCGAGGAAGCGGCCCCTGAGGGCCTTGCGGGTTCTTGCCCGACATCCCGGCGCTACCCGACGACCCGAACAGCGGAGACGAGCCCGGCCCACCGAGCCCACCGCACGGTTCGGCCGACACGGTGGGCGCGGTCAGAGCGCTGAGTCCGCTCACTGCCAGTGCCAGGACAGCCCCGACAGCAATCTGCCGACTACGTACACGCATGGACGAACCCACCGTTTCCCGTGTGACCCACGATACTGATGTGACTGATGGGACGAGTGTTACGCAAATCTACTGATCGCGCAACAAATGAGGCGTGTTGGTGCTTGACAAATTGCCTACGGCGAGAATGACACTCGTGTGATTAGCCGGCAATCATGCGGGCGTGTGTCGTGTCCAATGCGAGAAGCGCAGCGCCCTGCACGATGACGGCAGAGCCGTGGCCCAGCGCCTGGTCAGCGGTGATCCGGCCGCCGAACCGAGGCTTTCTGACGGCGATGTGCGCGCCGGTCGCGACGTAGAGGACATCGAGACCGGCATTGATCCACAGCAGCCGGCTCAAACTCGCGGCAGTCGGAGGCTTCGAGCTCAGCGCGCCTACACCCGCGATCGCCAGATCGATCGCACCCCACCCCGCCGTCTGCAACCCGAACGCCCGCCGGGCAGGCGACGACCCGCGCAACGCCAACACCGTTCCGACGAGCACACTTCCACCGCCCCACATTGCGAGACGACGGCCGAGCCGCTGGGCAACGATGGGCGCTTCGAGTGCTGTCATGGACTCCAGTGTGCCGCGTTCGAGGAAGGAGCCGGTTCGTAACGCGCGGTCGGTTGCGGCCGATCCCACGAGCACTGAGTAGTCGTGCTCGAAACGAACGGAGCCACCATTGCCGAAGAAGATCCTCGCCGGAGTCGCGCTGGCGATCGGCGGCGCAGTGCTCGTCGCGCCGACAGCCTCCGCCGCTCCCGACGACAACCCGTTCGGGCCCAAGGACTCCACCTCGAGTTTCGTCAGCGCCTTCGACCCTGCGGCATACGGCGCGGCGAGCACAAGATCGTTGATCGTCAGCCCGTTCGGCACGAGTCGGCAGATCGATTGTTGGTCGTTTCACGCCCGCGGTTCGTGCTCCCAGAACGGCCGGGTGCTGACGGAGATCCGAATCCCGGCCGGATCCTCGGAGTGGGACTACCGGATGCTCTACGTCTACAACCCGTTCTGATGATCGTCGGCCGTGTGCTCTGCGGACTGACTCTGGTCATGCTTACCGGTTGTGCCGCAACGAAACCCGAGCCGGGCATCGACGCCGCGGTAAACGTTGCGCCGTCGTCGTTCCCGCCCCCTCCTCCCTCCGTCGCGCCCACAGCCATCCCTACCCAGGAGGAAGCGACCGCCATCTTCCGTACCGTTTTCGACTGGACCGCAGAGCGGTCCGACCGCGCCGACGCGCTCGAAGGCACACTCGAGGAGAACGCAGCGTTGTTCGACAGCGGCGGGGTCATGTCGGACGTGACGTTCGACCGCGTCGACGCCGTAGCACCCGGACGGGTGGAGGCGAGCGGCACTCCCGTCGGGCGAGTGTCCTCGATCGGTTTCGTTGTCTCCGAGGGCCGTTGGACGCTGGAACGCGCAGCGGCATGCGCACTCACCGGCGCGTGTTGATCGCCGGTTCGATTCACCAGCCGAACGGGTCCGCATCGGACCCGGGCAGCCAACTGTTGCCGGGGCGGACCCATCCTCGTGCCTTGATCATCTTCTTCGCAGCACGCTGATTGCGGCCGATCAGGCGGTCGAGGTACAGGTGACCGGCCAGATGGTCGGACTCGTGCTGCAGACACCGAGCCAGGTAACCGTGGCCCTCGACCGAGACGGGAGCGTTCTCCACATCGACACCGGTCACGCGGGCCCAGTCCGCGCGGCCGGTCGGGTACCGCTCCCCCGGTACCGACAGACACCCTTCACCGTCTCCGGGGTCCGGCATCGTCTCCGGGATCGCCGACGTCTCGAGCACTGGGTTGACCACGTGCCCGCGGTGACGGACCCCGCCGTCCCTGAGGTCGTAGACGAACACTGCACGCGGGTCGCCGACCTGGTTGGCAGCGAGTCCGGCCCCGTGCGCCGCGGTGTTGGTCTCGAACAGGTCCTTCACGAACGCCGCCAACTCGGCGTCGAACACGGTGACGGGTTCGGCGACCGTCGTCAGCCGCGGGTCACCGGCAACGAGAATGGGTCGAATCGCCATGCAACGAGGTTACTGTCGAAGCATGGCTCATTCTCGTCGCTCCTCCACTGCGCAGCCCGCCGACAAGGTCTGCGCATCGTGCGGGCGGCGAATCGAATGGCGTAAGAAGTGGGAGAAGAACTGGGATGACATCAAGTACTGCAGCGACTCTTGCCGGCGGCACAAGGTGAGCACCACCGACAAAGAACTCGAAGACAAGATCAGGACCCTGCTCGACGCCCGGTCCCGCGACTCCACAATCTGCCCTTCCGACGTCGCACGTGCCCTGTCCGACGACGGTTGGCGGGAGTTGATGGAACCGGTTCGCCGCGCCGCCCGCCGGATGGTCGACGCGGGAGAAGTCGAGATCACCCAGAAGGGATCCGTGGTCGATCCCTCGACTGCGAAGGGCCCAATCCGTATTCGTTGGAAGCGTTGACCGGCGTCGCAGAAACGTGTCGGTGGGTGGGTATAGCTTCCGTGGGGTGAAGACATGGGGGGATGTGTTCGAGCTCGGGGACCAGGAATTGGTCTCCGAGCTCGCCGACGTGTCTTTCCACGAAAACGCCTTGGCTGCATCGAGATTGGCACTGCTCGCCGAGATCGACCGGCGTGGCTTGGCGATGAAACTCGGGCACTCCTCCGTCACCCGCTGGTACGCGAAGTCGGTTCGCATCACCGACGGATCCGCAACCCGCCAGATGGAACTCGGGCAGTGGCTCACCCAATGGCCGAACGTGCTCGACGCCCTCGCCGGCGGTGACATCCACGCCGGCCACGCCTCGGCGATCGCCGACGGCTACGCCACCGTGGTGGTCGCCGAACCCACCCTCGACGAGCAGCGCCGCGACGCCGTCGTCGCGGAACTGCTCGAGACCGCGATGCGCGGCACCGCCGGGCAGGTCAGCTCCCGTGCTCAGGCACTCGCGCATTCCGCGGCAGAGGACGCCCGAGCTCGACACGAGCAGGCCGAGAAGAAACGACTAGAGCAGGAACGAGCGCGCGAGCAAGAGCAGGCGGGCCGAGCCGATACCAGTGGTTCGAATGATGCCGGTGGCTCCGGTGATGCCGGTGATGCCGGTGGTTCGGGTGGGCCCGAACCTGCTGGGCCCGAGCCTGTTTCGTCGGGGCCGCCGCCGGTACCGGTGTCGGAGAACCCGGGTCTGAACCGGTTCGATGTTCACCGGCTGGCCAGTGGCCGCTTCCAGCTCGGTGGCGACGTCGACCGGCTCCTCGCCGAGAAGCTGCTCACCGTGTTGTCGACTTTGACCGCACCGCAACCGGGCCCGGGCGGGGAACGCGACCCGCGGAGTCCGTCGAAACGCCGGGCCGATGCACTCGATCGGATTCTCGACCGGCACCTACGCGGTGGCAGCCGCGGTGCGGCGGGTGGGTCGCGGGCGTCGGTGCACCTGATCGTTCCGCTGCGCGACCTGCTCAGCGACCGCGGAAACAAGGAAACTGCCAGCGCACCAACGGGTTCGACAACACACGCTACCGGTGCTGACGGCGGCCACCGCGCCAGCGAGAGTGCTGGTGCCCACGGCAACTCACGAACCAGTAATGCCGACGCCGGTCCCGATGGTGGTGCTGACGGCGGTCACCGCGTCAGCGAGAGTGCTGGTATCGACGGCGGTTCACGAACCGAAGACACCGACGCCGGTCCCGATCGAGCCACCGGCCGCGGTCAACGCGCCAGAGGGAGTTCTGGTGCCGGCGACTGTTCATGCACCGGTGACTCTCCCGAGAGTCGTGTCGGTCGCAGCACCGACGGTAGTGACGCTGCCGGTGGTAGTGATGCGAGGGAGAAGTCCGTTCCCGAGCCTGGCGATGCGGACTGGCCGTTCCACCTCGACTGGACCGGTCCGATCAGTCGCTCCCTCGCCGAACTTCTCACCTGCGACGCAGACCTCACCCCGGTGATCGTCGACCACCACGGCGTCCCGCTCGCGCTCGGGCGCACCACCAGACTCGCCACCGACGACCAACGCATCGCCCTGACCATCCGCGACCGATGCTGCGTCATGTGCGGCCGCCCCGCACAGTGGTGCCACGCCCACCACGTGAAGTTCTGGGAACACGGCGGCAGAACCGACCTCAACAACCTCGCGCTGGTCTGCGGCGAATGCCACCGCCTCGTCCACCACGGCCACTGGCAACTACTCATGGGCGACGACGGACACCCCTACGCCATCCCACCCGAATCCGTCGACCCCACACACCAACCCATCCCCAGCTACCACCGACGAAAACAACGAGCAGCCTGACGACAGGTCAACCGCGCAGCTCACGCTTGAGCAGTTTTCCGCTCTGATTGCGTGGCAATTCGTCGACGAAGGTGACGGTCTTGGGCACCTTGAACGGCGCTATACGACCTTTCACATAATCGATCAACGCCTGCGACGACAGCGCACTGCCGTCCTTGAGCACGACGACTGCCGTCACCGCTTCGATCCACTTGTCGTCGGGCGTCCCGATCACCGCAACCTCGGCGACCGCCGGATGGGTGTAGATCGCATCCTCCACCTCGCGTGACGCGACGAGAATGCCGCCGGTGTTGATGACGTCCTTGATCCGGTCGACCACGGTGATGAAACCCTCGGCGTCGCGTGTCACCAAGTCACCGGAATGAAACCACCCATCCGAGAACGCATCTGCCGTCGCCTCCGGCTTGTCCCAGTAGCCGTCGCACAGCTGAGGAGAACGATAGAGAATCTCCCCGGGCTCGCCGTCCGGCACGTCGTTGCCGTCGGCATCGACGACACGGGTCTCGACGAAGAACACCGCACGGCCGCACGACGCCGGCCGTGCCTCGTGCTCCTCGGGCTGCAATACCGTTGCCAGTGGACCGATTTCGGACTGCCCGAAACAGTTGTAGAACTCGATGTCCGGGTAGCGCTCACGTAGCCGAGTGAGAACGGTGACAGGCATGATCGACGAACCGTACTGCGCCTTCTTCAGCGACGACAGGTCACGCGTGGCCAGGTCGGGGTGATTGGCGAGCGGAACCCACACCGTCGGGGCCAGGAACAGAGACTTGATCTTCTCCTCTTCGATCCGGCGCAGTATCTCCGGCACGTCCGGCCTGCGCATCAAGCGGACCGTGGCACCCACCGACAGATACGGCAGCATGAACACGTGCATTCCCGCCGAGTGGTACATCGGCATCACGAGCAGTGGATCGTCGTCCTGGGTGAACCCGAGCGCGATGACGCACGAGACGTACTCCGCGACGAGCGCTCCGTGAGACATCATCGCACCCTTGGGTTTCGACGTCGTTCCGGAGGTGTAGAGCAACTGAGCGAGGTCGGTCGAATCGGCGGCGGGTTCGAGTTCGGAGCCGTCGCCGTCCGTGCCCAGTACATCGGGCAGAGAAACCACGTGCTCGATCGTCAGGTCTGCACGAACGGAGTCGAGGGTGGCCGTCAAAGCCGGATCCACGAGCACCACGCGGGAGCCCGACTGATCGAGCAAGTACTGCAATTCGTCGCCCACCAGCGCGTAGTTGATCGGAACGTGCACCAATCCGGCTCGCGCACAGGCGAGAAACGCAACAACGTACGCATCCGAGTTGACGCCGTACGCCGCGACGCGGTCACCCTTGTTCAACCCCAACGCGATCAGTCGTCGGGCGGCGCGGGTGACGGCGGTATCGAGTTCTCCGTAGGTGTGGCTGCGTCCCTCGAATGTCACGGCGAGACGGTCGGGGAATTTAGCGGCCGACCGCCGCAGGACGCCGTCGACGGTGTTCACTCGTGTTCCGCTGCTCATCACCCGACGTTATAGGACGTCCAAGCATCTCGTCCCGTGTTTGGCTGCCCTTACGGTTCGCGCAGCGTCAGCGGGGCATGCGGCAACGTATGACACTCAAGCAAGCACTCGACAGCCTCGAATCGGCATCGTTCCTCGACGGAGCGAGCAACGCGATCAACGACGTCCTCGAGCCCGCACTCGACGACAGCACCGTCGGCGGCGCGCTCCGCGGACAGTGGATCGGCCACCCCATCCACCCGGCTCTGGTCAACGTCACCATCGGCAGCTGGACCAGCGCCGTTGCTCTGGACCTGCTGAATCACCAGTCGAGAGCAAGCAAGCTTGTGATCTCCATCGGGCTCGTGTCCGCGCCGGCCGCCATCGCCACCGGATGGGCCGACTGGTCGACGATGAACACCCGCCAGCGACGAGTCGGGATCATCCACGCGGCCTCCAACGCGACCGGCGTCTTCCTCTTTCTCGGCTCCTACCTACGTCGCCGGAAACAGACCGATGGCATCGCCAAGGCCCTGGCTGCAGCCGGTCTCGCCACAGCGAGCGTCGGCGGTCTCATCGGCGGCCACCTCGCGTACAGCTCGACCGAGCAGAAACCGGCTCCAGCGGGCAAGCACAGCCTTCGCCGCTAGATCAGCAGTTGTTCGGCTCACCGATTTTCACCGCGGACAGCAGAGCATCTCCCTCACCGATCAGCGTCCCTGCGGGCGGATCCTGCGCCACGACAATCCAGTTCGAGTCGTTGACCTGCATCCGACCTTCGCCGGAGGCATCGGCGCTGCGGGAGTAGAAGACCCCGGCTGCCTGGATCGCATTCTGCGCGGACTGCAAATTCATGCATACGACCGGAGGCATGGCAACGAGGACCGGCGCGGCCGGTTCCGATGTGGACGGCTCGGGCGCAGTGGTGTCCGGAAGGACGATCCTGTCGATCGACGTCGGCGCGATCGTCGGTGGGGTTGCCGTTGCCTCGACGGTCACAGTCCGGACTTCGGTGCGGACTTCGGGCTCGGTGGAGTCCTGCGATCCGCAGCCCGCGAGGACGATCGCCGGGAGGGCGAGCACGATGGCCGACCGCACGCGGAAACGACTACTACTGGTCATGAATACCTTTCGACACGACCGATGGCCTGATGCAATCGGCGCCCATGTGAGATCGCCAGACCGGTAAGTCTGTTACTGCGGAAGCATGAACGGCATTTCCGTACGGCGTACGGTAGACTGCGTCGGCCCCGGACGAACCAGCGTCGGGGGCGGCGAAAGGCGACCTCAGCGCACATGACCCAGGCCCAGCCGACCACCCCAGCCCAGCCATCCAACAACGAACTGTCCACGATCATCGTTCGCGGAGCACGCGAGAACAATCTCCGCGACGTGGACCTCGACCTGCCCAAGCGATCGCTCGTCGTGTTCGCGGGCGTCTCCGGGTCGGGGAAGTCGTCACTCGTGTTCGACACCATCGCTGCCGAAGCTCAACGGCAGATCAATTCCACGTTCACCGCGTTCGCCCAGACCTTCCTGCCGTCCTACGGTCGCCCCGACGCCGATATGATCGCGAACTTGTCGGCAGTCGTGATCGTCGACCAAAAGCGCCTGTTCGGTGGCCCGCGGTCGACGGTCGGCACCATCACCGACATCGGCGACTGGCTGCGCATGCTCTGGTCCCGCGGCGTCACCCCGACGATCGGGTTCGCGAACGCGTTCTCGTTCAACGACCCGGCCGGCATGTGCCTCGAGTGCGAAGGGCTCGGCGAGGCGAAGGTCGTCGACCTCGCAGAACTGGTGGACGAGTCGAAGTCCCTGCGCGAGGGGCCGTTCAAACATCCGGACTTCGAGGTCGGCAAATGGCCGTATCGGGTGTTCGCAGACTCGGGTCTGTTCGATCTCGATGTCCCGATCGAGCAGTACTCCGCCCGCGAGCGCCACATATTCTTCGACGCCAAGCCCGGCGAGGTCGAAGTGCTGAACCCCGACGCCGTCATGAAGAGCTACGAGGGGATCGTGTCGCGGTTCCGGCGCAGCTACCTGGCGAAGGACGCCGACGCCCTGAAGGGCAAGGCCAAGCTCGCGTTCGAGCGCATCGTCACGCGCGGCGTCTGCGAGTCCTGCGGCGGCTCCCGCTACAACGAGACCATCCGCGGTGCCACCCTCGAGGGCCTGTCTCTGCCCGACGCGTTCGCGATGCAGGTGTCCGAACTCGCCGACCGCATCGACGGGTGGAAGGTCAGCGGCCTGGGTACGGTCACCGCCGAAATCGTCACGCAACTGCGAAGACTCGTCGATCTCGGTCTCGGCTACCTCAGCCTGGACCGGGCGACGTCGTCGCTGTCGGGCGGTGAATCCCAGCGCATCAAGATGGTGCGCCACCTCGGAGCCACCCTCAACGACATGCTCTACGTCTTCGACGAACCGACCACAGGCCTCCACCCCCGCGACGTCCACCGCCTCGACGACATGTTGCTCGCGCTGCGCGACAAGGGCAACACCGTCCTCGTCGTCGAGCACGACCCCGAGGTCATGGCGATAGCCGACCGCATCGTCGAGATCGGCCCGGGCGCGGGAAAGGCCGGTGGCACAGTCGTGTTCGAGGGCACCTACGACGAACTCCGCAGCGCCGACACCAGGACCGGTGCCGCGTTGCGGCGCGAGGGCGTCGAATTACGCACTCCCCGTGCCCCTTCGGGTTGGCTGAGCATCACCGGAGCGAGCACGCACAACCTACGAGATGTCAGCGTCGACGTGCCGCTCGGAGTTCTGACCGCCGTCACCGGGGTCGCTGGTTCCGGAAAGTCGAGCCTCATCCACGGCCACCTCCGTGAGGCCGCGCCGGACGCCGTCATCATCGACCAGGCACCCATCCGCGGATCACGCCGCTCCTCCCCCGCGACGTACACCGGTCTGCTCGACCCGATCCGCGCATACTTCGCCAAGAAGACCGGCCAGCCGCCGTCTCTGTTCTCGCCCAACTCCGACGGCGCCTGCCCCGACTGCCAGGGCAGCGGGGTCATCTTCACCGATCTCGGTTTCACCGACCCGGTGACGAGCACCTGTGAGACGTGCCAGGGCAGGCGTTTTCGGTCGGGTGCGATCCGCCATACCGTCGACGGCGTCAGCATCGCCGACATCTTCGAGATGTCCGTCGAGGACGCGCAGGACTTCTTCGAGGTCAAGAAGATCCGTGACATCCTCCGCCGGTGCCGGGATGTCGGGCTCGGCTACCTCTCGCTCGGCCAGAATCTGTCGTCGCTTTCCGGCGGAGAGCGGCAACGGCTCAAGCTCGCCACCGAACTGGTCGGGTCGTCGCCGGTGCTGGTACTCGACGAGCCGACGACCGGTCTGCACCCGTCGGACGTGTCGAACCTGATTGCGTTGCTGTCCGGAATGGTGGACGAGGGCAGGTCGGTGATCGTCATCGAACACAACCTCGACGTCATCGCCGCGGCCGATTGGGTCATCGACCTCGGCCCCGACGGCGGACACAACGGCGGACTGATCACCTTCACCGGAACCGTCGACGAGTTGGTGGTCTCCGACACCCACACCGGCACGTACCTGGCACGGAGCCTGGGTCGCTGACCGCGACCCGATAGTGTTGGCGCTCCAAGAGGCACCGGAAACACAGGAGTGGCAGTGCAGCGTCGATCGGCACGAATGATCTCAGCCGGGTTCGCGGTCATCGCGCTGCTCGCGACCGGATGCGGCAACACGACCACGGACTCCCCGCCGACCGCTTCCTCCACCACGGCGTCGAGCGGGGAGTTCCCGAGGACGATCGCATCGGGCTCGGACGGCGAGACCGTCACCATCGACGCGATGCCCCGTTCGATCGTTTCTCTGAGCCCGACGGCGACAGAGACCCTGTACGCCGTCGGAGCGGGTGAGCAGGTGGCGGCCGTCGACGATCAGTCGGACTATCCCGCCGATGCCCCGAAGACCGGGCTGTCTGCGTTGACGCCGAGCCTCGAGGCGATCGTCGCGTACGACCCCGATCTGGTGATCACCTCCACCGACCTCGGCCTGGTGACGTCCACCCTGGCCGAGGCAGGCATTCCGACGCTGCTGGTCCCGGCCGCGACGAGCCTCGACGACGCGTACTCGCAGATCGAACAAGTGGCAGACGCGACCGGGCACGACGCCGAAGGTGATGCGGTGGTCGCGCAGATGCGTGACCGCATCGATGCTGCCGTCGCGAGCGTGCCGACACGCGATCAGCCGTTGACGTACTTCCACGAACTCGACGACACCCTGTACACCGTGAGCAGCCAGAGCTTCGTCGGCCAGATCTACGGATTGTTCGGTCTGCAGAGCATCGCCGACGGATCCGGGGCTGGTGATTACCCGCAGCTGTCCGCCGAGTCGGTGATCACCGCCAATCCCGATATCGTGTTCCTCGCCGACGCACAGTGCTGTGGAGTCACAGCCGAATCGGTCGCGGCTCGACCGGGGTGGGGTTCGATGACCGCCGTCCGAGACGGCAGGATTTTCCCGATGGACGAGGACCTGTCGAGTAGATGGGGGCCACGGATCGCGGACCAGGTGGAAGCCGTCGCCGCCGTGGTGCAGCAGATTCCCGAGTGAACTCGGCGGGTGACCGGACACCGCGACCACCCGCCGCGCTCTACACGATGCTGTCGCGGTGCATGGCCTCGATCTCGTCGGCGCTGCACCCTATTTCGGTGAGCACCTGGTCGGTGTCGGCACCGTGCTTGCGGCCGGTGTATCTGATCCGGCCGGGACTGCCACCCATCCGCCACATGACGTTCTGCATGCGCACGGGGCCGAGGTCGTCGTCCTCGACGGTCGTCACCATCTCGATGGCGTTCACCTGCGGATCGGACAACAGGTCGCTCGGCTTGTAGACGGGAGCGACTGCCGCTCCTGCCTTTTCGAACTCGTCGATCACCACGTCCTTGGTCCGCTTGGCAATCCAGCCGCCGACGTACTCGTCCAGAAGGTCGGCGTGGGCGGCGCGCTGACGCCCGGTGGCGAACCACGGTTCGTCCAGCACCTCGGGGTGACCCACCAGCACCAGCACACGTTCGGCTATCGAGTTGGCGCTCGTGGAGATCGCCAACCAATACCCGTCTGCGGTCTTGTACAGGTTGCGGGGCGCGTTGTTGCTCGACCGGTTCCCTGTTCGCTCCTGATCGATGCCCAGTTGATCGGCATAGATGACGCCCGGCCCGACCGCAGCCATGATGGGGCTCAACAGATCCAGGTCGATCTGCTGCCCCTTGCCGCCGTTGTTGGTGCGGTGCAGTAGAGCCATCGACACGGCCGACGAGCCCGCGATCCCGGCAAGGGAATCGGCCAAGCCGAACGCCGGAAGCGTCGGCGGCCCATCGGCTTCGCCGGTCAGGTGCGCGAAACCACTCATCGATTCGACGAGCGTTCCGAAGGCCGGTCTGGTCGCGTACGGTCCGGTCTGGCCGAAGCCGGTGACACGCAACAGGATCAGACCAGGGTTGAGCTCGGAGAGAACGTCATATCCCAGCCCCCAGCGTTCGAGGGTTCCCGGCCGAAAGTTCTCGACCACCACGTCGGCTTCTGCGGCCAGGCGTCGGAATATGGCTCCGCCTCGGGAGTTTCCGAGATCGAGGGTGACCGTGCGCTTGTTCCGCCCGATCATCGTCCACCACAGCGGGTGACCGTCCTTGTCCAAGCCGTGCCCGCGCATACCGTCCGGCTTGGTGGGGTGCTCGATCTTGATGACCTCTGCCCCGAAGTCGCCGAGGATCTGCGCGACGAGGGGGCCTGCGAGAATCGTCGAGATGTCGAGTACCTTGATGCCCTCCAGTGGCCCCGTCACAGGTACGGGCGGTGCAGGTAGCGGCCGGCGGGCGCACCGGAGACGGCACCATCGGCGAGTACCCGCTGACCACGGACGAACGTGTCGGTCACCTTGGCACCTAGCTCGAATCCCTCGAATGGTGTGTACTCCTGCGCAGACTCGGAATCCTCCGGACGGACGGTCCAGGTGCGGTCCGGGTCGATCAGGGCGATATCTGCGTCCATCCCGACGGCGATGTCGCCCTTACCCGGTAGGCCGTAGCGTCGGGCCGGGTTGAGCGAAGTGAGCTCTGCGATACGCCGCCAGCTCAGGCCGCGCTTGCGTCCCTCGCTGACCAGCCCTGGAAGCAGATACTCGGCACCCCCGAAGCCGGACTTCGCGGCGAAGATGTCGCCGCGGTCCTCGGCGAACTTCTTCTCGTCCTTGCAGCACGCATGATCGCTGACGACCCAGTCGATGTCACCTGCGAGCAGGTGCTCCCACAGCGCTTCGACGTCGTCGCGCGGACGCAGCGGCGGGTTGACCTTGCCGCCGAGACCGTATGCGGTGTCGATATCGGCCAACAGGTGCCCGATCGTGACCTCACGGCGGAAGTTGACGTGCGGGAACGCCTTTGCCATCCGCATCGCCGCAGTCAACGCCTTGCGCGAGGACAGGTGCAGCAGGTTGATGTTGGGCAGCTGCGTCTCGTCGGCCAGGAACGACGCGATGGTGACGGCGAGGCCCTCCGAGTGCGGTGGCCGTGACGCGCTGTACGCAGCCAGGCCCTCGAGGGTGCCTTCTTCTTCGACGATCTTGGTGTACGCGCTCATGATCTCGGCGGTCTCACAGTGCAGCGACAGCGAGATGTGATCGGCCTTGTCGCCCATCTGCTCTCGGGCAGCCTGGATGCCGCGCATCACGAACTCGAAGTGCGCCAGGTCGTAGCGCTCCCCCTCTGGAGTCATGAGGAATTCGCTCTGATCGGTCGACCGGCCGTGGAGCCCGTGGCTGCCGTAGAACATGAAGATCTTGAACGAGGTGACGCCGTGATCGGCAATCAGCGAGGGGATTTCGTCGATGTGTTCTTTGGACATCGGCGCGAGGTGGTACGCGTAGTCCACGTACGGGCGCCCCTCGGTGGCGTCGAGAACCTTCGGGAACACGTCGGCGTAGGAACCACCCGTGTTCATGTAGTACTGGCCAGTCCGCATGTAGGACAGTGAGGTGGTCACGCCGCCCTGGACACACGCCCGCGACTCGGTCTCGGCATCGTCGCCGAGCGAGTTGTAGATACCCCAGTGCTGGTGTGCGTCCACCACACCGGGGAATGCGACCTTGCCGGCAGCGTCGATGACGGTCTCTGCGGATCCTGCATCGATGTTCGCCTCGATACGGGTGAACTTGCCGTCTTCGATCAGCAGATCCAGAAACTCACCCTCGTCGGGGGCGTCGGATCCTGGCCGAACTACGCGCGCATTGGTGATCAAAAGCGTTGACATGATGGTCCTTTCGAATTTCTTCACTAGAGTTCGTTGGTTCTGAGTGAGCTTGCCGCGAGGTAGGCCAGTCCGAGTGCCGGGAGCAATCCGTTACCGGCGAGGTACCCGGCAGCACCGTGGCCGGAAATGCCCATCGCGGCACCGCCCGAGGCGAACAGGCCGGTGATCGCCGAGCCGTCGGTTCGTAGAACACGTGCGTTCTCGTCCACGACGAGCCCGCCCTGCGTATGGAACAAGGCGGGCACGATCTTGATGGCTGCATACGGACCGGTGAGCGTGTGCCCGAATGAGCTGCGGCCGAACGGATCCGAGGCCTCTCCCGAGGCATACCTTTGCACAGCGGTGAGTTCCTCCACCACCGCCGCAGGTGGGAGCCCCGTTGCGGCCGCCAGGCCGTCCATATCGTCGGCCCATACTGCCGCACCCGAGTCGACGGTCTGTTGGAAGTCTTTGAACGACAAGCACTTGTCGTAGATCGACCGGTCGATGACGACCCAGCCCTCGGATCCGGGTCTAGCGGCCAGAATGGCCGCATACTCCGAGTAACCTGTCGTCTCGTCACCGAACCGGCGTCCGGAGGTGTCGAGCACGATGCCGCCGTGCATCACCGTCGCCCATCCGACGAGCGTCGTGGCCTGCTTGGACAGTGCAGCATGCCCCTGGTAGGCATCGAGATACGCCGACTCGGCACCGAGACGACGGCCGATGGTGAGCGCATCGCCCGCGGAGTGCTCGCTGCCGTGATACCTCGCAGCGGCGATCTCCGGTACGTGCTCCGCCACCATGGCCGCGTTGGCACCGTAGCCGTTGGTGGCCAACAGAACTGCACGGGTAGGAACGACGTCGACGCTGCCGTCGGGCATCGTGATCGTCACTCCGTCGACAACCCCGTCGGAATCGACTGACACGTCGGTCAGTCGCGCGGGTGTCAACATATCGATGCGCGGCTCGTCGGCGACCGCTCGCGCGAGGTGCTCGAGCATCCCACTACCGTGGCGGCCTTCGACTGTGTGACAACGCAATTGCGAGTGCCCCGGGTACGAGAAGTCGGTCACGAGAGAGAGCGGCAGTCGGACGTGATCGGCGAGCCACTCGACCAAAGTGGCACTGACTTCGGCGAGCGCCGACGCCAGCCGATGGTCTGCACTGCCTTTCGTCTTGCGCATCACGTCGTCGAGGAACTGCTGCGGCGAGTCCTCGATTCCGGCCTCTCGCTGCCATCGTGACCCCGCGCCGGGAATCATCGCGGTCGACATCGCGGTGTTGTTGCCTCGCTTGAAGTGCGCACTGGCCTCGACGACCAGCACGTCGAGGCCGAGCTCGGCGGCGCGGAGCGCAGCAACGAGGCCGCCGCCCGCGCCGGCCACGATCAGGTCCGGGCCGTCCTCGCTCACGCGGACACCTGCAGTTCGGATCGCAGACCCAGTAGCCGTAGCGCAGTGGCGGTCGGGTCCACCACTTGCGGCGACGCGGGTGGATCGACGAGATCGACGGCCGAGCACGCATTGATTGCGATGGTGCACCGGAGCTTCCTCGCGTGCTCCGAGACCGCTCTCCCCCAGGCCCGGGTGTCGGCGATATCGTGCACACCGAGCCCGAGTACCTGGGTTGCCTCGGCGACGACCCCGTAGAACGCGAGCCGGCGATCCATCTCCGCAGCGATCACATCGTTGCGGGCGAGCGCGCCGATTCGATGCCCCTGGGACGCGTAGAACGATGCCGTCAGCCGGGTCAGGCCGTAGAGGGGCCGGATGAACGAGTCCGCCTCTTCGGCACAGGGATCGAGCACGCAGTCGGGCAGAAACCCATCCGCTTCCGTGTCGTGCACAGACCGAAATGCAGCAGACAGCACCTCCTCCGACCGTCTGACGTCACGTTCGGTGTCCAGTGCGCTCGGCGCGTCGGACCCGATGTTGCGGAGCTCGACGGTGATCCCTGCGGGAGAAAGGTGGTCGTACCGACCCTGGCGCCGCTGCAATTCTGCCGCGTCGACGTCGATCGGGGTGAAGGCCAAGAGATGCATGTGAAGTGAACTCCTAAATACCGAGGTAGGCAGCTTTGACCCGCTCGTCGTGTGCCAATTCGGATCCGGTGCCGGTCAACACGATCGATCCGCTCTCGATGACGTAAGCGCGATCGGAGATCGCGAGTGCCTGTGCGGCGTTCTGTTCGACGATCAGCACGGTCACGCCCGAATCACGGATTCGCACGATAGCGTCGAGCACTTGAGCAGCGAGCTTGGGAGCGAGCCCGACCGACGGTTCGTCCAGCGTCAGAACTCGCGGCTTCGACATCATCGCGCGACCGATGGCGAGCATCTGCTGCTGACCGCCGGACATGGTGTCGGCCCGCTGTTCTCGTCGTTCGGCGAGAATCGGGAACAGTGCGTAGACCTGGTCGAGGGATTCCTTGACGCCGCTGCGCTTCTGGGTGTACGCACCCATCTCCAGGTTGTCGGCGACGGTGAGACTGCCGAACAGAGCTCGGTCCTGTGCGACGTGCACGAGTCCTGCCCGGACGATTCGATCCGCCCGCATTCCGTGAATGGCGTTGCCGTCCAGCATGATCGTACCGCCGGAGGTGGAGACCATACCGGACAGTGCGCGCAGCGTCGTCGTCTTGCCTGCCCCGTTGGCACCGATCAAAGAGACTATCTCGTGTCGGTCGACCGCGAGGTTCAGCCCGTGCAGGATTTCCAGACGACGGTATCCGGCGTGCAGGTTGTCGATCTCGAGCATCATGCTGTTTTCTCCTCACCGAGGTACGCCTCGACGACACGGTCGTCGGCAACCACCGTGCGTGGGTCACCCGAGGTGAGCACGGCACCTTCGTGCATGACCACCAGGCGCTCGGACAGGGCCATCACCGCGGCCATGATGTGCTCGACGAACAGCACCGTCTGGCCCTCCTGGTGCACTGTGCGCAGCAGTTCGATCATCGGTGCACGCTCGGCTGGGACCAGCCCGGCGAGAACCTCGTCGAGGAGCACGACGCGCGGCTCCATGGCCAGTGCGCGCGCGAGCTCGAGTCTCTTCAATCCCGCGGTCGACATGGCCGAGACCTTGCCGCCGACCTGATCGGACAACTGCACACGATCGAGAACATCGAGGGCATGACGCCGCGCATCCCTGCGTGACTTGCGCTTCGACAACGCGGCGATGGTGACGTTCTCCAACACCGACATCGACTCGAACGGGCGCATCAGTTGGAACGTGCGGACCAGTCCGGCGCGCGCTATCTTGCTGGCCGGCCAACCCGTGATGTCGGTACCGTCGAAGATCACTCGGCCCGTGGTCGGTGGCTGTTCACCCGACAACAAGGAGAACAAGGTCGTCTTACCTGCCCCGTTGGGGCCGATGATCCCGAGGAATTCGTGCTCGGGCACATCGAGGCTGACATCGCGCACCGCATGGATACCCGAGAACGACTTGCTCAGGTTCTCGATGCTCAACAGGCTCATCGGTTCCACCTCTCACGGATCGTGCCGAAGATTCCCTTGGGTAGGAAGATCACGATCGCGATCAGAATCACCGAGTACGCGGCAACGTCCAATCCGATTGTTCCCTGCAGGAATTCGAGGAAGGCGGGTGGGTTTCGTAGCAGTTCGTTGATCAACTCGGACAGCGGCCCGATCACCGCAGCACCGATGACCGGTCCCCAGATCGTGCCGATGCCACCGATGACGGCCGGAACGATCGCTTCGACGGAGACCGCCGAACCGAAGGCCTGCTCCGGTCCGACGAAGAAGTAGTACTGCGTGTAATAGACACCTGCGACGGCGGTCAGCGCACAACTCGCCGCTACGGCGATCAACCGGTACTTCATCGTGTCGATACCGAGTGAGGCTGCGGCGGTTTCGTCGTCGCGGGTGGCTTGGACGAACTGCCCGGCCCGCGAACGGGTGTAGAAGATCGTGCCGAGAACGGCGAGGGCCAGAATGACGAGTGGAATCCAGACGTAGTTGGGGCTGCCCTTTTCGAACTGCAGCATCCACCACGAATCCCGTGGCAGGATCGGCACGTTGAATCCCTCGGTCTTGTTGAAGACTTCGAGGTTCTGCACCAGCAGCAGGAACATCTGCGCGAAGGCGAATGTGGCCAATGCGAAGTAGGACCCGGCCAATCGGTAGCGCAGACACAGGTAGGCGATGAGCGTTCCCACCACCGCCGAGATGATCGCCGCGAGGATCATCGAGATCCACGGCGAGACGCCGCGTTCGACCAAGAGATACGCACCGGTATAGGCACCGATTCCGAAGAAGGCGGCGTGGCCGAAACTGAACATGCCACCGAACCCGCTCATGATGTTCCACGCCACGGCCATCACGGCGAAGATCAGCGTGCGAACGGCAACGGTCTGTGCCTGCTCACCGAGCATCAGCGGCAATGCCGCAACCACGACGAAACCGATGGCGAGCGTGATCAATTGGCGTCGGAGCCAGGTGTCCTTCAACCGTGGATCGTGCTGCACCGGAGTGGGTGCGCTTGTTGTCGTTGTCATCGGCGAGCTCCGTACAATCCTTCGGGCTTGAGAAACAGGACGAGGACGAACACCGCGAAGACGAGGATCAGCGAGCCTGTTCCCGGTAGATACAGCGCACCGACGGTCTGCACGAGGCCGATGACGAGGCCACCGACCATCGCTCCCACGACACTTCCGAGTCCACCGAGAACCACGATGACGAACGCCAGGATGGTGAACTGTTCTCCGACCGACGGCGTGAGACTGGTGAACGGTGTCATCAACCCGCCGGCGACGGCGACGCACGCGGCACCGATACCGAAGGTGAGCGCATAGACCCTGCCGATGTCGACGCCCACGAGTTTCGCGCCTTCGGAGTTGGATGCGACTGCGCGAATGGACAATCCGAGCGGCGTCCGCTTTAGCACCGCGCTGAGCGCGACGGCGACCAGAGCGGCACCGATGAACGCCACCACGCGCGGCCACGACGCCACCGCACCGAGAACGTCGAGGGAACCGTCGATCGGTGCCTGGACCGATTGAGGTCGCCCGCCGAAGATCATCAGCAGCACGTTGATGATGAGCAGAGACAGGCCGAGGGTGACGAGCAAAGGGCCGTCGTGGCTGCCACTGATGGTCAGCTTCGTCAGCAGAGTTGCCTGAACGACCATGCCGAACAGGAACATCACCGGAACTGCCAGCAGCGTCGCGACGTAGACCGGCAACCCGGCAGTGGATAGCGCGTACACGATGTACATCGCCATCGTCAGCATCGCGCCCTGAGCGAAGTTCACGATGCCGAGAACGCCGAAGATGAGCGTCAGTCCGACCGAGATCAGTGCGTACACGCCGCCGAGCAGAAGCCCGGAGACGACCGACTGCGTGACCAAGCCCTGATCTTTACCACCGACGAGGTAGATCACCGCCATGATGACGACGATCGCTGCTGCGACCGGGATGCCGGGGTCGATCCCGGCCAGACCTCGCTTACCCGTCTTCTCCGCAGTCGAGGTAGCCGCCGTCACTGGCCGGCTCCCACGGGGAATTCGATTGCGTCCGTTGCGAACTCCTCGGGAAAGACCTGTGCGATTGCACCGTCGCGGACCTGCATGACAATGACGGTTGCGTTCTTGTTCTGCCCGGTCTCGTCGAATTCGATCGGTCCGCTGAACGCGAGGAGCGGGTCGTCGATCGAGACGCCGGAAATCGCCTCGCGCAGATCTTCCGGGTCACTGGAGGCTCCGTCGTTGAGGCCCGCCGCGATGACCTCGACCGCCTGGTAGGACAGCATCGCTGCCGTCTCCATCGGGCGTCCGTACTGGGCCTCGAACCGCGTACGAATGTCGGTGACGCGGTCGCTGGTGGCGTCGAAGTGGTAGTTGGCGCTCAACACACCGTCGCCGGCCGCGCCTGCGTCGCCGGGAAAAGAGCTGTCGTCGAAAGCGCCGTTGGCAATTCCGTAGACACCCTTGACGTTCAGATTCAGCTGCTCGACGGCGCGGGCGATCAACAGACCGTCCGGGTAGTAGCCGGTGGCGACTATGACGTCGGGGTTGGATACTGCAGCCTCACGCACCTGTGTGGTGGCGTCGGAGAAATTCGTTGCGGGATAGGCGATTTCCTGCACCGACGAGATTCCCTGGTTCGCAGCCTCGGCCTCGAATGCGTTGAAGACACTGTCGCCGAACGATCCTTCGATGTGCAGGTAGGAGACTCGATCGATGGCCTGACCGGTCTGCTCTTCGATCGCGGCGAGCGCCTTTGCACCGTCGGTTCCCATGCTGGAGGCGTTCGGCTGCATGCGGAAGGAGTACTGGTACCCCTGGTCCAGGATTTTGTCGTCCACCGCCACGTCGATCACAAGCGGTACCCGCGATCGTTCGGCGACAGAGGCGACATTCTGAGTGACGTCGCTCTGGTACGTGCCGATGAGCGACACCGCGCCGTCGTCGATCAGTCGCTGCGCCTCGCTCTGTCCGACCTCTGCTTTGCCCTGGCTGTCACCCGATACCAATTCCAGTTGCCGACCGTCGAGGGACGAAATGCCGCCTGCTGCATTGATATCGGCCACCGCCAGTGCAGCACCGTCGTTCATCAGACCGCCCACACCTGCCAGCGCTCCGGTGGTGGGATGAACCGATCCGATCTTGATGGGGCCGGAGTCGTCCGAACCGGTGGACGAACCACACGCTGCAGCACCCACGACGGCAACGGCCGTCAGCACACCTACGAGCTTCTTCATTGTCGAATCTGCCTTCCGCGCCTACCGGCGCCGAGTCGAACCACTGGGCGGAACCAACCGTTCCGCTGAGCGCACCATCAGATTGATGATTGATCTCGCTGGAATCGAGTATGGCACGCATCACGGGCTCAGAACAGGCTCTTCCGTCAAATTCTTGTTACGGGTATGGTTCGCTCAGCGGAACGCATGCACATCCGAAAGGTGGCACTTATGGTCAGCAGGCCAGTACTGGAGACATCGACCGGCACCGAGTCGGCCGATCGTGTCGCCGACGTGCTCATCGCATTCGCCCAATCCGATCGCGCACTCGGCGTATCGGAAATCGCTCGAACGCTTGGGCTGAGCAAGGCTGTGGTGCACCGCATTCTGCAATCGCTCGCATCGCGGTCGATCGTGCAGCCCGTCGCGGGCGAGTCGACGTATTCCCTCGGTCCCGCCGCGATCGGACTCGGAACCAAGGCCTGGAGCCAACTCGACGTGCGGTCCATCGCCGCTCCGGTATTGCGTGCGCTCCGTGCGAACACACGTGAAACTGCCACGCTGTCGGTACTCGTCGGGCACCGCCGCGTCTATCTCGATCAGTACGAGAGCCCGCAGGAAGTGAAGATGGTCGTCGAAATCGGCCCGCAGTACGCATTGCACTCGGGAGCGTCGAGCCGAGCGATCCTGGCGTTCCTCCCCGACCGATTCGCGGAGGAAGCCTTCCAGGAACTCCGCAGCACCACCCCTGACGCCGACGAGACCCGCTTCCGCGCTCGCCTCGACGACATCCGCACCAACGGGTACGCGACCTCGACGAACGAGCGCAATACCGGTGCAGCATCGATCGCCGCTCCCTTCTTCGACGCCGCGGGCCACGTCCTCGGTTCGGTCAGCTCGTCCGGTCCGGCCTTTCGCTACTCCTCCTCAGCGGACGACGAGCACATCGTCCACGCCGGCCAGGTCGTCGCCGCGGCTCGATCGATCACCACCATCCTGGAAGCGCGAGCAGCCCGATGATCCCTACATCCGCCCGATCGTTCCTCTACGTCCCCGCGAACAAGCCGCAGCTGTTCGACAAGGCGGTGCGCGGAGAGACCGACGCGGTGATCATCGATTTGGAGGACGCAGTTCCGCTGCCGGACAAGGACCGAGCGCGCAACGAGGTCGCACAGTGGTTGGCGTCGAGGTCATCCACCGACACCCAGATCTGGATTCGGGTCACCCCTGAGTTCATGACGCAGGATCTCGAGGCCGTCGCCGGAACCGGAGTCACCGGCATCATGGTGGCGAAGTGTTCGACCGAGTCCCTGACACGTGCGGACCGATTCCTCGACATGCGCAATCTCCCCGACATCGAGCTGATCGGCCTCATCGAAACAGCTCACTCCTTGCGCGCTGTGCCGGAGATGGCTCGATGCAACAGGGTTCGAACCTTCGGGGTCGGCGAGGTCGACCTCCTCGCCGACCTGCGTATCACACGATCGGAGCACACCGAATCGATGATCGACGCCATTCGGTTGAACGTCGTGATCGACTGCGCTGCAGCGGGATTGGCCGCACCGATCGCTCCGACGTCGACCGACTTCCGTGATCTGGACGGATTCGTCACCACCACAGCACGTTTCGTGCAGATGGGTTTCCGCGGCCGGACGGCATTGCACCCGAGCCAGGTTCCGATCATCAATGCCGCACTCACGCCGTCGACGGACGACGTGGCTGCAGCCCGTCGACTGGTGGAACTGTACGACGTGGCCCAGGGTGGTCCGACCGTCGACGACAACGGCAGATTCGTCGACGAAGCAGTGGTACGGGGCGCGCGGGAAATCCTCGCCCGGGCCTGAGCCGGTCGCACTGCAGCTCGGGCACCGCCATACGAGTGGACGGTGCCCGAGGACTGTCCTATTGCTGCGTGGTCGATTTCAGATCGGTCAACGGAGCAAGCAGTGTTCCGATGTCGGTCAGGTCCCCGAGCCGATCGCATCGACCGGCCAATTCTTTCAGTTCGACGTCGGAGAGGAACGGCCCGGCATTGCTGGTGAACTTGGTCGAGACCTCACCGAACGACAGCGGCCGTTCTGGTCCTCCGCGCGTGGTCAACACCTCTTCGACCACGACCGTTCCGTCGGTCAGTGTTGCGGTCAGCACCGCCGGGAACTGATGGGGGAAAACGGCATCACACCGGGCATCCGGCACCACGTCGACCTTGGCCATCAGCGCACGTCGATCCGCCGACTTCGCCAACTCGTCCGTGTAGTCCTCGAGCGCGGCACCGAGTCCTCCCCCGCCCAGCAGCCCGACCACAACCGCGTAGGGGCCGCTGAACTGAGCCATGTATCCGGTCTCGGGCGTGCGCTTGACGTCGATGGGTTCGCCGATCGTCCGCAGGTTCGCCGCAGGTACCCCCAGCTCCAGCTTCTCGATCTGCTCCGGACCGATTCCACGCGCGCGAAGGGCTCCTCCCGCGTCGATCGCAGCATGGGTGAAGTGATTGGCCGGGTACGGCTTGAAGAAGATTCCGGGAACAGCCCACTCGGAGCCGAGGCCGTTCAGGATTTCGTCGGCTCGGCCCGGTTCGTGCAACCAGGCCTGGAAGAAGCCGAACCGTCCTTCCAGGACGGTCGGCGGTCCCGTGATCCCGTGTCGCGCAAGCCCGGCTGCAGACAGAGCGGAGTGCGCCGCCCATCCGCAGTGCATACGCTTGACCGTTCCGCCGGTGCGGTTGGCCTCGATGATGCCCGACGCCATCGAGGCCGCGATACCCATCGTGTCGACGATCTGTTCCTCGGATGCACCACCGATGACGGCTGCAGCCACGGCGCTGCCCATGGCACCGCAGATCGAGGTGGCGTGTTGACCGTGCTCGAAGAACACCGAATTCTTGGTCTCCGGATCGAACCCCGCCATTCCGATTCGCACACACACTTCCAGCCCGATCGCGATGCCACGCACGAGTTCTCGGCCGTCGGCTCCGTGCTCTTGAGCGGCCGCGAGTGCCGCAGGCACCACGCTGGCACTCGGGTGCAGGATCGACGGCAGATGGGTGTCGTCGAAATCGAGCGAGTGCGCGAGCACGCCGTTGACGAAGGCGGCCATGGCAGGCGGGAGTGCAACATCGAGTCCGACGGCGGACGCCGTTGCCGACCCACCTTGTTCTCGTGCCCACGCGGTCGCGGCCCGACTGGTATCGAGGTCGGTGGCAGCCACTGCAATTCCGAGTGTGTCCAGTACTCGCATCCCCACCGAGGCGACGACTGCTTCGGGGAGATCGTGGTAGCGGGTGGTCGCGGCGAAATGCGCTATGTGCTGCGCGAGTGTGCGTTCGGTCATGCGGACCTCACCGCCAACGGCCGGACCGGCGAACCCGTTGCGCCGAAGATGTTCAGCGGCACGAGGAGGAACGTGAACTCGAAGAGTTCCTGCTGCGAGAGCTCTTCGAGGTCGAGCGCCTCGATGATGTAAATTCCGCTCTCCACCAAGAGAACTCGATGCGCAGGTAGCAGACCGTGGCCACTGCCGGGAGCGAGCCGCTCGAACGCGATCGTGTCGGCACCTGCAGCGTGTACGCCTCTGTCCGCCAGCCACTGCGCGCCTGCTTCTCCGACTCCGGGAACACCGGACGGTCCGCCGACGTAGGGCAGCCCTTCGGCGAACAACTGCCCCCAGCCGCTGCGAATCAAGACGACATCGCCGGCCCCGATCTCGACACCCTCTGCTGCACATGCCGATTCGAGATCGTCGACGGTGATCTCGTATCCACCCTCGCAGCGGCCGACACCGAGGAGCCTCGGAATGTCCAGCAGCACACCGCGGCGGATCATGGGCTCGATGGTGTGTACTCCGTGTTCGACGTATTTCCCACCGAGGCAGGACTGACCTGCGTCGGCCCCGCCGTGCAGTTTCCCGTCCTGGCTGACGTGAGCAAGAGCGTCGATATGGGTACCCACATGCGTTCCGGTGGTGATCATGTCGTTCGCGGCACTGCCGCCATCCGCTCGGGTCATGTCACCGTGCCTGCGCGGCAACGTGTGCCAGAACTGCGGATGATTGGGTGACTGCGGCATGCCGACCCTCAGTTGCCTACCGAGATCGACTGCGTGCACGCCCCCCTGGACGGCACGAAGAAGTTGATCGGACATTGCTTCATCTCCTCGTTCGACGCTGAGCAGTCACCTCACACCAGCGTAATGTCGTTTCGCTAGCCGGAACGCTTTGAGGCTTCCGAGAAGTGCACCGGCGGCAGGATGAGCGTAGCAGTTCTCTCCCTACCCGTCTCGATCATTGACTCTTCGATTTACAACCTTCTACAGTCCACGAATGAATGGCTCCAATTCGTTTCGCTCAACGGAACATATTGCCGCGGTAGACCGCCTGGCTGCCGTGATGGTCGATCTCAGGGGCGCACCGTTGCCCGCACCGCTGAACGACCGGGCCCGGTTGATCCTGTTCGATCTGCTGGGTGTCACGCTCGCCGGTGCCCGCTCCGCCGAGATGGTCGAATTGCGAAGGAACTGGACTGCAGAAACTGGATCGACGCACCCGATCGGCGGGAGCGTAGGCACTACGGTCGACACTGCGTCCGAGCTCGACGCGATCGCATCGTGTTGCCTCGAACTGGACGAGGGCAACAAGTACGCCGCCGGTCATCCTGCTGCGCACGTGCTCCCCGCGGCCATCGCTGCCACCAGACTGGCACCAACGCCGATTTCGGGTTCGACCTTTCTGACGGCCATCGTGGCGGGATACGAAGTCGCCGCTCGATTCGGCTGGGCACTGAGCCGCAACAGCTCCTGGCACACCCATGGCCACTGGGGTGCCACCGGTGCAGCCACGGCGGCGGCATTCATCCACGGTGCCGGAGCCAGCGAGGTTGCCGCGGCGATCGACTCGTCGTCTGCTCTGGTGCAGGTGGCACCGTGGGCAGTGGTCCTCGACGGAAACTTCTCCCGCAACCTGTGGATCGGCGGTGCAGCGCGGGCAGGCTTGAACGCGGCCAGGCTGGCCCGATCGGGGGTGGTGCACAACTCGGGTGCCATCGAGCACACCTTGGGTGCGATCGTCGGGACCTTGAACATCGCCCGACTGACCGAGGACCTCGGCGATCGATGGCTCACGCTCGAGGGCTACACGAAGCAGCACGCGAGCTGCTCGTACACGCACGCCGCCGTCGACGCCGTGCAGAGCCTGCGCTCGAACGCCGAATGGTTCGCAGACGACATCGAACGTGTGCGGGTGCGCACGCATTCGTTGGCAGAACCACTGTTTCGCCGACATCCTTCCAGCAGGCTGGGCGCTATGTTCTCGCTGCCGTTCGTCGTGTCCGCCGCATTCGTGTCCGACGCGATAGACGTCGAATCGCTCGATCCCCGAGGTGCAACTTTCGCGTCGGCCGAGTTGTTCAGCGCTCGAGTCGACGTCGCGTCGTCCCCCGAACTGGATGCTCTACTGCCCGAGCGTCGAGCCGCCGAGGTGACGATCGAATTCGAGGACGGAAGTTCGGTCTCCGCGACCACCCCTAATCCGGTCGGCGACATCGACCATTTTCCGATGGACTACGCCGCGCTGCGAGCCAAGATCTCTCGCTTGGTCGGCGAATCCGATACCACCGTTCTCGAACACATCGTCGATGCCCTCGGTGCGACGGAGGACGTGGCGGCACTGTTGCTCCAGCTGCCCAGGCACTAGCGTCGCCCGATACGCATGTCCTCGATCAATTCGTCCGCGGCGCAGGACAGTTTCTGCCGTAGCGAATCCGGCACGGTGACCGTCACCTGAATCAGATACTGATCGACGATGTGGTGGACCACGACGTAGCGGGTCCGGGCGAAGAGCAACCGGCCGTCGCAGTCGTAGCGACCTGCGATCGAGACTGCCGGTAGAGCACGGAACGGGTCTCGGTCGTGACCGATCTCGACCCATCCGGGCAGCGCCCGGGAGTCACCGAAGCCGCAGTCCAGCAACGATTCCGGATGAACCGATCGACTGAGCTTGCCGACCAGGACCACCACGTTCGGAACGAATCCGTCGATTGTGTTGGCCGGCGAGCACAGCACCGCGGTGGCATGCGGGAACAAGTGCTCGGGAACCAGGTCCCAGCCCGGCATTGTCGGCAGTTCGAGACCGAACCTGTTGCATTCGCTGCGATGCACTGGAACGAGCTCGACACCCTGCTGCTCGAGGAAACCTTCGATCGAGCCCTCTCGAACCGTCACTGGACAGCATTCCTTCCAGCGGAGATCGACGCGGCTCGGTCGGCGCGGATGCGCTCGCGCAGACCGGGTGGACGCAGCAATTCACGCGCGTCGTCGTGGCCCAGTTGCGCACGAGCCCAGGGATTGTCGCGACACCATTGCAACAGGGCATACAACGAGTTGGGCTCGACTTTCTTCTCGCACACCATCAGCGTCAGTTCCTGATCCGATTCGCTGTCGGCTGCACGGTACGCGACTCGGATAGTGGGGTACCAGTGCGGATGTGACAGGGCCGGATTCGGATGCGTCTGCGGTTGCAGCTCGACGATCCCGTCCCACGGCACGACCGTGAGGGCTGTGGTGACCTTCCACCCGCGACGACGATAGATCTCTTCCACAATGCCATCGGGATGCAGTGAAATTCTGGTCCGGTTGACGATCAAGACACTGAGGGCGAAGAACAGCAGCAATATCGGAGCGCCGACGTGCGACATGACTACGATCTTCAGCTGGTGACGCGCAGCACCTACGGGTTCGTCTGCTCCCCATTGGACGCAAGACACGCCGGCCACCAACGCGAATGCAAGTATTCCGCTGCGGTACAACACATTTCCTCGCCCCGGCACTGCCACGCCTCGGCCGACTCCGGCGACGTTCACCGGTCGCACGAAACGTGAAAGCCGGGCAGATCCGATGCCGGACAACAATACTGCGAGGGTGAGCGGCAAGAGCATCAGCAACGTCAGCCACGACATGAAGAGGAGTGTGTCCGCGTCGATTGTTCTCAGCAGCCCGGAAGTCACGATTGTCGCCGCAAGGACGGCAGACAGAACGCCGAGAGCTACGAGCCACCCCAGGTGAACACTGCGCCACGTTCTCACCCACAGTGGATACTTCTGTCCTACCACGCTTTTGCTCAGCACGTCCTCACGCTGTGGCGTCCCACCGTCCCTGCATTCGCTCATTTTCCCGCCGCCTCGAACAGCTTGTCTACTCCATAGCTGACGAGTCCACCCAGTGCGATTCCGGCAGCAGCGCCGACCACGGTCCCAGGTCCCGGAACGACGGAACCCGCCATGCCACCCAGGACACCGAACGCCCAGGTCGTAACTGCTCCCGCGGCAATCGGTGTGGCCTCGACGATGACCGCTTCGGTCGGGTCCATGCCGTCGTCGATTTTGTCGGCCATTCCGGGGATCGCTCCGGCCACGGAACCGAACACTCCCAGACCGCGTCCGATGTTCTTGGCAACATCGTCGACGGAATCGACGCCGGGCAAATCGAGCACCCTTCTCGTCACGTCGCTCATACCCGAGATCACCGACGAGGCCACGGTGCTGGGCCAGTCCGGCATCCAGGAGAACGATCCGTCCGGATTCTCCACGACGTTCCCGGTCGCGCTGCCGAGCGCGAGTTCGGTCAAGTGCTTCGTGGGTTCGGCCAACTGCTGGGCAGCGTCGATCGCAGCGCGCTCGGCCTGCGACAGCGCCCCCTGGATGTCTCGTGTCAATTGTGCTGCAGCAGAGCGTAGTTCGTCGGCCTGGCGCGCCTTCTCCTCGCCGAGCCCGTCGGGGATCAGCGCGATCATTCCCTCGGGATCCACCACACCGTCGGCTCGTACGGCGAACCCGCTGGCCGTCGCCGCCGACACCTGCGCCTGCAGGTGCGCCTTTGCGGCTTCCACGATTCCGGCTGCGCTCTCGAATGCCTTTCCGAGCGAATCGATCTCACTGCACACCGAGCCCATCCGGGAGCACTCGGTCACCACGCGTTCGGCTGCGGCGTCGGCTGCTTCGCCGGTCCAGGTCTCGGCCAACGCGTCCTGCTCCTCGAGCACTCCGGTGCGCTGGCCGTTGACGCGCTCGACGATCTCCGACAGTTCGATCATCGTCTTGCGCATGGACTCCGGCTCCCACCCCGCGACATGCGGGACCGTCGGGGTCATTTCGGCCGGTCCATCTCATCGAGCCGGCGGGCAAGTTCGTCGTCGGTGATCTCGTAGTTCTGCGCGACGCCGCGGGCGATGTCTGCGACGCATTCCGCGCGCCCGGCCAGAGCTGCAACAGCTCCGGCCGCGGCAGCCGCCGCCGCCGCGCACGCTGCGTCGAAGTCGCTACCCTGCAACGCATTCTCCGATTCACGGAACGGAGCAAGAGCATCCAACTCACGGATCACCCCGCCGGTCGCCGACAACATATTCGAGAACTGCCGCAGGATCACTGGATCCACATTCACTGTCATGACGCTCCCCCGAGTCGCACCGTATCGACGCCCGGTGTTTCGGCGTCATGGGGTTTGACGCCTGTGGGCTCGGATCGGTTCCGTCCGGTCCGATTCCGGGGTCGTGAATACGGCGGGTACCGTTGGCCCGGCTAACGATATAGGGGGGTGCTCGCCATGAACGGCCGTCGACTGTCGTTCGCTGCCGCGGCCGGACTCGCGGCCGCGATGGGTGTCGGACGATTCGTGTTCACGCCGCTGCTGCCGATCATGGTCGATGCATCGGAGGTCACGCCGAGCAGCGGTGCCGTCATCGCGACCGCGAACTACGCCGGCTACCTCGTCGGCGCAATCGTGTTGTCCGTGCGCCCGTCGATCAACACGACGACATCGTTCCGTCTGTGGACAGTCATACTCGTCGCGAGCGAGTTGGCCATGGCCGCTGCCCATTCCACCGCCGCGTTCTCCGCACTGAGGTTCCTGGCGGGCCTGGCGAGCGCAGCGGTTTTCATCGCGTGCGCGAGCACCGTCACGAAGCATCGCGCCGACGGCGCTTCCCCCGGTATCGCGTTCGGCGGTGTCGGCGCAGGCATCGCGGCGTCGGGAATTCTGACCCTGCTCGTCGGACCGCACCTGTCATGGGAGGCGCTGTGGGTGTGCTCGGCGCTCCTGACAACGGTCCTCATCGCCCCGGCGTGGACGCTACGGGTGCATCCCGAGCCCGCAGCGCGGGCTGAACCCGGCGACATCGACCGCAGGACCCGGACCGTCTGGCGGACGTTGCTGTTCGCGTACTTCCTCGAAGGTCTCGGCTACATCATCGTCGGTACGTTCCTCGTGGCGGCGGTCGGTGGCCACGGCAGCACATCGGTGGGTCCGGCGGTGTGGATCGTCGTCGGATTCGCCGCGGTACCGGCGACTGTGTTGTGGCAGGCAGTCGCCCGCCGAACCAGCACGCGCAATGCCCTGGTGGCAGCGTTCGCGTTGCAGTCGATCGCAGCGGTACTCCCCGCTCTGACCGGGAACACCGTTGCTGCCGTGTTCTCGGCTCTGCTGTTCGGCGGAACGTTCATGGGCATCACGATGTTGACGATGAGCACCGCCCAGACACTGCCCATCGGGCGTACCGCAGCAACACTGACCGCGTTCTACGGCGTCGGGCAGGTTCTCGGCCCGCTGATCGTTGCACCTGCGATCGGCGACTCCTATTCGATCGCCTTCGCAGTCGCAACCGGCGTGCTGATCCTCGGGACAGCCGGGGCCGTACGGGTGTCCGGACTGACCGCATCGCGATGAGTACGGCTCGCTCGGCTCAGTGCTGTGGGTCGTAGCCCGGAACTTGTGCCAGAGTCTCGAACGTTCGCGCTCGGCCCCATTCCACGTGTGCGAACGCAACCGCGGCCGCCAACTCCGGGTCCCCCTTGGCGATGGCGTCGACGAGGGAGACATGCTCCCCGTGGCGCAGCGACGGATCTCGTTCGAGATTGGCCATGTTGAGTCGGTTACTGCGCTCCCGCAGAGGTTCCATGATGACCGGGAACAGTCGGTTGGCGGACAATTCCTCGATCCCTGAGTGCACTCCGGAGCTCGCGTGATGGAACTCGAGTAGATCGCCCCGCTCGAGAGCGGCACCTGCACGGGACACGGCGTCGACCAACGATGACGAGTCCGCTCCCGCCGACACAGCGGACGCTGCTCGGCGAGCAACGAGCGGCTCGAGTGCGGACCTGATGTCGTACAACTCGTCGACCGAACTTCTGGTCACTCCCGTCACCACGGCAGGGCGTCTCGGCGACAGCGTCACCAACCCGGCTGCTTCGAGCAATGGAAGTGCCTCACGAATCGGCACCCTCGACACCTGCAGCTCGGTACCCAGATTGCGCTCGCTCAGCGTTTCACCCGGTCGGAGGCGGCCGTCGAGGATGCGTGTTCTGATCGCGTCGAACACCGAACGCGACAGCGATTCGCGACCTTCCGTGGATGCCATGATGCTTGTATACCAGCGAACCGCAGGTATACCGCGTATCCACAGCGGCCATCGGCGGACGTTGACCAATAATCACCTCGACAGAAAGTAGCAGGTGAGAGGATCTGGAAACGCAAGTGTTACCACCGAGAAACCTGTCGCGGCGCAATGCTCCGTAAATTCTCCGCTGTTGGTATACCACCGAGCGAGAGGCACTGGGATGAGCGTCCCGACCACGAACGAGAAGCCGTCACCGATCGACCCACCACCCGAGACCGGCAGCCTCAGCGAACAGATAGAGGCGTCGTACTCGAAGATCGGCCTCACCACAGCGCACTTCGGCATCGTCGCCATGGTCCTGTTCGGTGTCTTCTTCGACGCCATCGAACAGAATGCCGTCGGTATCACCGGACCGCTCCTGCGTGAATCCTGGGGACTCGGCGGAACCGAGATCGGGCTGCTGAACACCGCGACGTTCACCGCCGTCGCACTCGGGCGCATCCTGGCCGGAGCAGTGATGGACCGTTTCGGTCGTCGAACCCTCCTCGGCGCAAACCTTCTCGTCTTCGCATTCGGCTCGCTGCTGTGCGCGTTCGCGCCCAACTACGAGGTGCTGGTGGGCGCTCGATTCCTGGTCGGGCTCGGACTCGGCGGTGAGATCGCCGTAGCGGTGATCATGCTTTCCGAATTCTTCTCCGCCAAGCATCGCGGTACCGCGGTCGGCATGATCAACGTCGCAGCTGCAGGTCTGGGCAACATGCTCGCCCCACTGTTCGGGGTCATCGTCTTCGCAATCTTCACTGGTGACGACCGCTGGCGATGGCTGTTCGGTCTACTCGTACTGCCCGCACTCGCGGTCGTGTTCTACCGCCGTTCGCTTCCGGAAACGCCTCGCTTCCTCGCCGCGACAGGCCGTGTGGCCGAGGCCAATACCGTCATCAACCGCTTGGCGCAAGGCAAGCTTCGCGGCACGCTCGACTCCGAGGTTCAGTACTTGAACGTCGACACCTCGGTCGACGATCCCGCCGTACCGCGCGCACGGTGGACGGAAATGTTCGGGCGGCGTTACCGCAGAAGCACTCTCGCCCTCGGCATTGCCGTCTGCATGTCCTACGCAGCGCAGATCTCGATGCTCACACTCATTCCCGTCATTCTGACCGAGCGGGGAATGTCGATCTCGAGTGCGCTCTGGTACACCCTCGTGATGCAATCCGGATCGCTCATCGGCGCGCTGACCGCCGCACTGATCGCCCGCAAACTCCCCCGCAAGGTGACACTGACCGGTGGTGCCGTTCTCGGTATCGTCGCCGGGCTCGGATTCGGCTTCTTCGCAACGTCGATCGGCCTAGTACTGGTCTTCGGTGCCCTGTTCAATTTCTCGGTCATCATCCTCAACACGACGATCTGGCTGTTCGCGCCCGAGCAGTACCCCACGCGAATCCGTGGCCTCGCGACGTCGGTGATCCTGGCGCTGGGCTCCCTCTCCGGCGGACTGTTCCCGCTCATTGCCGGAGCCGTACTGGACTCGTCCGGCGTGGGTGCCATGTTCTCGATGCTGGCCGGCCTGTTCATCGTGTGCGGCATTGCCGTGCAGTTCCCGAAAGAGACCTTCGGACAACCCATGCCGGAAGATGGCTGAGCAGTGAAGATTCTCATGGTCAACCCCAACTCGAACACTGCAACGACGCAGCTGCTCGTCGACGTTGCTCGACGTTGGCTCCACGACACGGAATTCACCGTCATCGGAATCACCGCGGGTACCGGACCGGCGATGATCACCGACACCGAACAGCTGCGGGCTGCCGGACCGGAAGTCGTAGCGGCAGCCCTCGACGCGATCGAGCACCATGGCCCCGCCGCGGTGATCGTCGGCGCGTTCGGTGATCCCGGTGCGGCCGAACTCCGAGCCCTCGTCGACATTCCGGTCGTCGGGATCGGCGAGGCAGGAATCCTGCACGCAGCACGAGGCGGTCGCTGCTTCGCGATCGCCACCACCACAGCCGATCTCGCCGCCCAACTCGAAGCACTGACTCGTGCCACCGCGTCCGACGGCGATTTCGCGGGTGTGTTCGTCACCGCGTCATCGCCGTTGGTCCTGGCCGAGGACCTCGCGTCGAGCGTCGACGAACTGGGAACGGCGGTCGATGCAGCAGTGGCAGCCGGAGCGAGCGCCGTCGTCATCGGCGGCGGACCGTTGAGCGATTCGGCTCGGCGGCTGGCGCTGCGCACCGACGTGGACGTCATCGAGCCGGTTCCGAGTGCCGTTGCAATGGTCGTCGACAGAATCTCGAACGCGGTACGCAGCTAGATCTCCACCATCGCCCGGGCTGCGTTCACCGAAGCTAGTCGGTCGGCGGATAACCGCCGTCATCTATGGGTGTTGCCTGAAATATCCCGACGTGACGGAGATCGCCACAGCATCTACCAGCACTTTTCGCTTGACGACTCCCGTCTGCGCTCCCAGGATGTTTGGCAGGCCCTCCGCACAGGGAAGCCGTCGACGAGACGCGGCCGAAGAACATCGGAGAACATCGCGTCGCAAAGTTGAGGAGAATCAATGCCAATCACAGTGGCCGATCAGCTCGTTCGAGGACTCGTCGACGCCGGCGTACAACGCATCTACGGCATCGTCGGCGACAGTCTCAATCCGGTGGTCGACGCAGTGCGTCGCACCGGAGGATCGGCCAAGGGCGGCATCGACTGGATTCACGTACGCCACGAAGAAGCCGCGGCGTTCGCTGCGTCGGCCGATGCGCAGACCACCGGCACACTCGCCGTCTGCGCTGGTTCGTGCGGACCGGGAAACCTACATCTGATCAACGGCCTGTACGACGCACATCGTTCGGGCGCACCGGTTCTGGCGATCGCGTCGCACATTCCCAGCAGCGAAATCGGATCGGGCTACTTCCAGGAGACGCACCCCGACCGTCTCTTTGGCGAATGCTCGCTCTACAACGAGTTCGTCTCCACTGCCGAGCAGGCACCCCGGGTGTTCCGTGCGGCGATCAACGCTGCTGTCACCGGCGGCGGAGTGTCGGTTCTGACGATTCCCGGCGACATCGCCGAGTTGTCGGCCGCAGGCACGATGGACCCGATCGCTATTCCCTCGACACCGGTCGTCACACCACCCGCGGCGGACATCCAGAAGCTGGCCGACGCCATCAACGACGCCGAGAAGGTGGCAATCTTCGCCGGCTACGGGGTCAAGGGCGCTCACGACGAGGTGGTCGCGTTCGCCGACACGATCGGCGCTCCCATCGGACATTCGTTGCGTGGCAAGGAGTTCATCCAGTACGACAATCCGTACGACGTCGGCATGACGGGATTGCTGGGCTACGGAGCTGCGCACGCCGGGATCCACGACGCAGACCTACTCATCCTGCTCGGCACCGACTTTCCGTATCAGCAGTTCCTTCCCGAAGACGTCACGACCGCGCAGATCGACATCGACCCAACGAAGCTGGGACGTCGGACCTCGGTCCGGTACCCGATTCACGGTGATGTTCGCGCGACCCTGAATGCGTTGCAGCCGTTGGTCACTCGCAAGGCCGATCGCCGCTATGTCGAGAAGTGGGTGGACAAGCACAACGACCTGATGGGCAAGACCGTCGGTGCGTACACCCGCAACGCCGAGAAGCTCGTCCCCATCCACCCCGAGTACGCCGCGTCGGTACTCGACGACCTCGCCGCCGACGACGCCGTGTTCACCACCGACACCGGCATGTGCAACGTGTGGACCGCGCGCTACATCAACCCCACGGGTAGAAGGGCGTTCGTTGCGTCGATGCTGCACGGGTCGATGGCCAATGCCCTGCCGCACGCCATCGGTGCGCAGTTCGCCAATCCGGGCCGCCAGGTCGTGTCGATTTCGGGCGACGGCGGCTTCTCGATGCTGCTCTCCGAACTCTTGACCGTCGCGATGTACAAGCTGCCGGTCAAGATCGTGCTGTTCGACAACTCGACACTGGGCATGGTCAAAGCCGAGATGCTCGTCGACGGTCTGCCCGACTTCGGTGTCGACGTCCCGCAGGTCGACTACACCGGCATCGCGGCGGCTGCGGGTATCCATGCACAACGCGTCGAGAAGCCCGAGGACATCCGCGGCGCACTCGAGACCGCGTTCGCCGTCGACGGCCCGGCGCTGGTGCAGCTGATCACCGATCCGCTCGCGCTCTCGGTCCCGCCGACCATCACCGGCGAGCAGATCAAGGGATTCGCACTCGCGATGAGCAAGGTCGTGCTCAACGGCGGTGTCGGCGAGGCCGTTCGGATGGCCAAGTCGAATCTGCGTAACGTGCCGCGCCCGTAGATCTTCATCGGCAGGGAACCCGAGGTCGGTGCGGGCACCGCGCTCGTCGGTCGTGCGGTTATTGTCGACACACCGCCCAAACCGGACATCGCGATCCGGCACCTCCCCGCCCGGAAGGCTCCACCATGGCCATCGACTACACCCGCAAGCCCTCTACGGGGCAGAACCCCGCGCAGCAAGTCGGAGCACCCGTCAGTCTGAGCAAAGTCACGCTGTCCAAGGCATCGCCGACCATCAGCCTCACCAAGTCCGGCGAGAAGCAGGGCTCCATGCGGGTGAACCTCAACTGGTCGTCCGGGGCACCCGCAGCGCAGCCGAAGAAGAAGGGCTTCCTGGCCAAGCTGGCTGCTGCGTCGTACGGCTCCGGCGGTGTGGATCTCGACCTCGGGTGCCTCTACGAACTACGCGACGGCTCCAAGGGCGTGGTCCAAGCGCTCGGCAACAGCTTCGGTTCGCTGCAGGATGCCCCGTTCATCGCGCTCGACGGCGACGACCGCTCCGGCTCGGTCAGCGGCGGCGAGAACATGCACATCAATCTTGCCCACCCCGAAAAGTTCGCCCGCATCCTGATCTTCGCGATGATCTACGACGGCGCTCCGAACTGGGCCGCAGTCGACGGAGTGGTGACGCTGTACCCGACCAGCGGACCACAGGTCGAGGTACGCCTCGACTCGGCCGAGAACTCTGCGCGCATCTGCTCGATCGCATTGTTGGAGAACACGTCTGCCGGTATCACGGTCACCCGCGAAGTCGAGTACATCCAGGGCAGCCAAGCCGACCTCGACAAGAAGTACGGTTGGGGACTGCGCTGGGCGGCGGGCCGCAAGTAGTCAGAGAGGTTGCGGCGGAGTCATTTCCAGCCGGACGCCGATCAGTCTAACCTCTCTCGTATGGTCGAGGCGGTCGACGAGCGCCACCGCGGCCGAGGTCAGGATCTCCGGATCGAAGGTGGGCGCTCCGATGATCGGTGCACTGACGGTATGCGTCTCGAACGGCGCGTAGCGGATCTTCAATGCCGCTCGCACGGCCGGCCGGTTCTCGGCTTCGATGTCTGCCAGCACCTTCGACGTCAACGCGGCGACCTCGTCTCGGACGATCGCCCAATCGGCGACGTTGGTCTGGAACGTGACCTCACGGCTGTGCGACCGTGCGACCCACGGCTCGGACGTCACCGGTGCGAGGTCGATGCCTCGCCCTTTGGTACCGAGCCACGGACCGATCTTCGGTCCGAACGCTGCGGCGAGGTCCGCGTCCTCGGCATCGGCCAGTTCTCGGACTGTCGAGATGCCGAGGGCGGTCAGCCTCTTCGAGATCTTCTTGCCGATCCCCCACAACGCATCGGTACCGCGATCACCCATCACCTCGAACCAGTTTTCCTTGGTGAGCCGGTAGATGCCCTGAGGCTTGTCGAAGTCGGTGGCGATCTTGGCTCGTAACTTGTTGTCCCCGATGCCGACCGAGCAATGCAGCCCCGTCGCGTCGAACACCGCGTCGTGGACGGTCTTTGCCACGCCCTCGGGGTCGTGGGTCTCCACACCGAGAAACGCCTCGTCCCATCCGATCACCTCGACCACGAATCCCAACGACCGCAGAGTGTCCATCACCAGTGCCGAGGCCTCGTCGTACGCCGGCTTGTCCACGGGGAGGAAGACTGCGTCCGGGATCTTCTTCGCGGCGACGCGTAGTGGCATTCCGGATCCGACGCCCTTCGCACGCGCCTCGTACGAGGCCGTCGACACCACCCCACGCTCGGTCGGATCTCCTCTACCGCCGACCACGACGGCTTTGCCCGCCAGGTCCGGGTTGCGGAGCACTTCGACGGCAGCGATGAACTGATCGAGGTCGACGTGCAGTACCCATCGGCGCCGTGCTGGGTCGGTCGGTGTACTCCCGGTCATAGTGCTCAGTGTGCCCGTGGTGTCTCATGACGCCATGACGAAATCGATTTCTCGCACCATCGGACGAGTAGTACTGGGAGCGTTCCTCGTCTTCGCCGGACTCAGTCATCTCTTCTGGGCGAGGAGCACCTTCGCCGCCCAGGTGCCGACCTGGGTTCCGATCAGTACCGACTTCGTCGTGCTGGCGTCGGGTGTCGTCGAGATCGCGCTCGGTCTGGCGCTGCTGTTCTGGACCGCTCGCGCACCGGTCATCGGTTGGGTGGTCGCGGCGTTCTTCGTCGCGGTCTTTCCCGGCAACATTTCGCAGTTCGTCACGCACACCGACGCGTTCGGCCTCGACTCAGATACGGCCCGAGGGATCCGGTTGCTGTTCCAGCCACTGCTGATCGTATGGGCCTTGTGGTGCACCGGAGCATGGGCGCAGTTTCGCGCATCACGTCAGGGCCACAGTAGGAATCAGTAGGCAGACTGCCGACCGGCCGGAACGATGCCGTGGTGCAACTGCGCCACGTCGGGGTGTGCTCGCGTACGGGACTTCCACGCGTTTTCGCCGTAGGTGCTGTAGATGGGGTTGGCAGGATCGTCCTCGACTCCTCGTGACTGCCGCGCCAATTCGGGCGGCAGTTCGATCACCGGGACGACGGCATCGAGGGCCGGGCTCAGAAAGTGTGGCACCGATATCCGGTCGGTGTCGGGTCCCGGCGCGACCACCCGATGACGCGTCGCACGTAGATAGCCGCCGGTCGCAACCTCCAACAACTCGCCGATGTTGACGATGAATGCCCCGTCCAGCGGCGGTACGTCGATCCACGTATCGGCGGTCGTCTCCACCTGCAGACCGGCCGAGTCCGGTTCGACGAGCAGCAACGTCAACACCCCGGAGTCCTTGTGCGCTCCGACGCCCTGCGAATGATCAGCAGTGCCCGGGTAACGCACGACTTTCATCAGCGTCGCGGGCGCAGTGGCAAAAGCGTCGTCGAACACGTTCTCGGGCGCACCCAATGACTGCGCCCAGTGCCGGAGCAACCGGAGCCCGAGACCCGACACGGACTGCTCCCATTGCTCGAACGTCTCTCGGAACCCGGCCGGCTGCGACGGCCACAGGTTGGGGCCCTGGAGGTTCCAGTAACCTTCGGCTCCCTCGATCGCCGGGCGTTCGGGACCTATGTCGATCTGTTCTCGCCAATCCACCCGGCCGTTGGTCAGCTCGCCACCCACCCGGGAGTAGCCGCGGAAATGCGGGCTCTTCAGCTGACTGATTTCTTCCTTCACATCGTCCGGCACGGCGAAGAACTCTCGCGCGAGGCGCAGTACCTCGTGCATTCGTTCGATCTCGATCCCGTGTCCGACGAGATAGAAGAAGCCGGACCCGTGAGCTGCTTCGCGCAGCGACAACTGGAACGCGCGGGGGTCGTGGTCGGCCAGACCGAGATCGAGAACGGGAAGCATGTTCGCGATTGTCCTCCTCCCTCGACGCGTCGGCCAGCAGTGTTCAGGTTCGGTAAAACCGCCCGACCCGGATGCAACACTGAGTGTCATGAGCCCCGAAGCACTCGACATCACCGTCGTCGGTCACGGCGCAGCCACCTACCCACCCGAACAGTGCACACTCGCGCTGACCGTCCGCACCGACGGTCGCACTGCAGAGTCCGCATCCGAGCCTGCTCAACAACTCGTCCGGGAGCTCACCAGACTGGTCGAGCCGCTCTACAACAGTGACGGGGGACCCATCGATCGATGGTCGGTGGACCAGGTGCGCCACTCGCGCCACCGCCCGTTCAACCACGACGGAGAGCAACTGCCGTACGTCTATCAAGCCGAGGCGTCAGTGGAAGTGCAGTTCAGCCAGCTCGATCTGGTGGACGCGTTCGTCTACGCAGCATCGGCGCTCGAGGGAGTGTCGATCGACCACTTCGATTGGGACCTCACCGAATCCAGCAGAACCGCTCACACCTTGGCGGTCCGGGAACTCGCTGTGCGCGACGCCGTCTCGAAGGCCGAAGCCTACGCGTCGAGCCTGGGACGATCGGGCGTGCACGCTGTCGCGGTGGCCGATCCCGGTCTGCTGCCAGGGTTCGCGGAGAGCGGTGGACCAGAATCCTCGGCACGTATGTTCGCCGCGAAATCAGCGCCTACCGGATTTGCACTCAAGCCGGAGAACATCACCATCTCGGCGAGCGTGCACGCCCGATTCACCGCCTCCTGACGCCTCGCGCCTAGGCTCGAATCATGAACCGAGACGATGCCCGACGCCTCTGGCCGCGGCCACCGCTACTGCCTCGTCCGATCGTGATGGATCAGCGATGGGAACGGCTGGTCTTTCTACACTGGCGGGTTCCGAGTTCCGACGTCGCCCCGCTGTTGCCCCAAGGGTGCGTACCCGACGAATTCGACGGCTCGTCGTGGGTTGGGCTGATCGGCTTCCACATGGTCGGTGCCGGCCTCGGTTACCGTCACCCCGTCCCGTACTTCGGCACCTTCGGTGAGATCAACGTTCGGCTGTACTCGGTCGACGCGGAGGGGCGACGCGGCGTCGTGTTCCGATCCCTGGAAGCAACCAGACTCGCAGTCGTGCTGGGCACCAACGCTGCTCGCATTCCGTACCGCTGGTCCTCGATTGATATCGCCGACGACAGCACCACGATCGGCTACCGCAGCAAACGGCTCGCTCCCCCACACCGCGGCGCAACCACCGACTTCGGCGTCGTCAGAGGATCACGCGACCTGTCCGAGGATCCGCTCGCGGTGTTCCTCACCGCGCGTTGGGGATTGCACACCTCACTGGCCGGTCGCCTGCTGTACGTCCCGAACGTCCACCGGCACTGGCCCTTGGTCGACGCAGAACTCACCCACTGCTCCGACGAGCTCGTGGCAGCGGCAGGCCTACCCGGTGTCAGTACCCGGCGACCGGACTCGGTTCTGTACTCACCCGGTGTCGAGACCCAGTTCGGTAGACCCTACGTAGTGCGCGGTCGGTAGAAGATCACGTGCCCCGAGGACAGTTCGACGACCCAATCTCTTTGTGCAGCAGCGACGCTGTCAGCGAGGGAACTCGACGTCACACTTTCCCGCAACACGAGGTACCCGGCGTCGAGGGGAAGGTCGAACAACAGCTTGGTGCCATCCGAGAATTCGACGGCAGGGTCGTCGCCGGTCGAGAGCCGAACCACGGTCGCACCTATGGAAGGAAGCCTCTCGACGGTCGGGGCCACCGACTTCGGATGCTCGGGTGCGGGCCACGACTCGACAGCCCCGCCCGGTCCACACACCACTGTCGAGCCGTCCGCAGCCGTGTACTCCCAGGATTCGACCTCGTCTCGCGGACTGGCCACCACTGTCTGCCCCTCGAACGTCAGACGGAGAACACCGGATTCGTCGTAGTCTGCGTCGTCGCATACGAGACCGTGCAGTGTCGCGAGCGCTCGTAGACCCTCGAACTGATTGTCCTCGTCGACAATGAGTCCGTCGATCATCACCTCGCTGAAGGCAATGCTGGCACCGTTGTCGAATTCGATACTCAGATCGAAATCGAGCAGGATTCTGCTGACACGCTTCTGAACGACGGCGAGTTTCATCGACATCGACTGTGCCACACAATCCTGTGGGAGCCCACAAAGACTGGCCGGGGCACGATGCGCGGTGCGGGGTTCAGCCCTCGGCGGATGGCAAATGCGCGCGCGTTCGTCAGGTGCGCGGGGAAATGGTCAGTGATCGGGGTGCGATTCTGCGCGCGGATGACAACTGCGCGCGCGTTTGCCCCCTGTGGGTGTGAGCTGCTCGGGTCCGGTGGAGGCTGATGCCGGCTGCCGGTGGTGATCGCCGTTCCGCGAATGCGCGCGCGTTCGTCAGCTGCGCTGGGATTGGTGGGTGTCCGGGGTGCGATTGTGCGCGCGCACGGCAATTGCGCGCGCGTTTGTCGCGGGGATATGGGCTGTTGTGGTTGTGGTTTCGAAATGCAGAACACCCCCGGACCGGGTGGTCTGGGGGTGTTCTGGGAAATTGTGTTCGGCGGTGTCCTACTCTCCCACACCCTGTCGAGTGCAGTACCATCGGCGCTGGAGGGCTTAGCTTCCGGGTTCGGAATGGGACCGGGCGTTTCC
>NZ_NPFV01000031.1:0-66969 GCF_002259365.1 Rhodococcus sp. 14-2496-1d | reverse complement strand
TCCGCTATGGCCGTTGGCGCGCAGCGCCCGGCAAGGAAAGACCGCAATAGGCCGCCAAGGCGGCCTATTGCGGTCTTTCCTTGCCGGGCGCTGCGCGCCAACGGCCAACGGATCACCTATCTTGGTTGTCTTCCAACATCTTTCGCATTTAGTACACCTTCGGACCGCTGCGCGCCCCGACCAAGTAGACCGCTACCGGGAAGTGGGGCACGCTGCGCGTACCCCACTTCCCGTGCGACTACTACTCACCCACAGTGAAATTCACATCGAGATACGAGAAATTGTCTCGTAGATGCTGCCGTACATCGTCGAGATCTACGGCCTCGTCCGCATCTTCTTGGCTACGCGCCGATCGCGTCATTGTTAATGCAACCGTGACATTCACTTCTACATCGAAGTCACGTTCTCGGCCTTCGAGCCCCCACTGTTCGCAGAACCTCTCGAACTCGCTGCACAGACTGTTCTCGTCCGCCCATTCGCACGCGGACTCGCTCATCCGCCTGACCCACTCGCGATGGTTCGCACGCTCGGTATTGGCGCTCTCGCGTACGGCCTGCAAGGTCCGTTCGACGGCGGCCCGTTCGTGGATCGGCCGCACATACTCACCGAACCACGCGGGAGCGGCCCCAGGTGACACCGTGACCGGTGAGATGTCACGTGTACGCACCAACCCCGTCCAGCTCTTGTAGGTGTGCTCGACGGCCATCAACGGCTCACGCCACACGACAGCAACGCTTGCATGGGTCTCGGTGGCATTGCGCTCGTCCACCGAGAACCATCCCGACGCGGCGATACCGCCGCTTCCATCACTTATCTGCACATAGGCCCCCTCTGCGGGGTATCCCGCAACCAGGGGCTCTGGCAAGGCCTCGAGCACGACGGCCCGGTTCGACCAGTCAGCACCCCCTAGAGACCCGTTGTCGAAGACCACCTCGAGCACGGACGCAACTGGCAACACTGAATCGACGATCGATGTCATGGCAGATTTCAGCCTCTCAATTCGGGTGACGGATGGTCAGTCCGCCGATCAACAGAACGCCTCTGAATCTACCATCGAAACACTTGCACTGGAAGACGTAGGAGTCATCGAAACACGTTGATAAACAAAGCGTTTGGGATCACATCTATCGACAAGACGCAACCCGGCAGCGGCCGCAATTGTCCCCGGCGCACTCGGTGCCGGGGACCGGGTGCGCCCTGTCCGAAGCCAATGCCGGAATAGGATCGCTCAGGTGCCCCGTCCCTTTCCTCTTCTCGACGACTCCGTCTTCACCTCCTCCGGATACAAGCGGAGTACCAAACGGGTGGGACCCGATCTCGAGGACGCCTGCCTCTGCGGATCCCGCCGGCGGACGCGGTCCTGCCATGCGACTGCAGCCGGTCGCTGGATCGTCTCGGAACCGCCACCCCTCCTGAACGATGCTCGCACTGGCTACGCACACCCCGAGTGCTTCGGCCAGGCAGGAGCAGACTGTTCCGACAAGATCAGTAGAGAGCATTGGATCAGTGCCAACATTCACCGGCAGCTGCACATCGACGGAAAAGCACCCATGCTCAGCGGCGCACCGTGGCTGCATGGAGCATCGAAATCGGTAGGCACAAAAGCACTAGCCTCGAAGATCCTCTGTGAGCGCCACAACAATGCATTGTCACCTTTGGATTCCATTGCAGGACAGTTCTTTCAGGCAGTACGGGACATGCAGTTGTCCTTGGCGAGCACGACAGCACCTTTCCTGGGGCCGGCCGACGATCATTTCCTCCTTCTCAGTGGACCACGACTACAACTTTGGCTCCTCAAACTCGTTCTCGGGGGCGTGGCCTCACGCTCCTTCGGTGCGGCCGGCACACCCCTCAAGTCAGTCAGGACACAACCAGGGGTTGCGCTCCATGATATTCTTTGGCGCGGAGCGTTGTTCCCTAATCGATGGGGACTGCACGCTCGAAGGCACCGAGTCGATCCCAAGGGCACGCCAGAATCCATCGGCGTCATCAACCAAACAATTGACGACGAGGTATGCGGTGCAACAGTTCAATTCGGGGCACTCAATCTGAACCTCGGCCTTGGGGTGCCCGAGAACAGCGCGACGGTACAACCTGCTTCATACCGCTTCGATAGACCCTCGACAGACGTCCAGAAATACATTGCGCTTGCCTGGCCAGAGGACGGCCACGAACCCATCAGTTACTCGAACCTTGGATAGCCCACGGCGCGGCCGCTCCGCCACCAACAGCGTTGATAGCTCCCATTTCGACCTCGTATTCGCGATGTATTCTCGCGGGCATGACGCTCACCAGTTCGCTGGACCAGGCCAGTTCTACGATCCACGACGCCGGCCTCCGCATTCAATCTCTGCAGTCCACACTGGACGGCACCAAGCGAGACCTTGCGCAAACGCAGGAAGAACTGGCTCGCCTAGCTCTCGTTCTCGACACCTACGCTGCAGCTACCGAGGCTGGGCAACCTGCTGAAGGGAACCAGCTCAGACTGATCTCAGGAGCACTTGCTGCCGCAGCACAGAGCCTCACTAAGTCGTCCGACGCGCTTCGCGACGACGTGATCGCAGGCATCTAGCTAGCAGGTGACCGCCCCTTGGTCTCGGTCTCTGCGTCTCCGCGACGAGCTCGCCGGGCTTGCCAAGTACCTGATCGAACTGCATCGCTCGACAACCCGGTTTGGAGCTGGTTTGCCGCCAGGCGGGGAAGCCGTCGCTCGACACAGTTACGCAGCCCCGCCCCATAGCCCTGCAAGAGGATTGCCCACCCAGCGTAGTTGATTGAACGACCCTCGACGTCGCGCACGTGACAACAACAGTGACCCGTCGTGAATTGCTGAGCAGAACTCATCGATCCTGTTGAGCACCGACTCGGCCGGGGACGATTGCACTGTGATCCACACCGGAACCGAAAACTTTCGTATCCATTCCCACGTCTCACGGGATCCGGTAGCGGCCCACAGCAACAACACTATTCGGGTTCACGCTGTTGATGTTCGGGGTCCGATCGAACTGCGCCGCGCTACCGTTGATCTCGTCCTCGAACAGCAACTCGCACGCGCTCGACGAGTCGCGTTGACCGAACGTCCGTACGCGCAGCCGTGGCACGAATATTTGACCTCACTCGGCGACGGAGATCAGGAGTTTCTTGATCTGATAGAGGCGGCGTCCCAGCAGCTCGTAGCCCGGTCCGGACGCGCCGAGGTAGTTGCGAAGGTGTGCTTGGCTGTAATGCTCGCGTCTGGGTGTGTGGTTCGGCCGGCGTTCGACGGCGGAGCGCGGACGACCAATCGTGCAGCCGAGTCGGCCGACGGTCAGGACGACATGGCAGCGTTCCCGGAAACGTGGGCGGCGCGAGACGTCACTCGAAATAACAGGCTGGTGCTTGCAGTGGGATCGCTTCCTGCGAGCGATCCCACCTTGGCGGACGCCCTGATCACTGCGGTCGTACAGCCGTGCCGAGTCAGTGTGTTTCGCCCGCATTCTTGACAGAACACGGCGATACGCCCGGACAGTGATCGGGGATCGCTCTAGTCGAGCGATCCCAGGCGCGAGTCTTGCCGATGATCGTGGAACGACAGCATGTTGTGCGCGACGATCCACTGTAGAAACGAATCCGGGAGAGCGTGAATGGCGTCGGCATCGACGTGGTGCCCGACTTGGGTCAGGGCGTGACGGAAAAGCAGCACCTTCTGACGCTCGCCAGAGAGCCCGGGCCTGCTCGCCGAAGGCTCGAAACGCGGCGGCCACTCCAGAAGATCGCTGAAGTGCCATTCGATTAGATCGAGTGCGGCCAGATACTCCCGATGCGCCTTGGTCCCCGGCACGACCTTTGGGTAGAAGTACTGGTCAGTCGGGTCTTCTCCGGCTGTGAGACCGGTTTCTAATTCGCCCGGAACATAGTTCGGGGACGTCGGTGGCAACCGATGCACCCTGCCCGGATGTACGAGCACCCAGACTGCCTGCTCGTGGGATGTCGTTTGACCGCGTTCCAACGGTCCCGAGCAATCGACTCGGAACGACGTGGGGTCCGTTGTCACGAAAAAATTCTCGTTCATTCTCAGCGCTCTAGCGGTTGCGTGACCCCACCACTGGATATGGCAGCCTCCGCGCTGCTTGGTCCTAACCTGCGTCGCGTCCGCCCTCTCCGTGATCAAAAAACTGTTCCGAGAGAACGCCTTATGTGCATCCGGCACATCTAGTCGTCTGTATCCGTCGGTGACGTTCTTGGTGGGCCTACCGATTTCGAGGCGGTCCCCTTCCTCCAGCTGGATCGCAGGTCCGACCTGTTTCGGCGGGCTGAACCTTACGACGGGGACGCGCCTGTTGTTCGCACCGTCATCTCGGTACTTGACGATGTCCGAGGCCCACACTTCGACCGTGGTGTAATTCGTTGCCGTCATGAACTATTTTCCCTGCGTTCCTTGTGGTTTGCGACACGGGCCGATATCTTCTCGTACTGCGTCGATTGCCGCCACCGCTACCTCGGCTGCGACGGGAGCGGCATCCGCTGCACCGGATCGAGGCGACTGTTCACCGCCCAAGATTCGGACGGCGATGACTATTTCGGGGTTCTCTGCCGGCGCGAGTGCGACTACCCAGCCGTCGTAGGAACCGCGGTCGTCATCCGCGGTGCCGGTCTTCGCGGCGACCGGCATGTCGAGAATCCCGAGCTCGCCTGCGTGTCCGTCCTGCACGACCGCCCGCATACCGTCGAGCACGGGTCCGGTAACCGGGTTGTCGAGAACGAGTGCGGTTGCCGGTGGCGACGTAACGGAGTCGACATCCAGCTGGTCGTCTGTGCATTGCCCTAGCTGCACCCGCGCGCGGGGTAGTGCTCCGTTCGTCGCGAGTCGGCCCACCGCCACGGCCATTTCGTACGGTGATGCGCGGACGTCCTGCTGACCGAATCCCGTGCGCGCAAGCGCATCTGGGTCGTCGCCGACGCCTCCCACGACGATGCCGGGGTGAGTCGGGAAGTCGGCGGAATCGGCGGAGAGCACCGCGGTCATCTGGGTGATCGACTGCAGACCGGTTCGGATGGCGATCTCGGCGAATGCGGTGTTACTGGACTCCGCAAGTGCCTGGGTCAGATCGCCGCCGCCTTCGATGTTGCCGGCGTTGTGGACGATGCCGACCCCGCCCGGGGGTGTGTATTCGTCGCGAACCGGCGTGGTGGTGTTCTGTCCTGCGCTCAGGGCGCTGGCTGCGACGATGGTTTTGAACGTCGATCCCGGTGCGCTTTGCGAATACACCGCCGGGTAGCCGGCGTCATAGGAGTGTTGGTCCGAGCGGTGTGAGTAGAGGCCGAGGATACTGCCGTCCTTGAGGTCCAAGGCTACGACGTCCCCTTCGTATCCGCGGGTTTCGAGACCGTCGCGGGCAGCGGTCTGGACCGCTGAATCGAGGGAGGTGACCATTGTCGGTGATTCGCATGCCTTCTTCACAACAAGGTGTTCCAGCCATGGTCGTAAGCAAGTGCCGGCGCTCATGTTCGTGGCGACGAAGTAGGCGGCGTCGATGTCTCCGTTGAGCTGCGGTATCGACGACTCCAGGGTGCGGGTTTGCACGTCGGCATCGGTGGTCGCGTCACGCATCGTCGATGGGACGAGGAACGGCGTCCCGTCGCGGAAGACAACCGGGCCGGGGTTTCGTGACGCGGCATCCTGGGCTGCGGTTCGTGCGGGAACTTCGGGTACGACGGTTTGCCAGGCAACCAAAGTGATGACGATCAACCACAGTCCGAGGATCGCCCACTTCGTTCGGTCGACGCGTGCGACAACGCGGAGTTCGGGGACGCTTGGAACCGGCCGCCAGCGGTGGGATCCGATGCCGACGATAAGCCCGACGGCGATCCACATACAGGTCAGCGAGCTTCCTCCGTTGGAGAGGAACGGGACGACCATCCCCGTGACAGGCACCTTGTTGATGGTGGCGAGCGTGACGTACAGGGCTTGCACGGACACCATGGCTGCCAGGCCGGTCGAGATCAGGCGTGGCCCTGCGCTGGTGGCACGGATTGCCGACAGCCAGCAGGCGGTGACCAAGGCACCGAATAGGCAACAGATTGCTATGACCACTATCGCTCCCCGTTCCTCTCCGATGCCGGCGAGGACGAAGTCGTTCTCTACGTTGGCGACGTCGAGCGGGGATCCGTTGTTGAAGCCGGTGCCGAGCCAGCCTCCGGTCGCGAACGACCGAAGTGCCGCGCCTGTGTTCTGAAGCTGTCCGTCGGACGTGATGGGGTTCAACATCTGGTCGATGCGGGCGCGGAGCTTTCCCACACCGAAAAAGGTTGCGACGACGAGGACTGTACCGACGGCCGTAAATCCGATCCAGACGCGCGGTGGCGGGCCGCACACGATCAGCATGACTGCTACTGCACCGGTGAGCACGAGTACCGGACCGAGGTCGGATGCGTAGCCACCGAGGGCCGCGGCGAAGGCGACCGGCCAGCAGGCTAGCAACGCGGGCGTAACCCTTCCCGCTCGCAGCGCTGGTCCTGCGGCATACAGCATCGATCCCAATCCGATGATGATCAGGATTCTGGCCAGATCGCCCGTCTGTCCGACGAAGGGCCCGACAGATATCCAACCAGGGGCACCGTTGACTAGTACGCCGATCCCGGGCATGAGGGGAAGCGTCAGTGCGACACAACCTGCGACCGCTACGCCTGTCCCCGTGATCGAGCGAGCGGTGGTGTTCCACGTACTGCCGATCCACGCAGCGACGAGGAACGCGGCCACCCCGACCAAGGCCCACCGCGCCTGGTCGACGCCGCTACCCGGATAGAGCCTCTCCGCCGTCACGGCACCGAGGCACGTGAGGGTCCAGGCGGCGACTGGGATCACGAGGGAGGCGGATGCGCCCACAACGCGCCGAACGAACGCACACAACACGATCGGAACCACCGCTGCCGCCGCGACGTAGAGCAACGAATGCTGCACGGACCAACCCAGCTGGGCTGCTGCAGTCAGCACCAGCGCGGGAGGTCCCCCAAGAGCCGCGAGGTCGCTGGAACTCTGCCCGCCGCTGAAACCGGGTGCGCCGCCACCTGCTGGTCGAGTCGCCACCGCTTCCGTGTGTACCCGCAGGAGGGCGAGAACTGTGAGCGCCAGTACGGACAGCGTCGCGAGCATGTCGGCGATCATCTCGACGCCCCCGAGGCACTTCGTTTCACCAGACGTATCCGGTCGTGCTTTCCCAGTCGGATCACGCACTCGGACGTCGCCGCCCTCGGTTCGCGGGGGGCCACCCGGCTGTTGTCGAGCCAGGTGCCGTTGGTGCTGTCGAGATCTTCGACTTCGACCACCTGAGCGGCGGGATGCCAGCGCAGGGCAGCGTGTGCCCGTGAGACGGTCCGCGAGGAAACGACAATGTCGGATGTGGAGGATGCGCCGACCACGTAGCGCCGACCCTTGCGAAGAGCGACGCGTCGACCGTCGGGCAGATCGGCGAACCACAGCTCGGAGGCGTCACCCGGCGCGACATCGGTGATGTCGTCCTCGCCGCGCGGTCGGCGAGGGACGTCGCCGACTTGGTCGGTCGGAGAGTCGTCGCCGTCGGGATAGCGAAGTACTACCTCGACATCTCGTCGGCCGAGAGCCGGGTTTGCGCGGAGGGAGAACGCAACGCCGGAGTAGTTCCACGATTCTGCTTCAGCACGGGCGGCGAGATCTTCTCCCAGTTCACGGGAGAACTGCACCCAGATCGGCACGACGCGTTCATACATCTCCGGAGCGAGTTCGAGGAGCACGCCTACCGGCATGAACTTCGTTCGAGCGGTGCCGATCGCACCGCTCACGATCTTGTCCAGAACCCGGACACTAACGTTTTCGGGGGTGGGTAGAGGAACCCGAAGACGCTCCTGCACCGTCTTGGAGACGGCGCGAGGAGCGTTCCCCGCGAAAGTGCCCTGTGCGCGTTGGGTCCGAACCACTTTCGCAATGACAGCGGCTGTAGCGACCAGTGCTGCGATGATGATCAGAGCAGTCATGCTTTCCTCCTCGGTCGAGGAAAGCATGACGCGCTACGGCCTTCACGAACAGAACCGATGGATTCTGTAGTTCACGCGCGCTGGATTCGGCCCACGATCACTGTGATGTTGTCGGTCGCACCGGTTTTGGCAATCTCAACGAGGCGTTCTGCGATGTGAATCGTGGAGCGTTGTCGCGCCTCCACCAACGTTGATTCGATGTCATTCTCGTGCAGTGAGCCTTTCCACAGACCGTCCGTGGCGACGAGCACGATGTCGCCTGGTTCTGCCTCGTGGGCCCACACATCGGGCGTGACCGACCGCGCACCACCGATACTGCGTGTGAGCGTGTTGCCGGTCGAATGGTCTGCCGTCAATCTTCTCAGTCGCCGACCTCGCGCAGGAAGAATGTAGACGCGGCTGTCACCGACATGGGCGCCGTACAGATAGCCGGTTTCATCCAAGTGAACGATATCCAGAGTCGTTGCTCTTCCTCGATCCGCGGGGTCGTCGTCCTGGCGCGCGCGGACGTCGGTGTTCGCACGCGTAACCGCCGACGCCAGACTCATGCCGTCTTCCTCGATCGCATCGCGGACTGCCCGCAGCGCAGCGCGAGATGCTTGACCGCCGGCAGACCGCCCGCCGACCCCATCGGCTATACCCAGCAAAGACCCGCTGAGGATCGCCCAGTCCTGATTTTCTTTGCGCGGGCCGGCGTCCGTCGCGCTGTCGGCGTCGAAGAAGAGTGCGCCACCGCCGCCGCCGGGAAACGACAGTATTCGACCTACTGTCGATTCCTCGGTATCGATCCGGTCCGTCGATCGGCCGAACAACCGGTCAAGGGCTCCGCCTCGGGTGCTCGTACTCGTACTGGGCTCGCCACGATCGATTACGCGAGACGCAGGGGGCACACCGATATCGGTCATTTCGCTTTGCACAGAGTCGGTTTCACCGCCGAGTGGAACGTGACGGGTGACGGTCAGGCTGTCCGGGTTGACCGTTGCACGAGGCGCACTGAAATCGTCCGGACTCGCTTGCCGTAGCACCCGGTCGGGACCGAACGGTTGCGGTGCCGGTGTTCGCTCCGGACGGCGTTCATCGTGGAAGTCGAACAGGTTGCGAGACATGTCATTCCGATCGTCGCGGCGGGGGGAGGCGGCCTGTGATTGCGCCACAGGATCGAAGGGATCGTGTTCTGTCTGTTCCTCGCGATCGGTCCATGAAGCACCGGCCTGGGACCCAAGCCCTTGCCCACGTTCGCGGCGATACTTCAGGTCTGAAATGCCAATACCAGCAAACCGCCACACCATCAGTGGGACAACACTTCCCACGAGAAAGACTGCCAGTGCGGCGTTGTCACGGACGAAGTCGATTCTCCCCACACCGAAGACCAGCACAGCGACGAAAACGATCCACAACGCAGCGCAGGCTATCCGGGTACGCAGTGCCTCGCGGATCCCGATCTTCGCGGGCGGAACTGGCGAAGAGTTGGGGACCATCGCACGTGCCTCTCTCAGTGGTAGATGCTTGTTCATCGTATGCCCCTGACCGTCGAGCCGAGGCGTGCCAGAGCGTCCGACATCACGGCTTCGTCACCGCGGTTCTCGAGCAGCGCACCGGGGTCGGACAGGCTCTCACCCTCGGCCAACGTCAGAGCAGTGCGATCAACTCGATCGAGTGGGTTGTTCGATAGCCATCGTTCGACGAGATCAGCAAGCGGCGTAGGCACACCGGGGGTGATGACGTCCAGCCGGGGCGCGTCAGGCCTGGTCTTTTCCAGCCACCGTCGGTACTCGTCCGATCGGCGGTCGACTTTGCCGTTGTCGAGCAGGGGCATGTCGACCCAACGGGACTCGGCGAAGTCACGCGGGTACGCCCCCGAGATGAGCCGATAGACCATTGCGCCCACTGACCACAGGTCGCACAGTGCCGTTTGATGGCCGAGTCCGCGCCCCGGGAGGATCTGTTCGATCGCGGCGTAGTTGTACGTGCCGGTGAAGGTGGAGTCCATGTCGGTGAACCCTGCTTGATCGAATGCGCGGGTCGCTCCGGCGATACCGAAGTCGGTGAGCACAGCGTGAGGTTCTCCATTGATCAAGTCGACAAGGACGTTGGCAGGCTTGATGTCGAGGTGCAGGAAGCCGGCGCGGTGCGTCACGAGCAGAGCTTCCAGCGTCTGGTGGATCAACTCCAGCAGTGGAAGTATCGGCACTTCGTTACCCCATCGGTCCTCCACGTACTTCTTCATATCGCCTAGCGGGTAGTGCCTCATGACGATGAACGGTCTCTCGGAATCGTCGTCTAGCTGCACGTCTTGTCCACTGACTATGTCGACGACATGGTGCCGACCCAACGGAATGAGCCGAGCGAGAACGTCGCGTTCGAGCCCTTTTAACGCTGGCTGCTTGGCCGGCGCAAACGCAGGATCGATTTTCCCGATCTTGGCTACGAAGTATTCCTCCCGAGTCGTTTGGTCTTCGTCCTCACGATCTTTTCTGGTGCACAGCCAGAGGTCGTACCACCGTGTTCGAGCGTCCGGGAGTGGTTCCACGAGCTGGAATTTGTCCCCGTCAGTCGTTCGGAGGACGTATCCGGGTCCGACACCGTTCGTCGGTTCGGAGTCCGGGTCGACGAGTGTCTCCGGCTCATCGAGAACATCGTCACGGGCGTTGGTCGGGGATTGCCAGCGCCCCCGAATGTCGTCGGCTTGTTTCTCGAAGACGTCGGTGAAGAACGCGCGGCGTTGATCGGCCGCGGGCTTCTTCCATCCCCTCTGCTTTTCCAGGAAGTGTGGAACAGCGTGCACAGAGTCGTTGATCTTCTCGGCCAGTTCGTTGTTCGCGTCGATGCTGTCCTTGCGGACCCGCGCGTCATGACCGGTGGTGCCGCCGACGAACTTCGCGGTCAACGGCACCAGATCGATGCTGGCGAGCACGATGAACAACAGGATGCGTACTGCCCAGATAGTGGTTCCGTGTTCTCCGGAGGCAAGTGAGGACAGCGCGACGATCCGACGCAGTAGCCCGTTCTGGCTGGTGTCAGCCTCGCTGGGTACCGGTACAGCGTTGACCTGTTCGCTGACCAGAATCTGTGCTTGGCATGTATCGATGGCCTGCTGTGTCAGGTCAGTGCTCGTCGGTCCTTGGCCGCACGCTTGCAACTGGTCGGCGGTGAAGCCTGATGGTTTGAGTATCACCGTGTAGTCCTGGCGCGCAGCGACTGCTCGCTGAAGCGCTTCGTTCGCTCTCGCGACTGCAGCGGAGGCCTCTTGTCCTTCTGCGCCGAGCCCCGGGATGCCGGTTCCCGTCTCGCAGTCCGGTGCCGGGTTTGATTCGCACTTGAGCACGCGATTCGCGTCCTCGACCTGTTTCGTCGCGGCATCGACCGAGGCCGTGAGACGGTCGACGGCTGTGTTCGGGTACTCGATTTGCTCTTTGTACCTCTGCTCTGCCGATGCCTTGGCATCGAGCCGAGCCTGGTTGTACTCGTTCTGCTGCCGGACTGCTGCAGCATTGTTGTCTCGATCGACCTGCGCTGAGATCTCGTCGTCGAAAAGCGTCAGCTCAACGCCCTCGGCCATCAAGATCGCGATGCCCGCGGCGAGGAGAAAGCGCACGAAGAACAGGCTGAATTTGCTCCGCCACCGCGACGAGGTGAGCGGCCGGGAAACGATCAGGCGGTCGACGTTGAACACGACGATCGTCCACACCACTCCGATGGCAATCACCAGCGCCAGCGGCAGATTCGAGTAGCCAGTGGTAGCGAGCAGCACTGCGGAAATGCCCGAGATGATCGAGGTCACGATCACCGACATCCCCAGGCTGCAGTACCAGTTGAGCTCCGCTTTTTCCTTGATGTGCATCCAGTTGGCACCGCAGCAACCGAGTAGAAAGCGTGCGATGGGGCCGGGTCGAGTGATCGTGTCCGGTCGGGTGGGGGTTGTCATGGCCGTGGCCTTTCCGAATGCTGCTGAACGCCGACGGGATCGGCATCACGATGGTCGCAGGTGTTGAAGTAACTAGAAGTCATCCGCGTCGGCCGCTCTGCACGAGAAACAACAGAGGTAGGAGATCCACGCTGACCAGAACGAAGAACAGCCCGACCACGACGAGCCAGACCGGGCCCGCGTTCTCGGAGTTCCACAGCAAGGAACCGAATGCCTCGAGGTGCGGGAGAAGCCCGTTGCTCGAGCGCGCGGGTGGGTGCTCCGGGGCGAGTTGGTCGACGCTCGATTCGACCAGCAGCATGCCCTGACAGCGGTCGGAATCGTAGGGCGTCAACTCGGTCGTCTGTTTCGAGTATCCGCACGTTGCAAGTTGGACTGCGTCGAAGGGGGCAGGCACCGGAAAGACGGTGTACTCGGCAAGCCGCTGCTGGGCCGAAGTGCGCTCAGTGGTGACAGCATCCAGCTCTTCATTGGCCGCCACCGACCGAGGGCCTATTCCTACTTCGCCTGTGCCGGAAAAACAATCGGGTGAAGACGTCATCTCGCACATCACCATTTGCCAGGCCCCGGCTTCGCGCATTTCAAGACCGGAGACTGCGTCCTGCAGGCTGTCTCGCATCTGCGCAGGCTGCGACAGTTGCTCGGCGTACATCCTCGACGCGACATCACGGTTGGCTTCTCGGCTGCGGTACCACTCGTTCAAGTCGTCTTGTTGATGCATCGCCACGTTCACCGCGACCTGAGAGCGAACCTCTTGCCCGAAGATCGCCATCCCGAACACCCAGGAACCCGTCCCGGCAGTGAGCACGCTCACGGACGCCATGACGGCCACACTGACGAGATGCGATCCGGTTCGTCGCGACCGCGCGAACACGGTGGACGCCACGGTCGCCACCACGAGGCGGCGATACGAAAAGTAGAGGGCGGCAACAACGACGCTGACGATCGATGCCCACACAGGACCCATGTCGGCAAGCCCCGCAATGATCGTCGCGCTCAGCGCGACGATCATTGTCGAGAACAAACCAGCTACTCCGACGCTCTGCAGCAGAGTCCATGTACCAACGGGCGCAGTACGTACGTACGTCGGGCCGGCGCACCACACGAGCGCCTGGGAGAAACGACTCGGCCCGTACTGGCCGCTCAATTCCTCACCCCCTCGCTCGACTCCGCCGCCGACCGACCCGTCCGGATAGACCGTTGGCTCCTCGTCGTCGTAGGACGTCACGCTGCCTTCCCCGCTCATTGCGCTGCCCGATCGGTAGTCCGTAACTGCGGCCGACTATCGGCCATCCGCGCTGCGAACACGGCGACACCCGAGCTGCGCTCGGACGCACGTGGGCCACGCCGCGCTGCGCTCGTCGAATGCGCGTTATGCGCCTCGACAACACGGTCCGATCCACGAAGACAGATCAGATCGTCACAGCTGCAGTACAGTTCGGCGCTCACACCGACGCCGGAGGCAACGACCTGAACGACTCGAACGCCGGCAGCCCGGAGCGCGCGTGCAAGCGGTGCGAAGATGTGGTCCCCGGACGCGATGATCACCTCATCGTGCTGGTGAGCCACCCTGCCCACATCCACCGAATCGAGCAACGCGAGGTCCGCGGCATCCGGCGCGGACGTGACACCGATACGCCGAGCGTTCGCCGGGACGGCGAAGAATGCCGGCGCGGCATGTCGCCAGGCTGCGGCGACCGTAATCTGGTCACGCTCTCCGACACCCACATCGGTGACGTAGTCCGCCCACCAGGCGGAGCATCGGACAGCGGAAACGTCGCCGGACACCATGTTCTCGATGTCGAGCAAGTGCAATCTGGATGGATCGATTCGGCTAGCCCGGTCGTCGCTCATGACTTCTCCGATCTCCGTCAGGACCCGCATATACGGGGTCTGACGATGATCAAACTGGAGGAGAGGCGACGACAACAGAATCGGTGCGTCCCCTTTGCCCGGGAACCTTGAATGCAACTACAGAACGACTGTTTGGCCGATGTCAACGGCTCAAGCTCTGCACGCCGACTCCCACGATATCTCGCGAGGTCGGTGGGGTAACCGCGTTTCCGCACATCCGAACATTTCGCTGCTTGGTTCCCCCGCGTAGAACGTACGTCGACGCGAAGCCCATTGCGCCTTTGAGTTCCGGTACGTCGAGCATTCTGAAGGACAGGTCTTCGACAGCGATCGGTCGGCGTGTGGACTTTCGATGGTGAGCGGCAGCGGGCACGACCAAGCCATGGTGGTTACCCGATGCCGTCACGGTGCAGAGAGCGTCGCTGACCGATCGCGCAGTCGAACCTCCACCTCGCAGCTCTGCGATGAACGGGGTGATCACCGCATGATGGCGGCCGCCCGCGGATACGGTCGACAGCGCCTCCGAGGTTCGATGATTCTTCGACTGGCCCCGCAGCACCGACACGAACGGCTCGAACACCGGGGCCCGCCCCTCAGACGGCCGTGATCTTGCCTGCCGATACTCGAACAGCGTGCCCGCGGCTTCTCTCGCGTCCTCGGCATGCGGAGCTGCCCAATACCGGTCGATGCCGGCCTGGATTCGTGCGATCGTTTTCGGCTTCAACGGACGAGTGCGGTCCCCTATCCGCTGGCCGGTCTTGGTCCAGTCGATGATGGTCGAGGCAGGGAGCCAGTCGGGCTCGAGCACGGTGTCCGCACACGCACGTGCGGGGCACCGGTAGGAGTACTGGCTACGGTACTTACCCACAGCCACCCCTGGGTTCTTCCAGGCCTGCAACGCACGCACGGGCCCGCAGCGAGAGCAGGTTGCCGGCGGACGGACCACGGTCTCGAAGTCAGGTGCCCGGTTGCCGGCCTTCCAGAAGCACACATAGAGGCGATCGCGGGACTGCGGCGCTGGTGTCCCAAAAGTCCATGAGTGCATCGAATTCAGGCAGATAAGGCGATGTTCGTAACCGAGGGCGTGCATCGCCGCGATCCATGGCCTGTAGAGAGGCCATGAGTAGATCTCGACGACGTTCTCGACGAAAACCAATTCGTATCGGTGATACTCGGTGAACCGAACGACGTCCCACATCGTCGCCCTCGATCGCTCGGCGGCCTCGGACGGTAGGTCGTCGGACAGTAACGAGATCTGCGCGGCGAGGCGCTTGGCCCCGCGAGCATTCGAGTGCCAGGTGCATTCGGGGCTGAACCATCCGATTGTCGTGCGAGGAAACAGCTTCGGAGTGATCTGAGAGAGGTCCGCGAGGATGTGCTCGGTGTGCTGGTGGTTGTACTGGTGCGTCTCGATTGCCTTGTCCCAGTGGTTCGACGCTGCCGATACCCTCACCCCGGGGATGGCGATCATTCCGGTCGTAGATCCGCCGGCACCGCAGAAGAAGTCCGATGCCGTGATGTCGAGCGATCCTCTCATCGTCCGGCTCCGTCGGGCACGCTGTCCCACACCCGTCGGTCGAGGATCCGGCCGGCGGCCTTACGGCCGACTCGTCGAACTTCGGTGCCGTCGTCGAAGTGGTGGTAGTCGCGGAATCTGGCGATCACCTCCGCTGGTGCCCACTCGCCCCACTGCTTGAACAGAAAGGGCACATCGGCAGCGGTGCACTGGTCCCGGATCTCTCGTACCCATCGCGGATGCATAGGCCGTGCCCCGCGGCCGGACTCACCGCCAACGATCACCCAGTCGAGCGCTGGTTCGCGCTCGCCGCCGCATTTCGAGTCTTCGACCGAACGGAGCCCGTCGCGAGTCAGCGCTCCTCCGATTCTGCTGGGTCGTAGGCGCGTGAAGTCGATCGGTCCGAGGAGCGGTTCGGCAGAGACGAACCGAAGAGCTGCAGGCGTGTCCAGCAGCGCCCATACTCGCAGGTCTGCAGTCTTCTGGTCTTCGGCCGAGACGCCGATCCACAGGTTCGGCAGCGGCCAGCTCTGGTACCAGACATCGGCGGGGCGGAAGGCTGCGACGACGCCAGCGATGGCGTCGTCGACGGCGCGGCGGAAGGCATCGGACTGGAGCAGTGCCCGCATCCGAGCGGGTCTCTTGGTGAGCAATTGAAAGGTGTGCTGGCGGGCGAGCGCGATCACCGCGAACACCGCGAACACCCGGGCGATGTAGTCGTCCGGGATTGCTGGATGGAAGAGGTCGCTCATCGAATTCACGAAGATCCGGCGTGGCCGGCTCCATCGCAGCGGCTGGTCGAGCTTGCCGGGGCGCATCTCGACGTCGAATCCGTGCTCGAAGTAGTGCCCCGGTGTGCCGCGGAACCGCTCAGCGAGGGTTTGGGCGTAGCAATGATCGCAGCCCGACGAGACTGCGGTGCAGCCGGTGACCGGGTTCCAGGTTGCGTCGGTCCATTCGATGGCCGTGGCGTCGCCCATCATCGCTCTTCCGGGTCGTGGAGGGCATCGAGGAGCTGGAATCGTAGATCGGCGTCAATCGCGAACGAGATCCCCCTGCTGGGCAATTCGATCGTGTAGCTGTTTCGATCAGGTGCGGTCGTGATGATCCATGGGTTGGGGTGGAGCGGGACAGCGTTTGTGTCGGTGGTGGGGTCGGTTTCGGTCATGGCGTCCTCCGAACGTTGGGTCATTGGCTGCAGACGCTCGACGCTGTTCGCGCATCGGCGCTGGTGATGTCGAGGTCGTATTTCGCGGCCACGGTGAGATACGAAGTGACGTAACGGCATTGGTATGGCGCGTTGGGTGGCAGCCAGGTGTCGATTCCCTTGTCCGACTTCTGCTGATTCGTACGTCCGTCCACCGCGAGCAAGTTGATGTCGACGTCGTTGGCGAAGGCGGTTCGCTGGTCGATCGACCAGGCCCACGCCCCTGCGTCCCACGCCCTCGCCAACGGGTACACGTGATCGATCTGAATCTTCCCGAGGTCGTCGATCGTCGATCCTGTGTAGGGGTCGTGGAGTATCCCTGCTGCGACTTTGCAGTCGCGGGTTCCGGGCTTGAACTCGACGTCGATCAGTTGGGTTGCCAGGACGTCGTTTCGAGTGTCACAGCCGTTGTGCGATCCAGGGGCGGACGAGTCATCGGTCCACGCCGGGCCGAACACGCACCCTGAGCCCTTCTTGCAGGATCGGTCGTATCCATCGACGTCTGCGAGCGAGTCCACCGTTTCGAGCTGAGCGAGGAGCTGCGCGATGGGTACAGGCGTGCTCGCCGCGGCTGGGTCTGGGGTGTTGACCACCGCTAGTCGTGAGAGCGGATCGGCGTGCGTTCCGAACGTGTACGTCCCGACCGCGAGTACGGCCATCACGATGGGCACCGCGATGCGGAGTCGTCCGCGCGCGCTCATCGAACCGCCTCCGCCGGCAAGTCGGCATGCCCGCAGCTTCCGCGCCGCCTACGGTCCGAACGGTCTGACCAACGATGCAGTAGTGCCAGAGTCAGAGCCGAGAAGGCAGCGAGCAACGTGCCGGCCAAGGAGATGACCAAACTGACGGTGACCAGATCCTTCACGATCGGCAGAGCCCCGTTGAAGATCGCGAGCATGCCGACGACGTAGCCGACACATGCAAGCGCAACAGTGCGAGCCTCGCGGCGGCCATCTTCGGCCGCGAGGTGGCGCTCTACGTCGTGGATGAGGCCGTCTCGGCCGGATTGTGGGTCCATCAGGGAGTCCTTTCGTAGTGAGCGCGATAGCAAACGCAGTCCTGCACGGGGTAGATAGCGTGGCGGTGAGGTCTGTGACAGCCGGCCACTGAATCGCAACCCAGGAGCGTTCTCCTGTGGCTGCACCGGGCGGGCAATATGCGCCCGGGTGTCACAAGCGTTGCGAGTTCGGGGCCGTCTGGTACTGGTCTAGTGGCCGGTCGCCGGGATGGACCGGGCCGACGTTGCGACGCCACGGCCCGGTCAGGTAGTCGTAGTGCTCTTGAGTGAAATCGGAACCGATCAGATCTCGTACGACCAAGCCTCGGCCGACATCGCGGGCAGCGACTCTGGCAGCCCCGCATCCGAGGACGCCGAGCAGGTTCATGGTCGCTGTGAGTTCGTGACGCCGATTGTCGCCGCAGGCCGCCGTGTGGGCAGCATGTGTCGCTTTCCGCCAGCCGGGTGCGCACCACCACGCGGCGCTGACCGTCTCCGGTGCGGTTTCCAGCAGATCGGACTCGACGTCGAGGGTGCGCGCCAAGTCGAACACCTGCCGCCACCGCAATCCGAAAACCACCTCGAAAACGTGGTCCGTCAGCTCATGGTCAGGAACGGTTGGTCGGAAGCGGTCGGCGGCGTTCGGAGTAGCAGCAAAGTACCTCTCAGACAGGCCGTGTTGCATCCGGCGATGGACTTCGCTGGCGATGGCGCTGTGCGCCTTACTGTTCGAGCTGCAGCCGGTACTGCCGGCAGCTCGTGCGTGCGGTGAGAGGTCGACCGAGGGCGGCCGCGTTGTCGAGATCGAGGATTGCATGGGTACTCCCGTTTCTGTGGGACAGATGGTCGGTCTGTCGATCAATTTCTGACTGGTCTCTGTGCCGCTATGCGACCAACAACGCGGCGCTATATCACTCTGCTGCTTAATTTTCCGATCTTTCAGCGCCGTCCAGCCAGTCACCGATCCTGCCGCGGACGGCGTCACCACCGGGGGGATCGTCGTAGGCGTCTTCGAGCGCTCCCCGCGCTCCGGATGAGATGACCGCGAGATCGCAGTCTCGTGTGTCGGCCCAGTCGCCCCACGTCCATCCCCTTCCTGCGTCGATGTGAAATTGTGTTGCTGCAGCCGGAACACCGTCGACGAAGACTTGGATGTGGGTAGGACCATCTGGATCGCGGACGACGATCACCTCGATCCGAAGTGCGGGGGCGAATCTTCTCGTCACGATGTCGCACCGGCCAGACGCTCGGGCCTGTCGAACTCCCCTGCCGCCCGACTATTCGAGTTCACAGTCCGGTGGTGGCGCGACGCAGCCTCTCTCGGTGGCCGTGCCCTGTGAACGGGCTTGGCATCCGTTGCGCCGCTACGCCGTCGAAGCAGCCACTCGATCCCGGTTGCTACAGCACACGCCACGGAGGAAACGGCGAACACCATCGCTACACGACGCGGATCTCCGTCGATGGCGGCATCGTCGGTCCGGCGCAGCAGTGCAGCCCAAGCCAAGCCGGCAAATGCAGCGAAGACAGCCAACACCCCCGCAACACCGCGCGCTACGGCTACCACGCAATATCGCGACGAACCCGAACTGCTCGCAGGTACATGATTCCTACCGTCGATCCGGACGAGGACTCTCATATTCGACACACCTCTGCACTTCTCGGAAGTCGGATGGTCAGTCCGCTCATCTGGTGAAAACGCCGACAACAACAGAAGTCGTCGTCGCCGCGGCTTCGTGGAACCACCCACCAAGCCGATACGCCAGGACACTACCCACCGGACCCGGAGTTCGCTAGGGCTCAGCAGCGAAAACGTCCCCGGCGCACCCAGTGCCGGGGACGGGCCTGGGGCGAGCAGCGACCCGGCGCACCGAACCGCCGCTCACTCCTCTCCCCAGAGCGTCCCCTACTCGGTCCCGTACAGCTCGCAGCGGTAGTGGTCTTGACCGCGTTCGTCTACGGCGTCCCAATCGACGCCGACGGCGTCGGCAAGGTGCCGCAGGTCGCTCAGAAAGTCTCCGAACACCGTTGTCAGTTCCTCGGTTTCGAGGCCGATCGGTCTGGCGTATGCGATCAGCCCTTCGGCAGCGTTGGCCGCTCGAACACCGTTGTCCCGGCTTTGGGTATCGAGGGTGTAGCCGATGCGCGGACGCTCGCGTCCCTCGACCGATGCGTGGAGTTCTTTCGGCGTCTCGATGCCGGATAGCCGCTCGGCCTTGTACTCGATACTTGTGTCGGACATGTTGTGTGCCTTTCTTTTTGGGGATCGCTACACGACGGGCGTGCAGTGCAGTGCGGCCATCAGGCCGGTGTGGGTGGCGTGAGCCGGGGATGGTTCGGCGTGTTCGAGGACGTGGGCGGTGGCGTCATCGATGACCACAGTCATGTGGGCTCGGTGGCGGGTGAGCATCACGCACGCTCTGCCGGGGTCGAGATTGAACGGCTCGGCTGTCCGGTACCCGGCAAGCGGGTGCAACACGACAACGGCGGCGCGTTCGAGGCCTTGCAGAGAGTTTGCGGTGCCGACCAGTACGTCGGGGTGATCCGAGAGCAAGGCCCGGACAGCGGCAGCCTGCGTGACATGAGGGACGACGACAGCCAGGTCCGCCGCTGTCATGGCCCGCTGTCCGTCCGGTGTGGTCACATCGGCGTCCAGCAGTTCTCGCGCGCGCAGGGCGCACTGTGTGGCCAGGACGGGGTCGGTTGGGCCTCCGATGACCCGCACTGGCCGATGCGCGAGTTCGGGCAGGCCGGGGCCGCTGGAATCGGTCAGATGCTCCGGTGGGCGACGGGAAGTGAAAGGCAGGCCGGGGTAGAACAGCGGTTGAATGAGGGCCGTTGTCCTCGCGCCGAGACGCCAGGTGTGTCGCAGACGGACCACGCCGACCGAATCGCCGTGAGCTGCTTGCAGAGCGAGGGGGGCAGGCAGGTTCGGTGCGGTCTCGCTGCCCTCCCACCGCGATACGTCTCCGGTGACCACCGGATCGATCTGTCCGGGGTCTCCGACGCAGACGACCTGTCGAGCCATCGCGCCGAGCGCCCCCAGATCGGCGTAGGTACATTGCCATGCTTCGTCCACGATCAACACATCGGCACCGATTCGGTCCGGGTCCGAGAAGAGCCACGGCGCCGTGGTACCGATGAGAATTGCGCCAGTCTCATTCGACCACCGCACTTTTCGTCCTGTCACTACGGGAGTGCTTCCACTGTCGGGGAGGGGTGCTTTCGCCTTCCAGATCAACGCTGCTCGATCTGTCAGCGCGCCGAGCCGACGCGCGATTTCCACGGCTTGTTCTCGGGTTTGCGCCGCGATACCCACCCGTAGGTCTGCGCGATGGGCCAAGGCGGCGGCGAGCAACGCGACCAGTCGAGTTTTTCCTGCGCCCGGTGGTGACGGGACGACGACAACGGGGTCTCCGGACCACACAGAGAACAGCACGCGTGCAGTGATCGGGTCGGCCATGATCTGTGATCCGGGCCAATGGGCGGGCGATGACGGTTCGGTTCCCTTGAAAGGTGTTGCGTCGGGGTTCGGGGTGTCCGCTCCGGGTGCGACGATACGCATTGTTGTCCCGTTCTTCTTCTAATGTGTTGTTCATGAATACTTTTGGTCGTCTTCTGATCACGGAGCGTCCTCTGCACCCGCTATCAGGACATCGAGCGGGACTTCGCGGCGCACGGCGCTCGGGGCTTGTCCGGTCGAAAGCCAGGAACGGCGAGCGCGGTACAGATTCCAGTACCTCGCCCGTCCTGCTCGCATCGTCGCCGGTGAAGGCGGTTGGGGCATCAAGGTCACCTGGTCTCCGTCGTTCGGTGCGTGCGCTCCGAACACCCCGATACCGAGCGTCAGTTTGCCGTTGACCACCTGTGCGGACGTGACGTCGGCAGAGAAGCGCTCGAAGGGTTGATCGAGCGGTGATCCGACCCATCCCGTAACTGCCGAATCAACCCGCATCCTTGAGTCCAGCCGGTCGCAGGTCACCGACACCGAAACGTTGCGGCGGCGTGAACCTGTCGGCGGTGCCGCCACCGATGCGATGCCCTGGGCCACGTGTCCTGTATGCAGCGCACGTACTCGCCACAGTGGATCACTCAGCAACGCAGCGGCTTTGAGGTCGGCGGCATCGCATCGGGTCCGTAGTCCCATGGCCGCACTAGCTGAGTTGTCCGGCCGTGACCAGTCGTGGCCCGCAGTCGTGGCCGACAATGTCCGATCCCAGGAGTATCGGTCATCGTCGTGTATCGGATCGAGAAGCGGCAACAGCGGTCCCGTTGCGATGCACGCTGCCCACTCATGCAGGCCTGCGACGCTCTCGTCGGTAATGCCGAGCCAGGAACGCCATGTTCGGGCCGCTCGCTCGGCGTCGGGCGCAGTGCCGAGGACCAGACGCGAGGACGACGCAGCAACCAGATCGATCACCGCCGACGTTCCGGGATGGTCGGCTCGATCGGCCCACCATCCGATCATGGCGGCAGCCCCCGCTATGTCCGGATCAGGGTGGTGGGCGTGCGCACGCGCCAGGGCCAGCAGGCTCGGTATCGTCGCGGCGTCATCGGTGAGCAGCATGGCCGGTTCAGCCGTACCCACCGTCGTTGCCCCGTTGCGAGCGAGCAGGGCCAGAGCCTCGGTGTCGTGCGCGGACTCTTCGGTGCATCCATCTCGAGCGACGGACACGGCCAGCGTTGTTCCTCGCGTGACCGCACGCACGGCCACGGCGGCTCTGGACGGCTTGAAGGTGGCATGTGCCAGCCGAGGGACCGGTTGCATCTTTTCGGCGGCATAGAGGCGTTGCGCGAGGTCGAACCACTCCACGCTCATCGCTCGTCACCGTCGACGAGGATCAGGGCGTTGCTCGCGCACTCCCACCCTGCGCGCAACGCCATTGTGGCGGCGTCGGCCGCTGCGCTGGCGACGACGATGCGGATATCGGCGGCGGCGATTCCAGTGCCGGTGAGCACCCTGTCTGCGTACTTGAGCAGTTCCACGGGTCCGCTTTCGTTCATCGTGTGGCCCCCGATCCGACTGGCACGTGCACCGTCGATGCCCATGCCGGTGTGACGCCCCTACCCTGGACGCCGCCGATGATTGCGCACACTAGGTGGGACCTCGTGGGCCGGTCGGGCCAGGGTGTATCGCCATCGGTCAGCACCACGACGACGTGGGGTGCAGGGCGCGCAGCGTTGGCTGCGGCGATTCCCACCCTCATATCGGTTCCGCCACCACCAACCAACGTCACATCAGCGACCGATCGTACGTGTTGTGCCGTAGTGGATTTGGCGTCACACGCCAGAATCCGAACCCGGTCGCGTGCTATGCCACCAGCTTTGAGAACTCCCGCCACTTCGCCCATCGCGGCATCGAGGTCTGCGGCGGGAGGGACGGGAGTACGAATAGTTCGTCCTACCCGCCTGCTCTGCCAACGCACGCCGAATTACGGCCCGTAGCAGACGATCCCACGCTACCGTGGGCGGGGCGAGAACATCAGCTGCCCACCGGACCAGTCCCGCCGGGGCACTACCTCGACCGGTACCAGCTGCTTCGCGAACTGCCTGCGCGATAGATCGGCGCACCAGGTCCGCTTCCGCATTGTCCAGTCCCTCCGTGATCACTTCTCCCGAGCCGATGAGTTCACCGGGGACCACAGGGCACCCCGATCCTGATCCGCATCCCGGATCGCCCTCAGCGCCAACGAGTTCGGTGACAGTCTGATGCGCAATCGGGTCACGCAGGTAGTCGTAGTACTGCTCGGCTGTGTCTCCGGAAAGGCAGCCGAATGATTGAGGGGTGATCACCCCTTCGGGCAGGCTGACTCCCGCAGCCAACAGGTCGTCGTTGATTTCGGCGTCGGCCGCGAAGTTCCACACCAGATGATCGATGGGCTTCGCCAGAGCGGCGGCACGGTCGGCGTGTGCCCGTAACAAATGCCCGACCTCGTGCAGCAGCACTGCACCGACCATCGGCACCGGCCACGCGCAAGGCCCGACCAACAGATCCGGATCCAGGTACAGCCGCCACCGAGCGTCGACCGCAAACGTACCCAGGCCCGGTGCCGCCACGGGTTGCGCTGCGAACAGAGCGCGCATGAAGTACGGCATCTGCTCAGCCGACACCAGCCGCGCGAGTCGGAACGCTCGCATTTCAACCGGCTCGAGCTCACGCACGCCGCTCATGCCGCAGCCTCGACCAAACCCGCTGCCACCAGCATCGGCGCAAACCGGCGCGCGCTCGCAGGAACAGCGGCCTTCGCCGGTCGCGCTTTCGCCAGAGTGCGTGCCGCAGCCCCGGCCACGTCGGGTGCTCCTGCCTCGGCGGCGGCAATCAGCGGACCCCAGGCGTTGCGCCACGCTTCGACGGTGCCCCGCGAGGCCGCCCACGCCGTCACGCCGGACAGCACGGCCCACACCAGATCAGGACGCGAGCGCCAATCGAACGCCGTCTCGGGGTTTTCGATCACGGCAACGGGGTCTGGGAGGTCGGCCTTGCGACGCCATTCGAGGAATTCGACACCCGCGCCTTCCCCGATCAAGCCGAATACCACCGCGTTGGTCGCCGCATTGTCGTCGTCGCAAAGATGTGGCAACACCCGCGCAAGCATCGACCAGGTGCGCCGAGACGGCCATGCTCCACCTGTCTGCACTCCGACCTTCGGAAACGCATCGAGCGCCTCGGGCGCACGCTGGATGTACCCGATGATGGAACTGCGCACCAACGCCTCCCGCTGCTCGTCGCTGGTCACCGCACGCGAAGAGGCCGTGCTTGCCCAACCCGTGGCCATACCGTCGAGCCATTCATCGACAGACGGCGTGAACTCGATGTGGCAGAAGCGGTTTGCTAAGGGAGCCTCCAACTCGTACCCCCCTGCAGCGCAATCGGGCGGATTCGCACCTGCGATGACCCGAGTCCCCTTCGGCAGTTGCAGATCACCCACCTTCAAATCCAGTGCGACTGCCAGCATCGCCGCCTGAACGGCCGGTGGACTCGTGGTCAGCTCGTCCAGAAAGAGGTAGCCCCCACCCTCTGCATGTAGCCGTCGCGCCCAATCCGGGGCCTCCAATCTCACGCCACTCTCACGGACTACCGGTAGGCCTGCGAAGTCGGCGGGCTCCCGCAAGGACCCCAAGACCGTTTCGCACAACACCCCCTCGGATGCAGCAAGTGCTCGAACCAGGCTCGACTTCCCCATACCCGGACCCGAGATCAACAACGACGGGACACCAGCCCTCCCGCACGCATCCACAACAGTTACCGCAGTCGCCAAATCCGGCATCGCAAAACTCCTCGAAAGATGGGCAAGATGGTCAGTCTCACCAACAACAGGACGCCTCAATCTTACTGCGTCAGAACGCTTTTCACCCAGTCACACCAACCGTCAACGTCCCCGGCGCACTCAGTGCCGGGGACATTGACGGTCCGGGCTCAAAGAGCACCGGACCGCCACGTGTGCTGCGTGAAGTGTCCGGGTCCCTCGATATCGTCGAACCCACTCGAAAAAGGCCGGGTCGCCCGAAAGAAAGGACCCAACACGTGACACCGCTCGAAACAGCCATCGCCGCGCCACTGCCCCCGCCCGCGGCGGCGGACATTTCGTCATGGCGCTCGGACGCATTGTGCGCACAGACAGACCCCGAGGAGTTCTTCCCGCCCCCGGGTGGAGCAACCAGCAGAGCAAAGCGGGTCTGCGCAGAATGCCCCGCCAGAGCCGCTTGCCTCGCCCATGCACTGACGTACAACGAACAACACGGAATTTGGGGCGGAAGGACACCACGAGAGCGCCAAGAGCTTCAGCACACCACAGCCATAGAGAGCCGGCCTACCCGGCATCAACAACAGGCGCTCACGATAGCCACGCTTTCGGCCCAGAACGTCCCAGCCGAGTCCAGTGCAAGCCAGCTCGGAATCACGACCCGGCAGGTGTACCGAATACGCTCCCGCACAGCGTGAATCAACGCGCGATTCGCCGGTCAGACCTGCCTGGTGATGCCTACCCCGTTACAGTCGGCGCGATCAACCGCGGTTGATCGTCGAAGCGTCTCGACTTGCGTCGCTCCTCGCTGAAGGCTTCTCGCCGCAGGTGATGTCTTGGCCGGCGAGAAGGTCCGCAAGAACGACCGCGCGCGCCGCATGGGCCAAGATTTCGGCAGGTAGCGGTGGACCATCGAGGGTTCGGATTCGCATGGTTGTCAGTATGGCGTTCGGCTCCGACAAGTTGCTGTCCCGCAACGTTTCCGGTGCGTGTTCACGGGTCACTGGGGTGTCCATGGCATGCATAGCTCGCGCATTCTCGACCGGTGCATGTGCGGTGGCCGTATCGCGCCTCGGCCCAAACCGCCTGTTTCGACTGTTGGTTTGCCCTGCAGACAGATGCGTGGGCTCAGGCGGCCGAGGTGGCCGTTCGGATGGAGGTGGCCGGCCGACCAGTCATCGATGTCGACGGGCTGCACTTCCCATCTCAGCACCTGCCCCTCGCCCTGGCTGCGCTTCTTCCCGATCGCATCGATCGACGCCAGGGTTGCGCTCACCCGGTCGATGTCGCCGACACCTCTCCAGAGCACAGTCCGCGTGGAGGTCAGTAGGAGCGGCATTTGGCGTGCGCGATATCGGCCCTGCCGGTCGGAGATGACCGATGGTCGGTACCTCGCGAGTTGCTCGAGCGCACGGTGGTCGGGTCGTCCGCTCCAGTGATGGATTTCCGGGGCGTCGGCCAGGTCTTCGGGATAGGCGTATGTCGCGCACCAATGCCAGTCGTCGCCTCCCCCCAGAGTGCACCGAGCGAGTGGTAGATCCAGATCGGCGGGCACCTCGTCGGGGCCGGCGGCTTCGAGGTACTGTCCGCGGTCCCGAGCAGCGGCTTTTTCGTCTTCCCACATCTCGGATGCGAGCAAGCCATCGAGGCTCGTCGCCCACGGAGCTGCATGCGCAAGTCCGACCGCCAGGTGTGCTTTTACCTCGAACGGCCTCATCACGTCAACGCCTCCATGACTTCCAGCGCCTCGTCACGGCGCTCTCGAAGATGGGTTCGCCAGTCGAGCTCTTTCGGCTCGTCGCCGGCGAGAAGGGTCCGCTCGAATCTGGTGCGGACGAGGCCGTGTCCGATAGCTGTACGCCCGCCGATGGTTCCGGACTCGACGAACCTGCCAACGACGTCGGAGAAGAAGGCCACGTCCAGATCGGTTGCGCGATCGAGACGCAAAAAGGACTCGAATCGTGTACCGGCAGGCAGCGTTTCGATCTCATAACGCATCAGAGAGCTACCGTCGACGGTGGCTGCGTCGGTTCGGCCGACTGCGGGGAAGTCATGATCGGTGGAATCGTCGAACCGGCTGTACCGTTCGAGCGCCATGGTGTCGAATTGGCTCAAGACAGCACGGTCCGGTGCGGGACGGCTCATGAGGTGGTCGGTTTCGAGGACGTGCGGGATCACTTTGCCCACGCGGAGACAGCCGTCGATCATTCGACCGCCGCCGCTCCCGCCGAACACGCTGACCTGTGGGTTCAATGTACGGAGCCGGTGTAGCCGTTCGCCGGACAGCGGCTCTCCGGTGACCTTGGTCAGGCTGCCCCCGTTCCGAAGTGTGTGTGCTGCAGACAAGCTGAGAAGCCCTTCGTATGCGAGGACGTCCCGTAATAGCTCCTCCCCGATCCGCCGGAGCGCCCCTCGGAAGGAGTTCCCGGACACAATCGGAACCAAGGCTGCGGAACCGTTGGGCTGCTGTATTTTTTCGCGCCGGAACAAGGTCGTTGTGGTGGCGCTGTGTTCACCGCGGTGCGAGATTGCCGAGACCGCTGTGATGTCGAGCTGCCAGCGCATGGTCGAGGTCACTTCTGCCTCCTGGGCGATGTAGCAGTCGCTGCGGTGGACCGGCGCGCTTGAACAGCTTCGGCCACGATCCGTGTTCGGAGTACGAGGGCGGTGGTGTTTTCCCGTAAGAGGGTCAGGACCGGTATCGATTCCTCGCGTAGAAGGACCGATAGTTCGAGGCGTTGTTCTTTCGTCGACGGCGCTGACTCGAGATCGGTTGCCACGGTGCTCCACCATCGATCGAGGTCGGCTCCGCCGGTGTATGTCGCGACCCGGACTCGGTCTGGCAGGTGGTGGTCCCAGTACAGCTCTCTCCGGCGTCCCACCCACCCGGTGTCCCAGTTGATTCCGTAGTGCAGCAGCAACAACAGTCGTTCAGCTATTGCTGCCGCACCGGTGACGGGCGGCAGAAAGCTCGCTGCGTCCAGCCAGGTTCGGGTCGGTGTCGTAGCTCTGGTCGGGGTCATGCCGTGCCTCTGGTTGACGTTGAAGCCGTCGCTGCGAGGTCGAGGTACACAGGACGCTCTCGCCACGGATCGAGGCTGTCCCAATCCGCGAACACAGACGTCCACGTTCGATGAGGAATGTTCTTGAGCGTGCTGAATGCCGGCGCTGCGCGCGCAAGCGCTGCCAGGGAGAACCCTCGCCGTCGCAATCGCACGACTGCGCTCAGGCGTTCCGCGTCGTGCTCTGTCCATGGAAGCGCGACGTCGTCGACGGCGACCCGACCCCACCGGGCATGAGGAAGAATGTGCTTGCGCCCAGGGCGTAACGGAACCACGACGGCGGACGTCGGAGAGATCGCTTGTCCCAGAACGCGACGTAAGCGGGTCTTCGACAATTTTGTGGCGCACACTGGATCACTGGTGACCAGCAGGAGGTCCGAGCGAAGTGCCGTTGTCGTGTACACCCAGACGCAGACGTGACACATCGTAGGAGCCGCAACGTCTACCCACCCGTCGAACCCGGTGAACGTTCTCGACACAGTCTCACGCACTCGCCGTCCGGAACCTTCTGTCGCGCCACCGCACCGCGCGCACGCGGAGTCACCAGAAACGCCGGCTGGTGGCCACGAAACCGCGCATCCTGTTGCGGCCTTGTAGGCGGTCGTCACAACGTCGAGCGCCGCACTGCCCCTTGATAGTTCGACCATCTCTGCACTCTAACGGCGCGCCCGGACACCACGGACAGGCCAACTTTCACCGGCACGGTCCAACTCACCAAGGACTCGGGCCGGGCGCTGGTGCGTGCCGGCCGACGTTGGCAGGAAAGTCGTCGGCGAGGAGAGCAGCCAGCTCGACGAACGCGCGTTGTGCAGGCTTGCCCAGTAACTCGAGATCGATGGTGTCGCCTTCGGCAAGGTGGTCGTCGTACGGGACGACCTGGACGGCGCGAGTGCGTTCTGCGAAGTAGGACTTGAGTTGCTCGACATCGAGGGCCGTCGAGCCCTTCCGTGATTCGTTGATGACGACAACGGTGCGTTTGACCAGGTCGTCGAAGCCGTGTCGCGACAGCCATTCGAGGGTCGCCCCAGCGCTGCGCGCTCCGTCCTTGGCCGCGGAGGAGACCAGGACCAATGCGTCGGCTTCTTTGAGGACCCCTGCCATGGCCGAGTTCATGAGACCGGTGCCGCAATCGGTCAAGATGATGTTGTAGAACTGTTCGAGGATGCGCAGTGCGGCGGTGTAGTCGTGCTCGTTGAATGCCTCGGAAACGGACGGATCACGCTCGCTTGCAAGAACTTCGAGCCTGCTTCGCGCTTGCGAGGTGTAGCTCCGTACGTCGGAGTAGCTGTGTACTTCTTTGTCCGCGAGCAAGTCCCGCACTGTGCGGTCACTGTCTCGGTGAATGCGGTAGGCGAGCGTCCCGAAATCTGGGTTGGCGTCATAGGCAATGACGCGCTCGCCCCGCAGTGCTGCGAATGTCGATCCAAGCCCTGTTGTCGTGGTTGTTTTTCCGACCCCGCCCTTCATGGACAGGACTGCGATCTTGTAGTTCCCTCGAACCGGTTGCCGTACGCGGCGCAGGAGCTGCTCGTACTCGAGTTCAGCCGGCGACTGTCCGGGATTGGCTGAACCGAACGAGAGTCGGTAGAGCCACCGTCGCCAACCTTTGCTCGGAGGCAGTTGCGCACGGCGGATCAGCTCCAGTTCGTCGATCGACCGCGGAGGGGCAACAGCTGCTGTCGGCCTTGCTGTCGGAATTGCTGTCGGCACTGGTTCTACCAACTGAACGGGCTGCGAGGTGAAGGGGCGATGAGCTGTCACTGCCAGAGAGTCGGAGGCGCTTGTTGGCTCCGGGTGAGACGTCGGTGCTGAACTGTCGACCGACTTGTTGGTGTGCCATTGCTCAACAGCGGGTGCGGAGCCGCCCTGCCCTGGCCAGGCCGAGGGCCGGTCCGGCATTGGTGCCTGACCATCGTTGACGCGCGGCGGCCGTGAGGCCGGCTCCGAGGTGGGTCGATGTGCACCAGAATTGGGCTGGCTCGCCGAGGGGGAGCTGCTGGGTGCGGAGCTGGGCCGGTCTCTCTGCGCGAATTCTGATGCGACTTTGGACCGGGCTTGGGATACGTTTTTCGACACGTTTTCATCAGCGTTGTTGGCTGCGACTTTGGGTGCGTCGTTCGGCACGAATTCGCTGGCTACAGGCTGTTCACGGGCGGGTTCTGGATGGCCTACGCCCGAGTCCTGGACGAGGTCACCGTCCTGCCCATCGTGGCGATCTTCCGACCCCCCTTCCGGCTCGGAATGGTTCGACTGATCGGTCGCATTGTTCGCCGCCGACGGATCGACCACCCACCGGGGCAACGCGCTGCCTGGGTCGGACTCTGTGGGACTCATCGGTCGCCACCTCTTCCTCTTGCTCATTCAACGGACGATATCCGGGCGAACATAACACCGGCACCGGACACCTCGAACACCCCGAAAACTGCTGCCGAGCGGCCCCACGGACCGCCGTTGTGCAACCGGTAATTCCGCCTGTTCGGGTACAGCTTCTGCTTTGTCCAGTCTGAAGTGTCCGTGTCCCGACTATCGTTGTGGCGGTGCGTAGCAACGATTTCGACGGCCTCGATCTCACTCGACTACGGTCCCTTCGATCCTCGCGGCATGACATTTCGACGATCGTCGATCGCGTGGCCGAACACCTCGACGAATTCGATGGGTACGTCGCATTCAGCGGTGGAAAAGATTCCGTCGTTGCTGTCGATCTCGCCCGCCAGGCGGACCCAGATGTCCCGGTAGCCTTTTTCGATTCCGGTCTCGAATACCCCGAGACCTACGCCTACGTCGAGCAGATTGCGACGAAGCTGGGACTGGACCTGCACATCATTCGCGCTGAACCAACGCTGCTGACAGTGATGGCCCGGACCGGGGAATGGGACCACGGCGGTAGCCCGTCGGCTCATGTACCCGCACGAGGCTTCGAGACCTTGATTGCGCAGCCTGCCCGGGCTGCGCACACCAAGTTCGGTGACGGGGAGGTCTGGGGCGTGCGGGCAGACGAATCCAGGAAAGGAACCGGCAGGTGGTCGATGTACTACTCCGCTCTCGCACGTGAGATCAGCGAGCGCTGCCAAGGCGCGAGCTGCTGCAGCAACAAAGCGGAGCAGCGTCGACACCACGGGGGGACGGTTCGCCGCACCGATGGAACTGTGGCCTATGGGCCGGTATGGGACTGGTCCGCGGACGATGTGCTCGCCTATTCGCATCAGCACGACCTTCCGAGCAACCCTGTCTACGCCAAACTGGCCGCGCTGGGCGCACCTGCAGCGAATCTGCGGGTTTCACACATTCTCGACGGAAATTTCCTCGAATCGGGCAGGGTCACTCGTCTGCGTCGAGGTTGGCCGAGCCTGTTCGAGGAGATCGCCGCAGTGCTCCCGCGAATACGCGAGTTCGTGTAGATCGCCATATCGACTGTGCGCGTGTAGCATTCCTGGCACTGAGATTGCACAGGGTGAGTCGGAGGCACACCACACGGTGGCCTCCGACTACTTTTTTTGCATCAGAACCAAACGACCTCTTGTCGGCCGATCGGCGCTAGCTCAGGCGTAGGTTCATGAGGTCTGAACTTTCCGGGTTGAGCTCCAACAACAGGCGATACCCCGGCCCTGTCCGCTCGGTCTCGTCGGGCAGGTTCAGCATTCGACCCACCAGATCGTCTCTGCCGATCTCATGAGCGAATTGTTCGGCGCTCGCGAGGCGCTGAGCGTAACGCGCCTCATCGCGGGGGTCGAGAAATTTCCTCATCGTGTACATGCCGTAGGCGGCCTGCTCGGCTTCGCGAGACGGAATCGGGTAAGTCATTGCTTCGAAGGCATCGTCGGTGAGCGGCGATCTGTTTCCCTCCATGTGGTGCAGGTTCTCGGCCACCTGCCGCACAGTCGGAGCCGCGCCCGAAGGCCCGGAGTGAAGTAGATACGCCCAAGGGGTCGAATGCACGAGATACCGTGGGATATAGCGCTTGTTTCGGCGGGTAGCAGCTGGGATGAGAGCTGGCGGGAAGACTGATGTGGATGGGTTCTCATAAATTTCTTTGACCTTCTGCGCCGCGGAGACTGCGCACCCCCAATCCAACGAGCCCCACATCGGATACGGAACGTGCCCGCCGTGCACCGCCCTGAGGTTGCGTGCGATCGCATCGATGTACTGGCCCTTTACGAGAAATCTATCTTCGGGCCACCCGTTGAAGAAGACATACAACGGAGTTGCACCGTCGAGCCTGCTCTTCAAAATCAGGGTCTCGTACTGCTTGACTTCTTTAACTGAGTGTCCGAGCTGCTCATAGCGGTTGAATTTGTGGCTGGCGCGTTTTGCTTGAATACGAAGCTTGATCCACCGCTCGTCGGCCGAAGAACCGATCCACCACTCCCAATCCGCACCGTTGCCCGCCTCGACCGCCTTGGCGTATTTCGTCACTCTCAGCGCCGGAATACGCTGCTGAAGCTTGATCAAGTTGAGGTCGGTGAGCGTCTCTTCTCCAGGTCCGATGCCGCCTGCAATTCCCGTCTCCATCAGATCCCAGGTATCAGAGGCTGCTTCATTCATCGCGTGGACCATGTAATTGGCACTGAAGTGTGTACTCATCCCGGGGCCGACTTCAGGCGCTCTTGCGGTCGCGTCGCGATCCCAGTTCGTCGATTCGGGTGACCTTGTCGCTTCCCACAGAAACTGCAGGGAGCGCACGGATATCGGCAGCCACGTCCGCGACTGTATGTCCGATCGCGATGCCGAACACGCCCTGACCACCGTGTAGCAAGTCCACTATCTCGTCGTCAGATGTGCACTCGTACACCGAAATACCGTCGCAGAGCAGAGTTACAGACGCCAGCCCCTGGGCGTCACGCGCACGCAGGCACTCGATCGCAATGCGTACATTCTGCAAAGACACTCCGGCCTCGAGGAGACGACGAATCACTTTGACCACCACGATGTCGGAGAAGGCATACATCCTTTGCGATCCCGAACCGGATGCAGGGCGGATCGACGGTGACACAAGCCCTGTACGGGCCCAGTAGTCGAGCTGGCGGTACGTTACCCCAGTCACTTGCTGGACCTGGGGCGATTTGTACCCCAGACACCCGTTCACGGCGTCGGCGGCGGTGCCGTTCGAGGTCTTGAAAAGCCCCGGCACGATGTCCTCGAACGAACCCTGTTCGCTGCAGCTCACAACTCGCACCCACCCTTTAATCGATCGTTCGATGCACGATACCGCTCGACATCGCTCTGCTTTCTCTCCCGGCCAGCGGGCCACCTCTGCACGTCCGCCCCCACCGTTACTCGGCGGACAAACCGAGCAGCCATCCGATGAACGGCGTAAGACGAGGAACACCGAACCTGAAGAGCAGAAACACCGCGAGGAAGACGGCTATCGTGACCCGCTTGGATCGGAACTCCGTGAAGGAACGGATCGCTATAACGGCAGTGACTGCCACTACCAGGGAGCAGAAGTTCAGCACGTCGTCGCCGCTCATCCGAGCAAACCTGCCGATGCAATCGGGCTGAGTGGGGTCATTTCATGGGGCGTGATGCTGTTCATCGCCGCACCGTAACGATTATGGCACCGATGGCGGAGGTCTTGAACGGAACGTAGAATTCCCCGAATAGGGGAATTCTACGAAGCTTGATCCCACGGGCGTGTCGGACAGTGTTCGGCCACCACCGTCGCCCTGCTGACGTTCAGCATTCTCGATCTCCCCGCCTCCGGTGGCCGTGAACCCGGATCTAGCGCATACCTGCGCCCTGACAATCACTGCCATACAACCTGTTTCGCAGATGTCATGTGCCTGCCCGTTACCTTTTGAGCAGTCCTGATAACCGAGCGTTACGGGTGAGATCGGCCGCGGAATCAGCCTGCGAGAATCACGTTCATCGCATTCAGGAGCGCGCCGACTGCCGGGATTCGGGTCGAGCTCGCCGCACGTAGCGAACGTGTCACGGCCGGCTCGGTCGGCAGATACCGCACCCTGGCCGTTCGGACTCGCGCGGTGTCCGGAACCAGCGCGACGGCCAGACCTGCTTCGACGAGGGCCAGTTGGGTCGAGTAGTCGGACACCTCGTAGCGGATCGTCGGTTCGACTCCAGCTTCGCGCAATGCGTGCACGAGCGCGGAGTGCGCATCCGACCCTGATGGGCATACCGTCCAGATCGATTCCGTTTCGCCGGAGAGGGTTGCCATCTCACGGTTGTCCTCGATCGGTACCGCGAGGTGTACATCCTCGGTGTGGAGCGTGTGGACGTCGATACCTGCGGGGACCGTCGCCGGCCGATGGTCCCAGGACTCGAAGACGACGAGATCGAGGGTGCGGTGCTGGAGGCGGTCGAGCAAATCGATTCCTTCTCCGTCGACGACCTCGGGGCGCAGCAGTGGATACGTGCGAGCAAGGTCTGCCAGAGCTGGGACCACCAGCCGACGTAATGCACTTGCGACCGCGCCTACTCTCAGCGCTCCGGCAACGTCGGTGTCGATCGAGGCAAGGTCGTCTTCTGCGGCTTCGGCGAGAGCGGACATGGCGGCCGCACGTGTCGCCAGTGCGCGACCGGCGGGGGTCAGCCGTATCGACCTTCCCTCTCTCTCGACCAGGGTGGTGCCGGCTTCCTTCTCCAACTTGCGGATGTGTTGCGACACTCCGGGTCCGGTGAGGTGTAAAGATTCTGCAGCTCGAGTGACCGAACCTTGTTCGGCTACTGCGGCGAAAACTTTCATCCGATCCCACGACAACATATAAGTGATACTACTGTTTCAGCGGTAGAACTGGCTAGTAGACTTATCGGTTTGTAACTGGTTGCCTTGACCAGGTGACCAGAACCGCGATACCGAGAGCTGACGCCGCCGATCGGGGGGTGGGCGGGAATGCGGCGCTGGTCATCGCCGGTGCCGCGTCGCTGTCACTGTCCGCAACCTTCGTCAAACTCGCCGATGTCACCTCGGGGACGGCGGCATTTCTACGATGTCTGATCGCGCTGGCGGCTCTCGTTCCGATGGCGCTGTGGGAACTTCACCGACGCGGCGCAATGCCGACGAGGTTGTATCCCATGGCCATTGGTGCCGGAGTCTTCCTCGGAGCGGACTACGTGATGTGGACCGCGAGCATCCTCGACGTCGGTGCCTCGATCGCCACCGTCCTTATCAATGTCCAGGTCGTCGTGCTGCCGCTGATCGCGCTCGTCGTCGATCGAACCGCAATCCCCCGACGATTCCTCATGGCGGTGCCTTGCATGCTGCTCGGCGTTGCACTCGCCGGCGGACTCATCGGCGGAACAGGAGCCGACAACGCGCTCCGCGGGTCCATCCTGGGAATCTCCGCCGGTGCCGCGTACGCGGCCTACCTGTTCCTGAACCGCCGCTCCACCCAGCGAAGCCCCAGCCATCTGGTCACCCCGATCTGTGTGGCCACCGCATCGGCAACGGTCACTGCCGGCATTGTCTCGGCAGGCCTCGGAGACCTCGATCTCGACATCTCCGCGGCCGCGTGGGGATGGATGATCGCGCTCGCTTTGCTCGGACAGGTTGCCGCCTGGCTGTTCATCAGTTCGGGATCCCGATCGCTGGCGGCTAATACCGTCGCGGCCCTACTCCTGCTGCAGCCTGTGCTGGCTATCGCGTTCGGATTCGTTGTCCTCAGCGAGCGACCCACCTGGATTCAACTAGCCGGAGCCGCCGTCGTCGTCGGAGCCGTCTGGACCGCAACCCGACACCCCCACCACCCTGACTCCACTTCAAGCCACGGAAGAGGCCTTCATGACCCCATCTCCGACGAGCATCGATCGAGTCGTCCTACCCACCGATAGCACCATCCCTGTCGCCCGCAGCGCCGAATACGACACCTACTTCAGGATCTCCCGCAGCAACGACCCGCACGCGTGGGCGGTCAGCGCACTGACCGTCGTCACCGCCATCACCACAGATCTGCCGCAGTCCACTCTGGACAACGACTCACGACTCCGCCTACTCGACGCCCTGGCCGTAGTCGTCGGCGATGCCTCCGCCGCAGCAGCCGTGTCCGCACGGGAACGAGATCCTTCCCAATTGGCAGCGCCGACGGACCACAGTGCGGACAATCGCACCCCGCAGGCTCCGAACGACTCTGCACGACAAGCGATCACACGCTGGAAGAAGGGCCACCACCTGTTCCACCTGTTCGTCATATCCATGAACAGCCGGCTCGCGGCAGTGCTGGAGTGCCTTGCAAACAAGCAGTGGCCCACTCTCGCCCACCAACTCACCGAACTAGGGACTCTCTACGCCGGGGCGACCGAGAGCATGCGGTACGCGTCCGATTTCTCACCGGAGATCTACCGTGACTTCGTCCGGCCTTCCATGGAACCGCCCTGGCTCGAACCCGGGTTCTCCGCCGTGTTCAACCGGGATCACGACGTGATGCTCACCCGCGCCAAGATCGTCCGTACAACGCTCAAGACGGCTGAACTTCCCGGCGTCGCAGCAGATTCCGCACGACGGCTCTGGAAGAGCCAGGCCGAGAACCGGCGCGCCCACCAACTCATCTGCCAACGATTCGTCCCCGGCGGCGATTCACTGCTGCAAGAGCACTTCGACAGCACCGGTCAGAGCAACTGAAACAGAAAGGCTTCGCCCTCTCATGATCACCGTCATCGAAACCTGGCACCTGACCGCCGAAGCGGCCGAGAACGCCCTCTCGGTCCTGCAAGAAATGGACGAACTCCTCGACGACAACGCACACCACCACCCGGGGTGGGCGGGCCACGCGCGCTTCTTCCAGCACGCATCGGACCCCCAACGCGTAACGATGACCTACCCCTGGGAAAGCGCCGAGCACGCCACGCACCTCCTCGAATCGGAGACGCCACTACTCGAAGATTTCTACCGCCGGTACTGCGAACGCCCCCGCGAGGTCGTCTTCGCCCACGAGCTGCCGGTCGACGTCGAATGACCCCCGACCCAACAAAGCCGACTGGCGACTGGACTCCCGAGCAGCTCAAAGCCTTCGGCACCGACACCCTCGATCGAATATGTCGACACTTCGCCGCGCTCGACGACGTGCCCGTCACGACGCCGGCCGATGCGGCCGATGTCGCCGACGCGATCGACAGCGAGCTGCCGTCCGAGGCAACAGATTTCGCCGACATACTCGACGACACCTGGAACAACGTCGTTCCGCATTTGACGCACTGGAACCATCCACGATTCCACGCCTACTTCAGCAACAGTTCCTCCGGACCGGCCATCCTCGCCGAGATGACCGCTGCGGCATTGAACGTCAACGTCATGTTGTGGAAGAGCGCGCCCTCGGCTGCCGCCGTCGAAGACACCGTCACCAGATGGCTCGCCGAACTGCTCGACTACCCCGCCGCAGACGCACTGCTCGTCGACGGTGCATCACTGGGCACGTTCTACGCGTTGGCCACCGCCCGCCACCGGGCACAGCCCGAGGTTCGACATCACGGAACATCCGGCCAGAAACCCGGCCGGATCTACGCCTCCGACCAGGCCCACTCGTCGGTCGACAAAGCTGCGATCGCTCTCGGCATCGGGCTCGACAATGTCGTACGCCTACCCACCGACGCTAGCGGCCAACTCGATCCTGCTGCTCTGTCGACTCGCATTGGATCGGACGTCGCGGACGGTTACACACCGATCGCTGTTGTCGCCACCGTCGGTACGACCACTTCAGGTGCTCTCGACCCGGTCGAGGCGATTGCGGCCGTGTGCCGCGACCACCGAGTGTGGCTGCACGTCGACGCCGCGTACGGAGGCTTCTGGCGCATAGCCCCGGCCATCGCGCAGGTCCTTCCGTCACTCGCGGCCGCCGATTCTCTCGTCGCCAACCCACACAAAGTGCTCTTCACCCCTATGGAGTGCGGGGCACTGTTCTGCCGTCACCCCGGAGCACTCGAAGCCGCCTTCACACTGGTTCCCGAATACCTGCGTACCGACACCACCGGCGGTATCGACTACATGAATTACACCCTCAACCTTGGGCGACAATTCCGAGCTCTGAAACTGTGGTGGACCCTGCGCGCCTTCGGAATACGAGGCATCCGAACTCGACTCGAACACAGTCTCACCCTGGCGACGAGGCTGCGAGACGCCCTTGCCGCAGACCCGCGGTGGCATCTCGCGAACGATTCGCCGCTCCCCTTGCTCTGCCTCCGGATCTCCTCTGCCGACGGACAGGCGACGCGGAAGATCCTCGAGACCGTCAACAGCACCCACCGGACGCTGCTCTCCCACTCCGAGCTCGACGGCCACTACGTCATCCGAGTGTCCATCGGCAACATCCACACCACTGCCGACCACATCGACCAACTGGTTGCCGAACTTACCGAGGCAGCCGACGCCGTCGTCGGCACACCCCGACCACTCGCTTCAGTGACCGTCACCCAACAGGAGGTACCTGCATCGTGACCACCACCATTTCCACCGAGGCCATGCTGCACGAGAAGGCGGCAGCAATCTCCGCCATCGGGCGGTGGTCCGCGGCCAACGAGAACTTGCCGTGGGCCCCGGCCCCCGACTCCCATGCCGTGCACTGGAGTTATGCCGAGCTTCGACCGCTCGCGATCGCGGCCGCCGACATGGTCAAGGGCGACCGAGCAGCTCTACGGGTACTGACCCTCGCCAATCCGGGCCATGCCCGCGAGGCCGCCGTCGGATATCTCTATTCGGGGCTGCAGATCATCAACCGCGGTGAAGGTATGACCCCGCATCGGCACGCGCCGACGGCCCTGCGCTACATGCACGAGGGTGACGGGGCATGGACGGCCGTCGGTGGAACCAAGATGTATCTCGAGCCTCGCGACGTGGTGATCACCCCCGCCGGCGAATGGCATGAGCACGGCAACGACAGCCCCACCGACTCCCCCGCCATCTGGCAGGATTGCACCAACGACCCCCTCGTCGCCGCCCTCGCCGCGACACAGTTCGAGCTCCACACCGACAACACCCACCTCGAGCCCCACATTTTCGCGCAAGACAGACACCACCGAAACCTGAGCGAGCCGCTGCTCTACAAGTGGGACAACGTACTTCGCGCTCTCGGTGAGCAACAGCGGACCCACGAGGCCGACCCGCACCACGCATACCGACACACCCTGCACGCAGAAGGAACCCACGACCCTGTCACACCGGTCATCGATGCTGCATTCACACTCCTACCTGCAGGGATCCAAACACAACCGATGCGGCGCACCGCTTCCGCCGTCTTGATCGGGGCACAAGGGTTGTCCACCATCCACGTCGACGGAAAGCCGTTCCGGTGCAGCGAAGGAGACAGCCTCGCCGTTCCATCGTGGTCGACTGTCAGCTACGTCAACGACACCGACATTCCAGCCGTGCTGTTCGAGTTCAACGACGCGCCCGCGATGACCGCCCTCGGTCTCTACCGCGAAGAGAAAGACGCACAACGGTGACACCAACGTCGACCATCACGATCCTGCTGTCCGAAGCCCACATTCTGACGCTCAATGACGGCTCCACTCAACCATGCGGCTTCTGGGCCGAAGAGTTCATCACAGCCCATCGAATCTTCACGGCCGCAAACATACGGACGATCATCGCGACACCCGGCGGCGGCGCTGCGCACGTCGAGCCCGACAGCATGCACGCCCCTCACAGCCCAGACCCTGACGGGTACAGAACGTACCTATCCGGTCTGAGCGAAAATTTGCGCGCGCCGGCCGCGCTCGAAACGGTTGACCCCTCTACCGTCGACGGGATCTTTGTGCCCGGCGGCTACGGGCCAGTGGTGGACCTGCACAAGAACTCTCACGTTGGAGAGTTTCTCCGCGCGCTCCGACGGGAGGGGACCCCGATCGCGACGGTCTGCCATGGAACTGCGGCGTTGCTTGCCGACACAGCATCCGGAGCAACGTGGCCGTATGCAGCCCTGACGATGACGAGTTTCTCGGACCAAGAGGAAGCCGATGTAGGACTGCTCGGCACGCTCCCCTTCACCGTCGAGCAGGAAATCCAGCGCCGGGGCGGCACGTACACCGCAGGACACCCGTGGCAGCAGCACATCGAAATCACCGACACGCTCATCACCGGACAGAACCCCGCCTCCACCGAGGCGGTCGCAGAACAGCTGACCCAACGTATCGCAAACTACTCCAGTTCGACTACCCGTTCAGGAACTCGCTAGTTCACCGGCCGGTTGACCTCTCGGCTTTATCCCTGGATGGAACTGCTCGGAACGCTGTAACGTGCGTGGGATTTGGAATTTTAGAGGCCTATTCTGTCTGTCAGGATTGACGTCTTGGCCGAAGTCGCCACGACCAGCATTCTTAACCACTGACCGACCGAAACGAAAACACGACCATGAAAACCGACATTACAGATACAGAAAACCCGCCACCCTAGGTCGAGTGACGGGTCTTTCCATCGATTAAAGCGCCGCAATAATGCAAATCAACATTAATATCGAAGGGATCAATGTAGACGCTGCTACAACCAATCCCGTTGTTGCCTTAATTACTTCTGTCACGGCAACAATGATCGCCGCTAAGGTGTATAATTTATCTATCATGATTCAAATAGATCCTCCATTCAATAGATTTACCGATGCTTTTCCGGCATCCACCAATTATAGCAGGTAATTCACCTTTTCGCTTGAGCAACCCATTCCTCCAAACGATGAGAACGAACTCTGCGAAGAGTAGAAGGCAGATACTTTAAGTAGTCCTATTGTCGCATCAATTCTGCCGCGCCGCTGCCCGGCAGACCTTACGGAATTGACCGCTTCGATACCTGCGATAGCACTTCCCGGATCACCGGCCAAAACGATTCAAGACCTCGCCTCAATCACCCCGGAGGCGTCGTGCATGCTGGGACCACTCTACAGCTGGCTGACTGCATTCGGCGACCTAGCATTGCTCGACCTCGTAGGCTGCACGAATGGACAGAGCAAGCATTCCGTCGCCTGGCGATATGGACCATCTGAGCAGCGCAGAACGCAAAGCGAAGCGCAAAGATGACCGTGGACGGCGAGTCGGCACCAAAGTGCGCGATTACGAGCGCATGTGCGGATCTGGACCCGATCGATTGGCCGAGACTCTGATTGCGCGCCACAACGTCAGGATGAAGAACACGGAGAAGCTGCCGGATGGATTCCGATTCGAAGCAATCCTTTTTCTGGCACCGATAGCAATACTGGATATCGCGCATCGCAAGCTGAACCTCACTTTGGATCGCGCACCGTCAGCCTATTATGGCAAATGGCCTCACGACCTCGGTTGGGGAGTGGACAGCTGCGTCGCGGCCACCCGACTGCTTCTCGCAGGACAAGTGGTGGCCGCTGCCACGATCGCCCGACAACAACTCGAACGATGGACTGCGGTCATGGCACCTGTCGTCGGAGTCGAGCAACATCCGTCTGAAAAAGTGGAGGACTTCATCGCGCGTGCGTGGACCGCATACGCCGAGCGCATGCCAAATCCTGGCGCACCGCCGGAATCATCCAACATCGAGGGCGACGCAGACCCGACTACTGCGCAAGATATCGAGGGCGACGACAGCTCCGCAAGCACAGAGGAGCCAACCGCACCTCATAAGCACGTCGTCCTGGCGAACGGACGTGAAGTATGCCCAGCCGTCGTCTACGGCGTTCTCAGCGAAATAATGCATGCGCGACTCTTCGAGGAAGCCATGTGGTGGGAGTCGGCCGCGCTCCTGAGCAGATTCGATGTACCAAGTGTCGTATACGGCGCGGTGGACTGCATAGCGGACGCGTTGAGCTTGAGCCTTACCCAGATCCAGTACATGACGGCTGCTGGCCTGTATCGGCAGGGCGATCCCGAGGACGCCGTGACGTTGATAGCAAGTATCAACCTTGCCGTACGGCCGTCGGCTGACGTCGCGTGTGAAGAACCACCAGATGATGCCCTCCCTTATTCGGCATCGTTCGTACTGCCGAGATTGCCTACAGTCATGCCATTGTCGCCCGATGAAGGCCTCTTGCCGGTGTTTGTTCGCTACCTAGACGATCAACGATCCACGTACGAGTCGCTGGCCTGGAATCATCGGCCCGCAGGTCGCTTGTATCGGGACGACGAGCTTGCGACTTTAGCCTTCGGCGCTCATCGCCAGGCGAGTGCATCGTTTGCGCTACGAGCCCTCGCCGCCGAGCGAGACGAACTAGGCGACGATTTCAACATTGACTCGGTGGCCTCGCGCGGGACGAACTACATCGTGGTTGCCGAGTTGGCAGCTCTTGCTGCTCTGTGGACACGCAACGGTCCTCTGCTACCAGCAGCATCGACTCCACTGGCTCTGGTGTCGTCGACGTTGCGGTCCGCATACTGGCTGTGGTTGGAAGACGACGACCGGGCGATGGCCTCGCTTCGATGCACGCTCGAACAAATCGCTCGATCAAGAGTCCACCGGACGAAACCGGAGAAAGCGCAGCGCCTTGAAAAATCCGTACACAACAAGCCCCAGCGGTGGATAGAGACCGCCGGGTGGAGTCGACTGTCGGCTTGGAATCGAGTATTGGGCGCATACGCGCACGCCCACAAAAAGCCTAACTGGGAAGGCGCAAGAGAGCTCCTGAAGGACTTGCAGCTCGACGCTCACGAGCCGTACGCCTTGCAACGCGCGCGTGGTGACGCACTGAATGTGGTGACGACTCTGGTGGCGCACGAGTCAATCAGCATTCTGGCTCTATTCTCACAGAAGGTGGCGGCTACCGCCGCTGAACTGCTGGAAAACCACTCAGGCTTGGACATGACACGGGAATGGATGGATGCGTTGATGAGTAACGCACTTGCCCATCGGAAAACACCGATTACAGAACAAGACTGATCGGCCAGCCCGAACACCCCGCTCCGGTAGCTACTCGACGGGCTGGGCGGCGTCGGCGGGGCACCATTGGTGATCGAGGCGTTATGCGGTTCTGAACTTTGTCCGCAGGTATCGGTGATAGCTTGCGGCTGTGCATTCGGGGGGTTCCGGCGTATTGGGCTGGCGACTGTTTTTCACTCGTCAGCAGTTGCCTATACCTCGGTCAGTGAACGACCCGGGGGCTGAATCGGAGGATCTCGACAGATTGCCTCACACCGGCAAAACGCCGGATGGCACTCCGTACCTGATCGATCCGTCCGGACGATACGACGTACGCCTGAACGACTTTTTCACCACGGAGTTGATCAACGCACCGCCGACCACCCAGGCAGCGTATGCGTACGACCTGAAACGGTTCCTGAAATTCCTATGGGACAACCGATCCCAGAGATCATGGACTGATGCAACGCCAGGCGATCGTGATGCGTACAAGCATTGGCGATTGCTCGACCCGGCGGGCGCACGAGTAGAAGCTACGACGTGGGACCGTGAGGTAGCGACGGTGAACCAGTTCTATCGCTGGGCAGTCGTACGCGGGCACGCCGCATGTAACCCGTTCGTGCAGCGCCTATCTCGCAGCCGAGATCCACGGAGACCCCGCGGTCAAACACCGGCAGAGTCATCGCACAGGGGCCGAGTCAATGACGTCGCGTGGCTCCCACCGGCCACGTATCGGCGGTGGCGCGATATAGGTGTCCGAGGTTTCGACATGGCAGGGTTGCCGGATCCGGCGTTCCGCGGACGGTTTGCCTCACGGAACGGGGCTTATTGCGACCTGATGATTCGCACCGGTTTACGGTTGTCCGAGCAGACAAGCTTGAGTGTGTTCGAATTCCCTCACCCAGTAGCGGGCACGTTGAACGTTCGATCGTGGCTTCCGCGGAGTATCGCCAAGGGTGGATCGGCCCGCCACATCTACTTCCCGATGTCGACGTTGACCGAGGTATGGAACTACATCGCGATAGAGCGGGCGGAAGCCATCGAGATGGCCCAGGCGAACGGCGCGTACGAGCAGATTCGGAGTCCGCTGATCGTTGCCAATCGGCTTCGGCCGTTCGTTCGAATCGGCGGCGAACGGGTCGACGCTGCCAAGCTCACCCACGACGAGCGGCGCCGTACTTTCATCGAGTGCCGCGAGGGCTTGGAGCCAATTGCCCTGTGGATCAACGAGGACGGTCTTCCGAGCAAGCCGTCCGCGTGGCAGGAAGTGTTCAAGACAGCAAACCGCCGCTGTGTGCGCCGCGAGGTCCCGATCCGGTGTCATCCGCACATGCTTCGGCATTCGTTTGCCGTGATCACTCTCGAACAACTGTGGCGCGGGCATATCAAGGAGCTGACACCGATGTCGGGACCTCAGCGCGAGACGTACCAACGTGTGTTCGGCGACCCGCTGAACTGGATCCGCATTCGATTGGGGCATCGCTCGATCGAGACGACACAGATCTACCTGCACACCCTCTCGGAATTGGAGATGGAGACGCGCGTGGCGTTGGTCCCCGACGGGTGGGAGCCCACCGTTGTCGAGAAGCGAGTCGACCCCGACTTATCCTGCGCGGACAATTGCGTTGTCTGAGCCGATCAACGGCCAAGTGCGCCGTGCGGGACTGCATCACGTGGCACCGCATCCAGATGGCTACTACCAGCCCGATGTCACCGAGCAATCAGCAGGCGACCCGCCGGTTGTGCGGTTCTACGGCGAGGACAACAGGACAGCGCACTATTCGTTCGCGCGGTTGCCCTGCCCTGAGCTTCACGCCGATCTGGCTGTCGCATGGGCGGCTCGAATCGGGCCGGTGGGTCAGGTGCGCACCCGTTCGGGTGCCGACAACGGGTGGATCACTCTGCAGCGTTTCCTGAGGTTCCTCGGCGATCTCCCACAGCCGCCTGTCTGTTTGGACCGAGTGACGGTGGCGAATCTCGAGCACTATCGCGCACTGCAGCTCAAAAGAACCACTGCGACGCGCGTGACCCAACAGATGGCTGCAGTGAAACTGATACTTCGCCACCTGCCGGTCACCCGATTGCACTGGGAGGTCGCAGAATACGTAGCGCGACCGGGTGACTTCCATGAACCTCACCGACCCGGGGCCGGCGCGGCTCCCGGATACTCGGACCGCGAGTTCATGGCGATCATGGCAGCGGCACGTTCGGACGTCGCTGCCCTTCGCGGGCGGCTGCGGTCGTCGCGGCGATTGCTGTCCGTGTTCGAGCTGCAGCCGCACACGCTTTCAGCGGCAGAACGCGAGCGAGCCGCGCATCTGGCGGAGATGGCGAGCACCGGTGCCGTCACACCACCGCAACGCCCGAGCACTGTCTCCGGATCTGTCACCGACCTGGCCGGATGGCTGACGAAGGCCGGTCAACTATTTCTCACGACCCGCGACGTGCTGCCCCTGCTCGTGCTGGGCGTCGGACTCAGTGGCCGTAACAGCGAAACAATCAAGGAGCTTTCGCCCGAGCACCGCGTTCTGGAGGATCGCGCGGTAGCGGTCAACGTGATCAAGCGCCGGCGAGGAAAGGCTCGTACCTGCGAAACAGTGCACTGGGAGGGCGGCCCGAACGACTCCGGACTGCACACCCCCGGCGGCTTCTTCCTACTGCTCCACGAGTTGACCAGCAGTAGCAGAGCATTCAGCGGTAGCCGACGGGTGTGGTCCATTTGGACACGTGACAACATGCGAGGAACAGCGGACTTCATCCGGACGCGCTCGGCAGCCAACGGTCACATCGACCCTTTCGATCTGCAGGTTGGCCGATGGCTCGAGCATCGCAAGTGGGTTGCGCAGCATGGTCTGACAGCCGACGGCAATGGTCCGGGGGCGGAACCGTTGGTGTTGTCGATGAACCGTCTGAAAACCACGGTGGAAGTGCGTCGAACACGCGCTGTCGGAGGGCATCTCAGGTCTGCGTCGAGAACGAACACGCCGGATGTGTCATTTCTGCACTACCTGCGTAGCGATCCTAGGGTGCGTGACTGGGCCGATGAGGTACTCACCGAAGCACTCCACGAGGCAGAACACAATGCTCATGCCTTCCGTGGGAGAATTCTCGGACCCACTGGGGCGGCTGCATTCGTGTCGGATCCAACTGGCACCGCCGCCGGACTGGGTGTTTCGGTCGATCAGATCCGGCGCGCAGTCGACGGCGAACTGGACACCTTGGTGAGTTCGTGTCTGGACTTCGAGCACAGCCCATTCAGCGGCGGCGGAGTGTGTGGGGTGTCCTTCCTGACCTGCCTGCGCTGCCCGAACGCGTTGGTCACCGAACGCCACCTCCCCCACCTTTTCTCGTTGCTCGACTGGCTTCAACGTGATCTCGACCAACGCGACATCGACGATTGGTGTGGTCGGCACGGCGTCACTTGGCTGATCATCACCCGCCTGATACTTCCCAAATTTACTGATGCGCAACAGGAACAGGCCCGCGCCGCGAAACCTGACGACCTACCCGCCGACCTGCTCGACGGATTGAAGGAACTCGCATGAGCTTGCCAGCACCCCACCCCGGGCCAGCACGGATATCTGCCGAAACGCTGGTGCTCGGGGACCGAACTTTGCGACCGGGCGCGGTACTCGAAGACACGGCACGCTTTTCGGACACGGTGTGGAGGCTGGGACCCGCACAGCGACAACAACACCAGAAGCAGATATCCATCGACTTCACCAATGTTCCTAAGAGTTTTCGCGAGGTCGCGAAACAGGTTACTTACGCATTGCTCCGGGCGGATCGTCCTCGCGGGTGCGAACGCATCAAGGCGATCGACACGGTCGCAAACCTGTCCGGGCAAGTGGGTGCGGTCCTGCGCTGGGTCGACAACCGTGGCCTACGCTCGATCTCCGCGATCACGCGCGACGACCTACGGGCCTTCAAGCAGCATGTGCACGAGCTCCGCCTCACCGACGGAAGCAGAGCGCACCTTCCGCGGGCCTTTCAGCTGCTGTGGCTCTGCCGTGCACACCTCGATGATCCTTTGACCTTCGATCCGGCCGCCGCCCTCGATACACCCCGGTCCGGACACTCCCAGCACGGACACGAGAACGAGACCGCCCGCATACCCGAGCAGGTGCACGCACCGCTACTGGTCTGGGCCATGCGATGGGTCGACGATTTCGCACCCGATGTGCTCCGCGCCGGGGCAGAGTGGCACACGCTGCAAAGACCCCCGGCCGCGCCGGGACAAGATCGCCGAGGGCCGCAGACAGACACACGGGCCAACGTCGCGGCGATCTCCCGGGTAATAGCTCGCTATCGCGGTGAACGACGCGCGCTTCCGGCCTACCAAGGAACGGTGAATTTGAGTCACCTGCGCCGCGAAGCCAATCTCGGCCGCTCGGTCGTCGGCCCGACCCGGCCCGCCGGCGCGGTCATCATCGCTGCCGTCGCCGAGCTCGGGATCGACGACGACACCTACCTGCGGGCACCGATCGACGGACTGTTGGACGGACAACTCTGGCGGGGACGGATCCGATATGCGGAACTCGAAGAACTCACCAGGATGCTGTACATCGCCTGCTACATCGTGATCATCTACCTCTCCGGCATGCGGGACAGCGAGGTCAAACACCTACAGCGAGGATGCGTATCGGTATGGCGGGACGACACCGGAAAGGTCGCAAGGCACCGGATAACCGGAGTGGCGTTCAAAGGTGAACGACAGGCCACCGGGGTCGCCGCCACCTGGGTCGTTACCGCGCCTGCACAACGGGCAGTTGCAGTCCTGGAACGGTTGCAACCCACGACGGAGAAATACCTGTTTGCGCTGCCCCCGACCTCGAGAAGAAGCGGCAGCCCGCGGCCCAACCATGTGAAATCTACCGCTGCCACGAACCGCGACCTGGCCGACTTCGTAAGTTGGATCGACAAATTCAGCAGCAAACTCGGTCACCGCGATCGGATTCCCGAGGTCAATGGCGCGGCATGGAAGCTGAGCAGCCGACAGTTCCGGCGAACCCTGGCCTGGTACATCGCGAGACGCCCCGGCGGGAGCATCGCCGGGGCACTGCAATATCGCCACGTGCGCGTCCAGATGTTCGAGGGCTACGCCGGCACCTCCCAGTCGGGGTTCCGCGACGAAGCCGAAGACGACATCGCCCGCGGCGACAAGCTCGCCGACCTGATCACCAACCCGGATCTGCACCGTCTGACCGGACCCGCCGCCGCCGAGGCAGAACGACGGCTCGCTGAATTCGAGCGTCACGTTCGATTCGACGGCACGGTCATCAACGACCCCAAACGAATGCAACGCCACATGGCACGTCACGACCCCCACATCTACCCAGGCGAATTCGTGACCTGCGTCCACAACCCCGACCGCGCGCTCTGCCGACGAAGCGACGGACGAGACGGACCGTCACTGCCGGACTGCCAACCACTGCGCTGCCGCAACGCAGCACTGACCACCGGCAACCGCGAGCAGATGAAGGAAGCGCTGCAGTCCTACGACCGCGAACTCTCCGACACCGTCCGTCTGGGCCCCTATGTTCGTCACCGCCTCCAACTCAAACGATCCGAAATCGCAGAATTCCTCACCGACGAGCACAACGTTTCACTCACAGCACCGTGAAGAAACCACTCCCCGATGACGCCGCAGTCCAGGCCGCGATGGATGGCGTGCTTACCGAATGCGAAACATCGGGGCGTCGAGCAACCGTCACCTCGGTAGAGGACCGTCTCGGCATTACCCACGCGACGTTCTACCGGAACTATCCCGCCCTCATCACCTGGTTCCAGCAACAAAACAAGAGTCGGGCAGCGACACAGGTCAGCCGAAAAGACAGTGCAGCAGACGATCTCGCTCGACTGCGGCGCGATAACTCCGACCTGAAAAAGCTAGTGGCGATCTACGCGAACGCAATCCGTCAACTCACCCTCGACAACGCAGCGATGACAGCGGAGCTCGATAAGACGTCCGGCGTCACCACACTCAGACCTCGATGAAGCTGGCACCTTCTCCAGCCCAACTCCGATCCGCGTCGGCCGTAGCCGTGACCTCGCTGGTCAGGTTGACATATCGCGTGCCCAAACGCTTCCCGGGCGGATACGCAAGCCAGTGGCCAACGCGAATGGAGCGAAGCCTTGAGCCCAATGCGACAATCTCACCCCACCTCGAAGCTCCGGCGACTCCGGTGTTGCAGCTCTCGTGCCCGGACCGGCTCACACCCGCCCCGAGTTACCGCCACCGCTCTGAGCTGTAGGTCTAGATCGCAGGGTCAGGCGGTTTTGCGAATCACTGTTGTGGCGTACTCGACCGATCCTGGCCGTCTGCCAGGACGTTCGGGAACAGAGCAGTGAGAAGAGTTGAATACGCGGTATTCCAAGTCCATTGCGCCGCAACCCAACTGCGTCCGCGTTCACCCATCGCGCGGGCGCGGACCGGGTTGTCGAGGAGTTCGACGATGGCTTGGGTCAATTGCTCGACGTCTTTGACTACATAGCCAGTTCGGCCTGCCTGCACGGTTTCGGGGGCACCTCCGGAATCACCCGCGATGATCGGCAGTCCCATGGCGGAGGCCTCCAGGTATGCGATACCGAGTCCCTCCTCTTCGAGTCCCAGGCGACGCGTTCGGCACGGCATCGCGAAGATCGTGGCGCCGGCGAGGACTTGCGCAACGAGCTCGTGCGGAAGTCCCCCAACGAAGGTCACCGCGTTCTCCACGCCCTTTGTCCGGGCCAGACGCTGCAGACGTCGACGGTCAGGGCCGTCGCCGACGAGAAGCAACGTGGTGTCGGGATGTCGTTCCAGAACCGCAGGAAGCGCACGAATCAACGAGTCCTGGCCTTTCCGCGGGACGAGACGCGCGGTGCACACGATCACGCCGCTGTTGCCGTCCGGGGATGGATCGGGGCCCGCCACGGAGCCGCGCACGGGGTTGAATTGTTCGACGTCGACGCCCGGGCTCAAACGCACCAACGCTGTATCGGGCGTAACCGCTGGCAGGATTGCGCGGTAGGTATGGCCGGAGATGTACGTCAGCACGTCGACCCAACGGCCAATTGTGTGCAATCCCCACCGCGTCAAAGGAACCTTGGCCCACCATGTTTCATGCCCGTGAGTGGTGGCGACGACCCGCTTCACCCCGCAGGCCCGAAGCGCGGGAGCGATCAGGCCCAGGGGAGCTGCGGCAGCGATCCACGCGGTATCGCAGCCGTGTTCGAGCGCGATTCGACCTGCCCTGCGCATCACCCGTCCCGTCGGAAGCAGGGTTCGGCTGCGGTCCCGTATGACCAAGAATGGAAGCGAAGCGTCGTATGCGGCTGCTCCGCGTTCCGCCGAGGTGTAGACCACGATCGACTCGGACGGAAAGCGGTGAGCCATTTCCGATGCGAACGTTTCGATGCCGCCCTGCCTCGGCGGGAAGTCGTTGGTCACGATCAAGGTCCGGCTCATGCCGCGACCCGCTCGCTTTCACGATTGGGACTCGAGACGGCGGTGTCCGTTCCGGGAACCCTCGCAATCCACGCCATTCCCCAGAACATCAAAGGGTAGGCGAAGTACCCGAACCTGGCCGAAGGGGCAAGAAGGAACAGCACGGTGAGCCCGAGTGCAGCGATCGAGCAGGCCGCCGCGAACGTGCGCGGTGGTTTCACGCACAGTCTGATTCCGATGACGATGGCACCGACGAAAAGTGCGAGCAAAGAAACGATGTGGCCGTACTCGCCCGCTTCCGCCAACGCGCCGCCGATCACCGACGAGCCTGCCGGAGTCGGAACGTCTGCGCGACCGAGTGGGAACAACACCGTGTGCTCCACCAGTGCGCCGCCATCGAGGATCACTGGAGGAACGACTACCGCTCCCGCCAGAGCAACGGACACCGCACTGACCCGCACTGCTGACCATGTACCGGCGCGTTGACGATGTAGTACCAACGCGACGATGGCTACCGGCCATGCGGTCCACTTCAGTGCGCATGCGAACGCCAACACAGCAGCCGCGGCCCATCGGCGGTCTGCCGCCATCAGCGCCAAACCGAGCAGACAAGCACCGATGACCGGCAGATCCACCCCACCTGTGCACAGCGGAATCGCGATGAGAGGGGACGCTGTGAGAAGCCCGAGCTTCCCGAACGACTCCTGATCGATTCGTCCCCGGTCGGATCTCGTCAGCCGAACAACGATGAGCACACAGGCGGCGAAGAACACTCCGAACCAGACTCTGGGGTCCCCGAGCGGACCCTCCAGGACGACGCCAGGCAGCCCGAACAACGCCATCGCCGGAAGGTACGGGTTGTACTGAGTCAGCTCGTGAGGGTCATTGACATATGGACTGCCGGTGTCGAGCAAGTGGCGGGCCGAGTCGATGACTACTGCAACCTCGAGCTGCGCGAGTGCGCCCCCGATCAGCACGATCATCGGAACCAACACAGCGCCCAACACAGCGACACCAGCCGCTCGAGGTCGATTACGTGATCGCAACAGGACCGCACCCGCAGCGAGATAGCCAGTGACAGCGCACACTCCCCACACCCGATGCGTGGTCAATTCGGTGGTCATCACGTACACGGCCGTGTACGCGGCGAGTGCCACGTAGATCCCGACGAGTAGGCGGTCCCGACCGACAATGCTACGAGAATCCCTCTGTAAGAGCATGTTTCGACGCTACAAAGACAGTGGGACTATGTCGTCACGCATCGGAGCCAAACTCGGCATCCCCCGGAGGAGCTAGTCGAGTCGGTGGGAGAGTTCATTTTCGTAGTAGAAAACGACAGCCTGCGTCCGGTCACGAAGGTCGAGCTTGGTGAGAATCCGCCCGACGTGGGTCTTCACTGTCTCCTCCGCCAGCACGAGATCGGACGCGATCTCTCGATTCGACAGACCCGTGGCCAGAGCGTCCAACACGTCGAGCTCTCGGGGAGTCAACGCCGACACTGCGGCGGTGTTCGGGCGACCGCGCCGACGCCGGGCGAACTCCGAGATGAGCCGGGTTGTGACAGTCGGTGCCAGCATCGATTCCCCGGACGCGACTGTGCGGACGCCCCGGACGAAATCCGCTGCGGTGGATTGCTTGAGCAGAAACCCGCTTGCACCGACACTGAGCGCTTCGTACACGTAATCGTCGAGGTCGAACGTCGTGAGCATCAGCACGCGGATCGAGTTCGTCCTCTCGCCCAGTGATGCGAGGATCTGCTCGGTCGCCCGGATTCCATCGAGCACTGGCATTCGGATGTCCATCACGACAACGTCGGGCCGCAGGCTGACAGCAAGATCGACGGCCTCCGCACCGTTCGCGGCCTCACCGACCACGACGATGTCAGGTTCGGCCCTGAGTACGGCTGCGATTCCGTCGCGCACCAATTCCTGGTCGTCCGCCAGCAGAACCCTGATGGTCATCGGCGGCGCTCCACTGCGCTCGGATCATCGCCAATGTTACTGCGTGGTGGGATGTTTCGTCCGCGAACTGGGAAGATTACAGACACCTCGAATCGTCCGTTCTTCGTCATCCCGGCAGTCATGCTTCCGCCGAATGCGGCTGCCCGCTCGGAGATACCGACAAGTCCGTGTCCTCGGCCTCTCGAATCGGCGGACACCTGTTCGGTTTCGTTGCCGACAGTCACCCGAAGCTCGTCGTTCGTGCGGGTCACGCGTATCTCAACCTTCGTGCCGGGTGCGTGACGTGCTGCATTGGCGAGCGATTCCTGGAGGATGCGGTAGACGGTAGTGGACAGCGCTTCCGGCAGCGTGTCGAGCTCCCCGTCCGTATACAACGTGACGTGGGCTCCGGCCGCGCTCCATTGGCTCACAAGGGCGCCGATGTCGGACAGGTTCGGTGCCGGTGAGTGTTCAGTTGCCTCGTCCGGGTCACGAAGGACCTCGATAACCTGGCGCATCTCGGTCAGTGCGGTTGCCGATGCGCGATGTATGTCGTCGAACGTCGCAATCGCCTCGGGTGGGAGGTCGGGGCTCTTGAACCGTGCGGCCTGTGCCTGCACCGCGATCATCGACATGTGGTGCGCCACTACATCGTGCAGTTCCCGTGCGATCCGCGCCCGCTCTTCGATCACCGCCTGACGCCGCTCCTGTCCCATGCGGAGCTGCTGTTCGTCCGCCAGGGCGGTTTCCGCCGACGACAGTCGCATCATGACCACTCCCGCGACGGTGATCGCAGCCAACGTCGCGGCAATGATCAGCAAAGCGAACGGTGGCATCTTCACCGTCAAGACAGTCGGGACCACGACCGCCAGGAAGGACACGAGGGCGACCGCGGCTCCCACGTTCGGCGGATGCACTCGGGCCACTCGATACAGGGCGAGCCCCGCCGCAATGCAACTTGCCGCCGGCCATGGGAAAACCTCTTCCTGAACCAGCCCTGACAGCGTTCCGGCGAACATCCCGAGTGCGATCAACTGCCAGGTCAGCAGAGGTGCCACCCGGATCAGAAGGAGGGGAAGTGTCTGAACAGCGCCGAGGACGTAACTGGCGGCGACCGAGTTGACCATACTCGTCAGTTGACCTATCGCAGTACCGAACAGCACGGCGACAAGCACCGCTCCAGCTGCAAGCGCCATGAATCTCGGCCGACTACCAGGCTCGTCGGTCCGCCCTCTCATTGTGGGCAACGTCGGGCGCAGGGCCGTTTTGATTCCGGCTGTCAGTTCGGCAATCACCGACACGACCCTACTTTGAGAAGATCCGCTTCAAATCGAAGATTGCGCGGCCGCCCACGATGCAGTCGTGGGCGCGCGGCGAAGCTGATCGCAGACAGCTTCTAGATCGACTGTGGACGGTGACACAGGTTGAACGACCTACGGCGAGCCGGACATAGCCCTTGTCGTTGCCCTCAGCCACGTTCGGGTGACATACTCGAATGGTCAGGAGCGACGCCGTGGTGGTGCTACGGGGTTTCCGGCGAATCTTCCACTATTTCGGCTGTCCCTGCTTGGCAACCAGTCTGGCAGTGCCACGTGCACTCCTGGTCGCCCGGCTCGGCCCGGCTCTCAAACGAGAAGGCGGCACCATCATGACCAGCTACAGCGTAATGAAGGCATCACACGACCGGGCAGCGGTAATCGCGACGTGGCCGGGCTTCGACTCAGAAGAACATTCCATCAAGATCACCACCGTCGCCAGCGCCTCGTACGCTCACAGCCTTGCTTTTTACCTCACTCAACTATCGGAATCCGCATGGGACGCAGCTATGTGGCTCGACACCTACCCAGAGATAGCCACGGCCATATCGAAATTGATCGTGCAGCTCCGAACATCCAATAGAATTGGGCCACAAACAGTTTCGACCGACGGCCTGCGCCATGGAGAAACGTGGACGTCCTCGGCACTGGCAGAGCAGCTCGTCGACGACTACTTCATCTCCCTACTCGACGACCTGACCACCACACAACGACTCTCTGTTGCCGATGAACTCGAAACCGACGCTGACGAACGACGCGACCTACTCGACCACACTCGCGACGAATACGAAACCGACAGCAGAGTCAATCAAGCCGGCCTGGTCACCCGCGTTCAAGAATTCGGCTCCATAGGACCTCTACCCGAAGGCGCATCCGGCTACCTACGCACCTGCTACAGCGAAGGACTCGATTTCGGAGACCGATTGAGGGCCGCGAAACAAATCCGACGGATGGAACAACTCGTCGCTGCATGCAACCATCACGGCGGACGCGCACGGGCACATACCGATCCCTGCGAGGCACACTGCGTTGTCGCTGTGCACCCCGGGAAAATCAGCGACGGCGACACACCGTGCTACATCACTCCCGTTCGCTTCGGACCGCACACACATTCCCCGGGCAGACCCAACCCGTACGGCAAGCTGCGCATACGTCGCGGCCACGAGTGGATCGCCGAGGTCGACCCAGATGACACTGCAGGTTTTGTCACCGCCCTTGGTGACTGGGCTGGAACCTTCGCGTCGTAGTGCCTGAGGCCCAAAATCGGCTCTGCGGCCAACTGCCCGAGGGCGGTAAGGGAAGGAGACCTCGTCGACGCCCGCAATCACCTCGCACACGGCGATGAACCCCGCATTTGCAAACGGTCAGAGAACGAATGGTTCGCACTCTACGAATCCACCCTCACGTTGTTGGCATTGGTGGCGATGACGAAGCCGGCGTATTCGAGGCGGTGCAACTTCGTGCACTTCGACGCGGTGCTCTACGACGAGCAGGTGTCGATCGCAGAGAACGCGCGTTGAACCGTCCGTTGGGCAAGGCCCGGCCAGGCTGCCGATCGTGCTGGGGCGGGCTCTAGGGGTGCTGTGTAGCTGTCTGGTGCGCGAGTGCCACGGTGCTTACGGCCTAGCTTCCAGGGCGGCTGGGGTCGTTGTGCGGCCTTGCCCCTGCTGCGCCAGTCTGCCTGTTCGTGGTCAGTTCGGAAGTTCGCAGTCGATGGTTGCACTGCACACCAACCCGGCCAGGCGCGAGGGTGCCTGCAGGCGGCACAGGTGGGCTCACCTCCTTAGGGTGATTGGGTGAAAGCAATGCGTGGAGATCGCCCCTGGAGCCGCATCGCAGGCCTGGTGTGCGGTGCACTCGCCGTCATTTTCGGCACCTTTTCCCTCCACCGGACGGGGTGGACCGTAGATCGGGTCTTCCAGGAGTTCTGGGTAGCCACAGCTCTCATAGGCCTTGTATTGGGCTGTGCCGCGATCGGGTGCCCCATCAGCGATTTCTGGCGTGCCCGTCCACGCAAAAGAGACTGGGCGTGGTCCATGGCCGTAGCGCTCGGCCTGGTCGCCGTCCTTGCTCTGACGAGTACCCACACCAACGTGGATCTGGGCTCGCTGCCGGCATGGGTCTCGGCAGGTGGTGCTCTGTTCACCGCCGCAGGCGTCGTACTCGCCCTCCGGTCGTACCAATCGACGCGGCATTCGGACCTGGAGGACCAGGCGAACCAGGTCCGACTACTGCACATGCTCCCGTGGCCCGACGGCCTCGACGCGAACCGAAAGCAACAGTGGCGCACAGAATTCACCAATCGCAGCAAGGACCCGCTGTACGAGATCGAAATTCACGGCTTCCGCGCCCAGGTCGAAGACGACGCTGACGCGGTGAATATGCGGGCGTTCGCAGAGACAGCCCTGTCGGAGGACACACCGATCAGATCGGGTGGTTGGCGGAGGCAGGCCGTGCTCGAGGCGGGTGAAACGTTCAATATCCGGTGGGAATCAGACGATCCCGCCGAGCAGAACCCGGCTCCCGCATTCGTTAGCATCTGGTACTCGGTAATGGACGCCAACGGCCGCTACTGGAACGTCGTCGACAACAACGAACCCGAGAAAGTGCCCCGCCCGTCCCGTCGCCTCGGATGACACGAGCAAAGGCTCACACCCCCAGCCGCGGAAGCACACTCGACGGTGTCAGCCCTCTGCTTCTCCCCCTGGGCGGCTCAGACACCATCCGAGGTAACCGGAAGAACGTCGAACTCAGCGTCGCGGATCACCGATAGATCGAACGCGTCCGAGCCGTCGACCGGTGCAACGAGAATCGTCTGACCCTCATCTGGGGCTGTGATGATCCGCCCCCACTTCTCAGGCTCGTAGCGGACGAGCCCGAAGCGATAATTCCCGAGGTGACGGCCTCGGGCGGTGACGACACGAGCCGGGTCGATAAGCATGTTCGTAGCCATAATCGCACCGTACCCGAACACGGAAAGCCATAGTGCACAACACCATCAAGCATCAAAGACCTGCCGAACAATGGCAAGTTGCTGGTCGCGTTGTGTTCGCGATGACCCGAGGCTTCTACCGTCGAAATCCCCGCCGAGGGTCACGTGGCTCGTGTCCGTCCATGGCCGTGAACCACGTATCGCATGGAAAGACACGTAGACCGTGTGCCGCTGTCGCCGGGTGATAGAACACCTCGACATCGCGGTCGCCCATCAGAACGTCTGTGACGGCGTCCCAGTCGACGTCCCGCGGATGGGACGCCAGTACGGCAACATCGTCGCCGTACACCTCATCGGCCAGCGCTGCGGCGGCTTGGGCGATGACGATCATGAGCGCGAGCTGTTCGGCGATCGTGTGAGGCCGGGGTAGCCGACCGGCGTCGAGGTCCTGAGCCAAGTCGTCGAAAGATCGGGCCATCTGACGTCGCCACAGAGCGGACTCGGCGAATGTGCATTCGGGAAGTCGGTTCAACAAATACCACCACCGCACCGTGTCGACCGGATCATCACCGCGCTCCTCGACGTCGTCGTACGCCATGTCGGCGCACACCCACGCGTGGATCCGTAACAACTCCCGCTGCCGATCAGTCAGTGAGAACCGCGGCACAAATCGGCGAATGTGCATTCGGGAAGTCGGTTCAACAAATACCACCACCGCACCGTGTCGACCGGATCATCACCGCGCTCCTCGACGTCGTCGTACGCCATGTCGGCGCACACCCACGCGTGGATCCGTAACAACTCCCGCTGCCGATCAGTCAGTGAGAACCGCGGCACAAATCGGCGAATGTGCATTCGGGAAGTCGGTTCAACAAATACCACCACCGCACCGTGTCGACCGGATCATCACCGCGCTCCTCGACGTCGTCGTACGCCATGTCGGCGCACACCCACGCGTGGATCCGTAACAACTTCCGCTGCCGATCAGTCAGTGAGAACCGCGGCACAAACTCGATGACATCGCCCATGGTCGTCCATGCTGCCCGCCCCAGAACTGATCTGCGCACGGATCGACCACATCCGCACGTCGACCCGTGCATGCAGGAATACGCGCACGTCTGCATGCAGATCGGATACCACGTACCAGCCAGGGTCACTCGGCAGTGAGCTACCAGGACAGCCGGAAGCTCCTCAGATCATTCGATTCGATGGTGTCACCGTCCCACGCGAATCGATCGTCGGGCAGTTCAGCGTGTTCGGTCAGTTTCTCGAGGTGGAGCGCCTTGCTGTGATCGCGGCTGCTTAGGCTCGCGATGAGGCCGGTTCCATCGTCGATGACGATTGTCGTGGTGAGTCCAGTGGGCGATGTCAGCTCGGTCGACCATGCCGGACGGTCAGCGTGGTCGATCGCCGTCGGGCCCTGGGTGACGTGCTGAGGTGGTGTGCGCCGAGTCAGGAGTGAACGCGGGCCGAAGAGATCTCGCGGGGTGAACAGTGCGCCGAGGCGGATCAGGCTGGTGGTGCGTTGGTGGACCATCTGTCCATCGATGCGGGCGACGGGGACCGTATCAGTGGAGCTCGACGATGAGTAGACGATCTCGCCATTGCGTTCGACCCACCAGCGGTCACCCCGGCCGTAGCGGAACTCGAAACGGTCGTCGACGAAGCCTGTGTCGGTCACACCGACAACGTGCAGCGAGCCTGACATGTTGAGGTCGGTCGCCGCGGCATTGCGCGCTGTGAGTTGTTGCCACGTCGGGACATTCACCGTCTCGAATTTACACTTGACCTCGTTCGCTTCGACCTCCCCGAGCAGGGGCGCATCTTCCAGCCGGCGGCACGCTTCTCCCGGGCAGGCGATCGAGTCCGCACACAACCGCCGGAGTCGTTGATCGCAGGCAGCCTCTAAATCAACCTTGGACAATAGACACAAGATGAACGACCGTCATAAGAGCTGAAGGTACCCCTTGCCGTTCCCGATCGGAATTTTGAAACTTAGGCAGCAAATCTTGTGCATACTCGGTCACTGACCGGATCATGAGCGGCGATGACAAGCAGCCGATGGCATGTTCGTACCACTGCCGCAGAACTTTCCAAGTCCCGATCTTCACCTACCGCAGACGGCGTCACCTACACAGATGACTGGACCGACTGGCTCAAAGAGACTCGTCAGACTCCAGGGACTCCGTTCTTGCTCTCGCCCGCCTTCGACTACGACACCGATCTGAACGATTTCTTCCGCACCACTGCGATGGCCACCATGGCCAGGATGACACAGATCGGATACGCCCGCGACCTCGCGAGCTTCCTGACTTTCGTCAACCATGTTGACCGCGAACGTCATTGGCGTGACATCGAAGACAGTGACCACCTTTCGTATCTGCATTGGCGACGACATGATCCCGATGGCCCGCGCGTGTCCGGCAACACGTGGAACCGTGAAGTGGCGGCGGTAAACAGGTTCTACCGGTGGGCTCACACCGCCGGACACGTGCGAGTCAATCCGATCCCACAGACCTGGCGACGGCCTGCCCCTGCACATACCGGGTATGCGGTCTCGCGGCGATCCGACGAGCTGCGCCCTGCCACCTACAGTCACGACGGCGGCCGGGACCGCATCCAGTGGCTTCCCCTTGCCGACTATCGCAGGTGGCGCGAGGTCGGTGTCCGCGGGTTCGACGCCGCCGGGATGCCGCGAGAAGGTTTCCGTGGCCGGTGGTCGGGGCGTAACGCTACCTATTGCGACGTGATGGTCCGAACGGGCCTTCGGATCTCGGAACAATCTGCACTCACCGTGCTGGAGCTTCCACACATCGATACCAATCGCAGTGGTTATCAGCGGTTTTGGCTTCCCGGGTCAATCGCGAAAGGCCGCTCCGCACGGTGGGTCTACGTTCCGGCTTCCCTCGTTCGTGATCTGGCTACTTACAGTGCCTTCGACCGAGCCGACGTCATCGCTGCAGCCCGAGAGAAACAACGGTACGAGCGCATGCGGCACCCTCTGGTGGTGGAAGATCCGGAACACGCGATCGCCACGCACGTCACCGGTGCCGCGCTGAAGCGGACCGTGAAAGTCTCGGAGCTGAATTGGGCGGAGCGCCAGCAGTTGCTGATTGCGCGCCCCGGCGGTCTCGAACCCGCCGCGTTCTGGCTCGGCGAGCACGGCATGCCGCTGTCAGTGGCTGCGTGGAAGAAGATGTTCGCCGAGGCCAACACCCGCTGCCAGCGAGCCGGTGTGCCGCTGTCGGCGCATGCTCACATGCTCCGGCACACGTTTGCCGTCATCACCCTCGAACAGCTCCAACGCGGTCACATCGCTGCCCTTGGCGAGCTGAACCCGGACCAGCGCGGGCACTACACCCGCATCTTCGGTGACCCGCTGGACTGGGTACGCCGCCGACTCGGACATCGATCCGTGGTGACCACACAGATCTATCTCCACGCGCTCGCCGAACTCGAGATGGAGACGAGAATGGCGCTTGTGCCGGATGATTGGGAAATCCCCACACCGGATCCGGCCAGTGCCGGCGACGCAGCGACTCTCCCGGCGGCCGGTGTTGTGCTGTGACCGAATCGCGAACTCACCCCGGGACACATGCCCCGCTCCCTACGCCCGGAATCTATCGCCCGCCATCAGGACCATCCTCGGTACCGTCTCTGGTCGTCGACTTCCACGGCGACGACGGACGCACCGGCACCTTCGACGTCGAGGTCCTGGCCATGCCGAACTGGCATGCTCCGGTGGCAGAAGCCTTGGCATTACGCATAGGTCCCGCCGGTGACAGACGGACCCACAGTTCGGCTACTACCGTGTTCTCGTTCGTCGCACGGCTACTGCGCTTTCTCGAGAGCCTCGACAACAGCCCCGCCTCACCGGCTGACCTGACCGTGACCCACGTCGAGATGTTCCTCAACAGGATCGACACACCGCGAACCGTCGCCACCCGCACAGGCGAGCTCAGCGAACTCCGCCTGCTTCTTCGGCTTCCTCCCCTAGCGAGCCATCTCGATATCGAGGTCCTCGACCACATCAGCACCCCATCAGGCAAAGGCACCCTCGTTTCTCTGACCGGGTACTCCGACGGCGAATTCACGCGTCTAGTCGATGCCGCCCGCACCGACGTGGGGGCCATTCGCGCGCGCACAACAGCAGGAAACGAGCACCTCGAGGCTATAGACGGGATGGACGTCAAACCGACAACCCAAGCCGAGCAATTGATTTGGGACATGGCAGCTACCGGAGTCGTCCCGGTGCCCGGCGGACCGATCGTCCGCCACCGTCATCAACGCACAGCCTGGGCGGGTCAACTGTTCGTCACGCGTGCCGACCTGGCGCCACTGCTGACCCTGTTCGTTGCAGTCACCGGCCGCAACGTCGAAGCCCTCAAAGAACTGCCCGCCGAGCACCGGATCGTCGGAGACCGAGCCATCGAGGTCCAGTTGAGTAAACGCCGCAACGGACCGAACCGATGGCACGACACCGTGACCTGGGAAATCGGACCCCCGCACCGAGAACTGCACACGCCCGGCGGGCTGTACCTGCTGCTGCACCGCCTCATGGAGCGTGGGCGGGCACTCAGCGATCCGACCGCACTCTGGTCATCATGGCGAAACACCAACCACGATCGCGGAACCGTCGCCGAACACCACAACCCGTTCGCTCAAACCCTTACCGGCCGCGCCGATTTGTCGAAGTGGAGCAGGCTCCAAGGACTACACACGGACGCCGACGCCTTCGGACACACCACACCACTGGGGCTGGATATGCGTCGAGTACGCACCAGTGTCGAGGTCCGTCGCACTCGCTCGGTCGGTGGACATCTGCCCTCGGCTGCCCGCTCGAACAGCGTCGAAGTGCTGTTCAGTCACTACCTTCGCGGCGATCCCACCGCGAAGGAGTGGGCGAGAGAGACGATGTCCGAGGCCCTCCGTGATGCGGAAGCAGCGGCCCTCTCCGCACATTCCCACGTCTTGGCCGAACACGGCGTCACAGAACTCGAGGTGCGCGCCGGCACCGACGTCGATGAACCGGCTGCAGGCGAGGAGGGTGCCTGGACAGCATGCGCCGACTCCTCCGCTCACCCTGTTACCGGCCGTGCCTGTCGACGAGTGTCATTCCTGGACTGCTTCCACTGCGGCAACTGCGTCGTCACCACCGCTCATCTACCGGCCATCACCACCTTGACCGCGACCATAGCCAGGCGACGCACCGAGCTCGACGAACCCACCTGGTGGACGCGCTACGGACCGACTTGGACCGCGATCCACCACGACATCTACCCCAAATTCACTGCTACGCAGATCGCCACAGCAGCCGCCGAGGCACCTGAGTGTCTCCTCGAACTTGCCGAAGATCCTTGGGAGCATCCATGAACACCCCGTCTACTCGCACCGACCTCGAACTTGGCCCATCGATCGACGGCCGCTACGTCCTGACCGGTTTATGGCTTCGCCCTGGCTACTCACTGACCGATACCTCACAATTCCGCGACGATGCCTGGCGGCTGGAAGCTGCAGTGACACAAGCACATGTTCGATCAGTGGTCGTCAACTTCGACACCCTCGCCGCCCCCTATCGATTGCCGGCCAAGGAGCTGTGCCTGGCGATGCTCTCCGGTCCACTACCTGCAGGCGAGCGGCGTCAATCCGTCGTCGGGATCGGCAGCACATTTGTCGAAGTGCGCAAGTTCTTGCACTGGCTCACAGATCGCGCACCGGAGTCCGGTCGACCGTCCGTTCCGACGTTAGGTTCGTTGACCGCGGCCGACGTCCTCGACTACCACCGCCATTTGATGACTCTGTCCGTCGGATTCGGATCGCGCGAGAACTCCAGACGGGCGGTGTGCATGCTCTGGCGGTACCGCACTTGCCTCACCGACACCTTGTCCTTCGACGCACGCCGCATCGACGGCTGGACCATGCATAAACCCGGTACCACCGAGAACGCGACCGGCCGCATCCCCGAACTCGTTCTCGGCCCGCTGATCACCTGGGCGATCCGTTTCGTCGACGACTTCTCCGGCGACATCCTTGCCGCCGCTGCGCATCGAGATGATTACCGTTCACGGCGCACCAACGGACGGTACGGGCGTAACAGCGGTGCCGCCGAAGCGCTCGAACACTATCTCTCACGACACAAGGCCGAAAACGACCCGCTCCCCGGTTATCAAGGCCGCCCCAACATGCAACAGATCGCCGCCGAAATCGGCACCGGGAGAAACGGACTCGACACCAACCCTGCGATCCGCGGCAAAGTCCTTGCCTGCGCTGCGCGAGTCGGAGTCACCGACTACACCTGGATGCCTATCGCCATCGAGGGGCGACTCCACGGTCGCCCATGGATCGACGGAATCGCGCGCCAGCATCCCACAAAGTCGTACCTGCATCTGCAGCGAATGTTGCACATCGCCTGCTACATCGTCATCGCGTTTCTTTCCGGGATGCGGGACGCCGAGATCAAACACCTACGCCGCGGTTGCCTGAGCACCGCGCGCGATACCGACGGCACCCCCTACCGATGGACGCTGACCGGCGTGGCGTTCAAAGGCGAAGCCGATCCTCACGGTGTCACCGCCGAGTGGACCGTCGGGGCTCCCGCTGCCAGGGCGATCTCGGTCCTCGAGAAGATGCACCCGCACGGCCGGGCTCTGCTGTTCTCGCACCCGCCCGGCTCGCAGAAGGTCCGCCCCCGAAACGACGCCACGGTCGGGGTCTTGACCACCAAAGCCACCTCCGGACAACTGAAAGACTTCGCGATCTGGATCAATTCTTACTGCACCGAACACGCTCTTACAGAGTCGATTCCGTTGGTCAACGGCCAACAGTGGGTTCTGAGTACACGGCAATTTCGCAGGACGCTGGCATGGTTCATCGCCCGTCGGCCGGGCGGGTCGATCGCCGGTGCCATCGCCTACCGTCACCTGAGCATCCAAATGTTCGAAGGCTATGCAGGCACCTCGGACTCAGGGTTCCGCGCCGAAGTCGAAGCCGAACAGGCTCTCGCTCGCGGCGAAGACTTGATGGCCATCGCCACCGATCACCTCCATGCACCCGTCACCGGTCCAGCCGCCGACCTAGCCCACTACCGTCTGGACACGTTCGCCGCCGCAGCCGCGTTCTCCGGGACCGTCATCACAGACAGCACCCGCATCAAGCGGCTGATGAAGCGATCCGATCCCGCGATCTACCCCGGAACATTTGCGCTCTGTGTCTTCGACCCCGACAAAGCGATGTGCCAACCCCGGCCCGACCAGGGCGGCAACGTGCTCCCACAACTCGGTCACTGCCAACCGCTCGAATGCAGCAATACTGCCCTCACTACAGCCAACCTCGATGCACTGCGGACCGAACACCACCACCTGGAGCAGGAATTGACCACCAGAGCCGACCTGCCACCGCTACTGGACCACCGATTGCGTGAGCGGCTGCGCCGCCTGGTCGACTTCCTCGACCGCTACAGCCACGCCGACCCATATATCGATCGCACCCACAAGGGGAAGAGATGACAAAGAAGCGCGACGAAGACACGATCGCCATCGACGCCGCGATCGAACACCTCCAGGATGCGTCCGGCCGGACACCGTCGGTGCTCGCACTCGCCCGACACATGGGGTTGGCGAACACCACATTTCGCCGACGCTATCCCCATACGGTCAATCGGCTCAAGCGTTCGACATCACCTGTGACCGACCATGTCGCCCCACACCGGTGCTCGGACGAAGTAACCCAGATTCGGCAGCGCAACCGCGACCTCACCACCGACCTGGAGCTGGCAGTTGCCAGCATCCAGCGATTGTCGATCGACAACCGTTCGCTTCTCCGCCGAGTCGAGGAGCTCTCGAACGTCACCCACCTCCGGACCACGGACTGAAGACGTAGATCGTCGGACGTTGCCCCATGGACCCAACGGATGCTCTTCGGGACAACAGGTCCACACCGCTACGAGTGCTCAGGCGGTGGGACGCGCCGGGATTACGAAGGCAGAGATCACTGCGGCCAGTGCAGCAGCGGCTGCGGCGAAGAGGAACGCGTGTTGGAACCCGGTGTCACCGCCACCCGCGACGAGGCTGAGTGCAGCGATGCTCGAGACGGTTGCCACGCCGATGGATGCACCGAACTCGTGGAAGGTGCTCAGCAGGCCGGATGCGATGCCGGCCTCCTCGGGGCCGATCTGCCCGAGCGCGGTGGCCGAGGCGACGACGAACAGCGCGCCGATACCGAATGCGCCGAAGCTGACGCCGATCGTGGTCGCCGCAGTGGTTGCCCACACCGCTGGCACAAGCAATCCCAACGCCGCGATGAGCATCCCGGCGGTGCCGAGGATCCTCGCGCCCCATCGTCCGATGAGGCGTCCGCCGAGGTTCGCTCCCGTCATCGTCGCCACCGCAATCGGTAGAAACAACAGTCCGGTCACGAGGGGACCATGCCCAGCGGACTGCTGAAAATAGAAGGTTCCCAAGAAGAACACTGCAACCATCAAAGCTGTGGCGATCAAAATCACGAACACTCCGGCACCGACTGGACGCCGGCCCAGCAGTCCTAGGTTCATCAGCGGGGAGGACGCAGTCTTCTGTCGCCAGCAGAACAACAGGTAGAGCGCTGCCGCGGCCCCGGCGGCGGTGAGGGTCTGCGGGTTGGTCCATCCGATTTCACCGGCGACGGTCAACGAGTAGATGGCCGAGCCGGTCGCAGCGGTGACCAGCGCTGCACCGAGAATGTCGAGCGCGGGACGCGGCCCGGGTGCCGGGGTAAGCGGCGGTAAAACCCGGAGGAGGCCGAAGATGACGATCAGGCCAACCGGGATGTTGATGTAGAACACCCACGGCCATCCTGGCCCGGCGGTGATCAGGCCACCGAGCAGGACACCGACCGCCGCGCCGCCGCCGCCCAATGCAGACCAGATGCCCAGGGCGCGGTTGCGTTCGTCGCCGGCGAACAGGCGCACCACCACCGACAACGCCGCCGGTGAGAGCATCGCCGCGCCAATGCCTTGGACAATGCGGCCGCCGAGCAGGAACTCGGCATTGGCAGCCAGTCCGGCCGCCAGGGAGCCGGCGGTGAAGACGGCCAGGCCGGCGAAGACGATTGGTTTGGACCCGAACAGGTCCGCGCTACGCCCGCCGAGGAGCATCAAGCCGCCGAAGGTCAGGGTGTACGCGGCGACGACCCACGTCACCGCCTCCCGCGATAGGGCCAGGTCCACGCCCATCTGCGGCAGCGCGATCGCGACCACTGTGACGTCGAGAATCAGCATGAACTGCGCTGTGCCCAGCAGGGCCAGTGCGAGCCATCGCTTCGGGTGAAGCCCTTCGCCCGCTTCCGGTGTCGTTTTCGACGTGGTCACCACGGCCCCCTAAGTTGTACATAGTTGTTTGAGTTGGACACTGGTACCGTAACTCATACAAACGTGTTCGGGAAGTGAGGGTTCATGGCGACCGATACGTCGCAGGTCGTCGGTAAACGAGCCGACGCGGTACGCAACGTCGAGCGGATTCTCGATGCCGCGATCGTCTGCCTGTCTCGGCGGCAGAACGCAACGATGGGCGATATCGCACGGGAAGCCGGTCTCGGGCGGGTGACGCTCTACGGTCACTTTGCCTCTCGCCCAGCGCTCATCGATGCCGTGGTGGCGCGTGTGATCGATCGCGGTGAGCAGACGTTGGCTGCGGTCGATCTGGGTGGGGATCCCCGAGAAGCGTTGTCCCGGCTCATTCACAGCAGCTGGGAGCTGGTGGACCGGTCACGATCGGTCATTGCCGCCGCCGAGGAAGAACTTCCCCCAGCGCGTATCCGCGAGCTTCACGACGGCCCCGCGAGCCGGGTCGAATCGTTGATCGAACGCGGACGCAGTGCAGGACTGTTTTCACGTGACATGCCCACCTCGTGGCAAGTCGCCGTGCTCCATCAGGTCCTTCACGGTGCCGGAGCCGAGATAGCAGCAGGGCGACTGGATTCGATGGACGCACCCGATCTGATCGTGAGGACCGTCCTTGCTCTACTCGACACCCATTGAGGCTTGGGCGCACCACCTTCCGCTCGGTTGGTCGCACACCTTCGGTTCGGTCGGCGTAGATCGGTGAACCGTCGCCCTCGTTCACGCAAGACCTTGCCGTTACCGGTGGCGTTGTCGACGGCGGCGGGCGTCCTGGTTGTGTCGTTGTGGGCGAGCGGCGCGCCCTCGATGGTCTATCCGCTCTTAGCGGATCGGTGGCGCGTGGGTGAGGTCGTCACGACCGCGTTGTTCGCTACCTATCCGGTAGCGCTGGTTCTCGCTCTCGTTGCGTGTGGGTCTCTCTCGGACTCGATCGGGCGACGCCGCGTACTGCTTGCCGGTGTCGGCATGGTCGCCGTCGGCACTGCGCTGTTTGTGGTCACGAGCGGTCTCGTCCCGATCTTCGTCGGCCGCACTCTTCAAGGAATCGGGGTCGGGCTGGCGATGAGTGCGGCCAGCGCCGCACTCGTCGAGTTCGCACCGCGCCGCACCGCGGCACTGTCCACTTCCGTCAATACTGCGGCGACGGCCAGCGGTACCGCACTCGCGCTCGTTGTCGGCGGTGCGCTCGTGCAGTACTCCGCGTCGCCCACCACGCTTCCGTTTGCCATCTTGCTCGGCGTGACGATTGCTCTGCTGCCGCTGGTGTGGTTCCTCCCCGAGGAGGCCACGCGCAGCAATGTTCGATGGCGGCCCAGTCGGGCGCGAGTACCCGCGAGGAATCGAATGCAGTTCGCCATCGGTGTTGCTTCCCTCACCGTGGCCTTCATGATGGGCGCGGTGTTCATCGGGCTCGGTGCGCAGATCGTGAGGGATCTCGT
>NZ_NPFV01000022.1:0-85556 GCF_002259365.1 Rhodococcus sp. 14-2496-1d | reverse complement strand
CCGCTCGTGTACCCCGAAAGGCCTTACCGCTCGACTTGCATGTGTTAAGCACGCCGCCAGCGTTCGTCCTGAGCCAGGATCAAACTCTCCGTAAAAGACCTGCGAAACAACAATCCCCACAAGGGACCGTGAATCAGTCAAAGACATCAAGTCAAATCACTAGCAAAAAAACTCAACTAGCATTTCAAACAACACCCGACAACAACCACCACAAGCGGATGGCTGATACATCGAATGCTTTCACCAAAATAATTTCGGCACTGACATTCATCGACACACTGTTGAGTTCTCAAAGAACACGCACACACTGTCACCCCACGAACACACAGTCCGTCGGCCTCGAGGGCAACTGTTCCAGCGTATCCCAGCTTGGTCTCGGACACAAGGCCCGACTCTTGGGGGACACAACCTGCCGAGCCACACGTCCAACCTCGTTCACCCAGTCCGTGAAGACCGGGTCGGTGTCCGTCGCTCTGACTCGACAAAAGTTACGCCACCAACCACACCAACGCAAATCGGCAGGTCGACCGACGGTCTCGGGGCATTTGCGCAGCTCGACCTCGTAGCGTCACGTCATCGATCCCGCCACACGCTGCAACAACCATATGTGATGACAGCCACAACCCGAACTGCCTCTCACGCAACAGCGTTCACTACCGAAATACGTTCCGGCCCATGGCATCTACATGGTCCGGCACCGGTATGTCTTCCGCGAGATCCTCGGCAGGTTCGGCGTCACCGAGCGCCTCCCACACCGGGACGACGCCCGCCCACACGTCGCTCTGTCGAATGTCACGGTCGTCGTCGACGGGTCCACCGGTCCGCGATTTCACCGACGCCTCGTACATAGGAAGCGCCAGTACCGCGGTCGCAGCAAGCTCCTTCCTCGTATGCGAACGCAGATGCGCGCTTCTTCCGGGGACCACCTGATCGACTATCGCGTCCAGCGCCCGAATCCGTTCATCGGCGTCCTCCACTCTGCGGGGCCGGCCGACCACGACCGCACTTCGGTAATTCATCGAATGGTGGAATGCCGATCGAGCAAGGACGAGTCCGTCGACGACGGTCGTAGTGACGCAGATGTCCTGCTCGGGAGCATCGATCATGCTGCGTGATGCCACTGATCCGTGGAGATACAGCGTGCCCTCCCTGTCCGGACCGTTGGGATCCACGCCGAACACCGTCGGTACGACGCGAGTCAATCCAGCCACGACCACGCCGACATGACAGATGCGCGCCGAGCGTAGGACGTCGAGCAACGTTGCCCGTTCGAGGCTGGCACGGCTGCTACCCCGCATCACTACGGTTCGCGCTGTCGGGGAAAGAGGCACGTCGTCGACTGTCATGATTCACAAGATGCCGGACAAGTGGCCTTCTGTCATGGTCCAATCAAGGCAAACTTGTTCAGGCCACTTCGTCGAGAAAGCCAAGGGATACCGAAGCTCCATGCTCCCGATCTCTCTGTCGATCACCATCGACCGCGCCGACTCTCGGACGCTTCCCGTCCAGTTGGCCGATCGCATCCGATCCGCAATCGACGACGGAGAGCTGGAACCCGATTCTCGATTACCCAGTACCCGAGCACTTTCCGTCGATCTGGGCATTGCGCGTGCGGTCGTGGAGAAGGCTTACGAACAGCTCGTCGCGGAAGGATGGCTCGATCCCCGGCGCGGTTCGGGCAACTATGTCCGACGTATCCCCCGCGCAGGTCGGTCGGTGGCGGTGTCGCCGAGTGCACAAGCACCACCACGAACTCCCCCGCGCATATCGCTCCGTCCGGGAATCCCGTGGACTCCCCCCTCGGCGTCGGATGCCTGGAAGCGCGCATGGCGCGACGTCGGCAGCACACCGCCCCCGGCCGACTATCCCGATTCTGCCGGCACGCTCGAGCTCAGAACTCGCGTCGCCGAGCTTCTGCGCCGCGCACGCGGCCTTCACACCACCCCGGCGTCGATCGTGATCACGACGGGCAGCATCCATGGTCTCGATCTCGCCCTGGGTGCGCTTTCGGTTGCCGAGTCGATCGAACATGTTCTGGCACTGGAGAATCCGGGCTACAAGTCCGCTGCTGCGCTTGCGACGCACCGCGGATGGTCGGTACACGACGTTCCCGTCGACGGCGCCGGCCTGATCGTCGAACAGCTCGGCTCGGCTCCCCCGCGGACACCAGCGGTGTACGTCACGCCGTCGCACCAGTACCCGACCGGGGCCTTCATGCCCATCGGTCGCCGGCGCGCCCTTGCAGACTGGGCCCGCGACAACGATTCGATGATCATCGAGGATGACTACGACTCCGAATTTCGCTACGGTGCAGCACCTTTACCCACTGTGGCCGAATTGGCACCCGACCGAACCGTCTACCTCGGCACCGTCTCCAAGACCCTCGGTGCCGGGATACGTCTCGGCTGGATGGTGGCACCCCGGTCGATGGTCGACCGCATCTCGGCAACGCGCCGCGCAATCGGCGATCTTCCATCGGTTCCCGTTCAGCAGGCAATGACGTCGATGCTGCGGGACGGCGAATGGGACAGAGCCGTTCGAACGGCGCGACGGCTCTATCGCACCCGCGACCGCATGGTCGCCGCAGCGCTGGCCAGGTTCGGCGAGCTCCGGGGAGTAGGAGCCGGACTGCACACGGTGTTGGTACTCGATTCCGACGCAGCCCGTGCCGTCGCTACGTCCTGCGCCACGAAGGGTGTGGACGTACCGACGCTCGAGCACTCGACCCGCTCGCCCACAGCGCGCGGTGGAATCGTCGTCGGATACGGCTCCGTCTCCGACGACGAATTGGATTATGCCATCATCATATTGGTCGAGGCGCTGGAAGCCGCGCTACTCAGCTGACCCGCTCGATGCTGCCACCGAGTGCACTCAGGTTCTCCACGAATCTCGGATAACCGCGATCGATGTGAAACACGTCGTGCACCTCCGTCGTGCCGTCGGCCACCAATCCCGCGAGCACAAGACCCGCTCCGGCTCGGATATCGGAGGACCACACCGGCGCACTGGACAGCTGCGGCACACCGCGAACCACCGCATGGTGTCCATCGGTACGCGCGTCGGCCCCCAGCCTGATCATCTCCTCGACGAACCGGAATCGAGCCTCGAAGACGTTCTCGGTGATCATCGACGTGCCGTCGGCGACGGTGGCAAGCCCGATGGCCATCGGCTGCAGGTCGGTCGGGAACCCTGGATACGGAAGCGTCGCGAAATTGACCGCCCGCGGCCGCTCGCGCTGAACGACGCGGAAGCCGTCCGGCTCGCTGGTGACCTCGGCACCGGCAGATCTCAGCTTGTCCAACACCAACGACAGGTGCTTGGGATTGACACCACGGACTCGCACATCCCCACGCGTCATGGCAGCGGCGATTCCCCAGGTCGCAGCAACGATGCGATCGCCGATCACCCGATGGGTCGTCGGCTTCAGCGCGCTCACACCACGGATGGTCAAGGTCGACGTGCCGGCACCACGGACGTCGGCACCCATCTCGTTGAGCATGTTGCACACGTCGACGATGTCCGGCTCACGCGCGGCGTTGTCGATGACCGTCTCCCCGGTGGCCAGGACTGCGGCCATCAGGATGTTCTCGGTGGCACCGACGGACGGAAAAGCCAGTCTGATGTTCGCGCCGCGCAATTCGTCTGCTTCGGCGACGACACACCCGTGCTGAATCTCGCTGCGCGCCCCGAGCAATTGAAGACCCGACTGGTGCATGTCGAGGGGACGCGACCCGATCGCGTCACCACCCGGCAGTGCCACAACTGCTCGCTTGCACCGCGCAACCAGCGGTCCCAACACGCAGACCGACGCTCGGAACTGGCGGACTGCCGCGAAATCGGCGTGATACTTCGGCATGGCAGGCGTGGTGATGTGAACGACCGATCCCTCCAACTCGACCTCACAGCCGAGCCCACGCAACACCTCTGCCATCAGTGGCACGTCCAGGATGTCGGGGCAATTGGTGATCGTGCTCGTACCCTCTGCCAGCAGCGCCGCCGCCATCAATTTGAGGACGCTGTTCTTCGCACCACCGACCGCCACCTCACCGACGAGGCGATTACCACCGTTGACCAAAAAGCGTTCACTCACGTCGACAGCGTAGCCAGCGGGACCGGCCGACACCCGCGCGGTACCGTAGCGCCCATGGCCGTCCACCTCACCCGCATCTATACGAGAACCGGCGACGACGGGACCACCGGGCTGAGCGATTTCTCGAGGGTGTCCAAGAACGACGAACGACTGATTGCCTACGCTGACTGCGACGAGACCAACGCCAGCCTCGGTGTGGTTCTCGCACTGGGCAACCCGCCCGAATCGGTCCACTCGGTGATCCGCACGATCCAGAGCGATCTTTTCGACGCGGGCGCCGATCTGTCGACTCCGGTCGTCGAGAATCCGCAGTACCCGCCACTGCGCATCGATCAGAGCTACGTGGACCGCCTCGAAGGGTGGTGCGACGAGTTCAACGAGGATCTTCCTGCACTGACGTCGTTCATCCTGCCCGGCGGAACGCCGCTGGGAGCGCTGCTTCACGTATCGCGAACGGTGGCCCGACGCGCGGAGCGGTCGGCGTGGGCTGCTGTGCACGCAAGCCCGGAGACAACGAGTGCCTTGCCCGCGAAATACCTCAACCGACTCTCGGACCTACTGTTCATTCTGAGCCGCTACGCCAACCCCGAAGGCGACGTCCAGTGGGTCCCCGGATCGAGCCGCACGCCGGGTGAACCGGCTACAGACGAGAGCTGATCAGGCCGCAGGCCTGCGGCGACGCGAGCGGCCGGAGGGCCGAGACTCGACCCAGGACAGGAAAGCGGTCAACGCACTTCTGTCCAGGGCGATCTCGAAATATTTGCCGTTGTCTGACAGTTCCAACACCGCGATGTCGGGAGTCATGATGTCGAACTCGGTGTCCCGTGGGGCTCGTCGATCACCCACGTGAATGTCCTGCCGACCCAGGCGGTGATCAGGGCCGGGGCGAAGACTAGACAGCTTGAAGAAGACGAGCGTGTTGTCGCCGTACCGGATGATGCCGTGGCGCCAACCTGCGCCGCCGTCCGACGGCAACACCCGCATGATCGCCGCGGTTCCACCGCGGCGAAGAACCATCAGACGGTACGCGAAAGCCGCGACGAGCCCTGCGAGCAGCACAACCAGAATGATCAGAACAATCAATCCGTAGTGCATCGCAGGTCTCGTCGCGGCTTCTCGTGAACCTAGGACCGCTCGACAGCGCGGATACGACCCTTGGCCACCGCAATGGCCTCGACGTCGTCGCCGTTCTCTGCCACTACAGCCCGTGCCGCCTCGACATCGATGTCGTCGGCGAAATCGGCCGATTCTGCCAGCACGGTGACCGTCTTGCCCGTCACCGACAGGAATCCACCGTGGACGGCTGCGATGAGCTTCTCGCCGTCCGTGGTCGTGATCGACACCGTGCCACCCTCGATCAACTGACCGAGGACGGGCTCGTGGCCCAGCATGATGCCGATCTCACCTTCGGTGGTCTGGGCGCTGACGATGGTCGCGGTACCGGACCACAGCTTTTGCTCCACAGCGACCAGGGAGACCTCCATGCCGCTCTTCTCGGAAGAAGTCACGTCGGTCTACTTTCCGGCCATCTTCTTCGCGGCTGCCTCGACATCGTCGAGACCGCCACAGCTGTTGAAGGCCTGCTCGGGAAGGTGGTCGTACTCACCCTTGGTGACCTTGTCGAATGCCTCGATGGTGTCGGAGAGCGACACGACCGAACCGGCCTCGCCGGTGAACTTCTCGGCAACGATGAAGTTCTGGCCGAGGAACTTCTGGAGGCGACGTGCGCGGCCGACCAGAACCTTGTCCTCTTCCTGAAGCTCGTCCATACCGAGGATGGCGATGATGTCCTGCAGTTCCTTGTACTTCTGCAGGATCCGCTTGACCTCGTTGGCGACGCGGAAGTGCTCCGCGCCGACGATGCCGGGCTCGAGGATGCGTGAGGTGGAGCTCAGCGGGTCCACAGCGGGGTAGATACCCATCTGCGAAATCGGACGCGAGAGCTCGGTCGTCGCATCGAGGTGCGCGAACGTCGTGGCCGGGGCCGGGTCGGTGTAGTCGTCGGCGGGAACGTAGATCGCCTGCAGCGAGGTGATCGAGCGTCCACGGGTCGAGGTGATGCGCTCCTGGAGCTCACCCATCTCGTCCGCCAGCGTGGGCTGGTAACCGACGGCCGACGGCATACGACCGAGAAGGGTCGACACCTCCGAACCGGCCTGGGTGAAGCGGAAGATGTTGTCGATGAACAGAAGAACGTCCTGTCCCTGAACATCGCGGAAGTACTCCGCCATGGTCAGTGCCGACAACGCCACGCGCATACGCGTGCCGGGCGGCTCGTCCATCTGGCCGAAGACGAGGGCGGTGTCCTGGAGGACGCCCATCTCTTCCATCTCGAGGTGAAGGTCGGTGCCCTCACGGGTGCGCTCGCCGACTCCTGCGAATACCGAGGTGCCGGAGAACTCGCGTGCGATACGAGTGATCATTTCCTGGATCAGAACGGTCTTGCCGACGCCGGCACCACCGAACAATCCGATCTTTCCGCCCTTGACGTACGGGGTCAGAAGGTCGATGACCTTGATGCCGGTCTCGAGGATCTCTGTCTTGCCCTCGAGCTGATCGAAGGCTGGTGGCTTCCGGTGGATGCCCCACTGCTCGCCGTCGCGGCCGAGTCCGGGGGTGTCCAGGCAGTCACCGAGGGCGTTGAACACGTGGCCCTTGACGACGTCACCGACGGGAACAGAGATCGGCTTGCCCGAGTCGACGACTGCAGTGCCGCGGACGAGTCCGTCGGTGGGCTGCATCGAGATGGTGCGAACCAAGTTGTCGCCGAGGTGCTGAGCGACCTCGAGCGTCAGGGTCTTGGCCACGGTCGGCAGAGTGATCTCTGCGTTGAGGGCGTTGAACAGTGCGGGAATCGAGCCGCGCGGGAACTCGACGTCCACAACGGGGCCGATGACCCGAACGACACGGCCGGACTGTGTGTCCGCTCCGCTCGCGTTCTCTTGGGCTACTGCTGCGGTCATTGCTTAGTCACTTCCTGCGCTGTCGGCCAACGCGTTGGCGCCACCGACGATTTCGCTGATTTCCTGGGTGATCTGGGCCTGCCGAGCCTGGTTGGCCTGGCGGCTCAGGGTCTCGACCAATTCGTTCGCGTTGTCCGTCGCTGCCTTCATGGCGGTACGACGCGCCGCGGACTCCGACGCTGCTGCATCGAGCAACGACGCGTAGATCCTGGTGCTGATGTACTTGGGCAGCAGCGCCGAGAGCAGAGTTCCTGCTTCCGGCTCGAACTCGTACTGTGCCTGCACATCTGCGTTCGGCGAGTCGCTCAGCGCATCCGCACCCATCTCGAATTCCTCGTCGGTGTACGAGATTTCGAGCGGTGCCATACGGCGAACTTCGGGCTTCTGCGTGAGCATCGACACGAAGCGGGTGTAGACGATGTGCAACTCGTCCACGCCCTCGACGGTGCCTTCACCGTTGGGAGCGTCGACCTCGGTGCCCGAGCCGGCCATGAACAGCTCGACCAGGTGCCTGCTCGCCTTGGCCGCGTCGGCATATCCGGGCTCCTGGGAGAAGCCCGTCCAGGCACCCTTCACATCCCGCTCGCGGAATGTGTAGTAGCCCAGGCCTTTTGCGCCGAGGACGTAGATGACCGGATCCTTGCCCTCGGAACGGAGCAGCTGGAACAGCTCCTCCGTCTCCTTGAGCACATTGGAGTTGTAGCCGCCGCACATACCGCGGTCGCTGGTCACGACCAGAACCGCAGCACGCTTGGGCTCGGGTCGCTCGTTGAGCAGCGGGTGATCGAGCGAGCTCGATGCACTCGCCAACGCGGAGAGCACCTTGGTGATCTCTTCCGCATACGGCTTCGATGCGGCAACGCGGGCCTGAGCCTTGGTGATTCGCGATGTCGCGATCAACTCTTGTGCTTTGGTGATCTTCTTGGTCGAGTTGACCGACTTGATGCGGGAGCGAAGCTCGAGAATGCTTGCCATCTAGCTGTTCACGCTCCCTTCTGTACTCGTCTTGTCACCTGTCATCGCCGGCCTACTTGCTGACTGTCTTGCGGGTGACGTTGACCTGCTCCTGGCTGACCTCATCGGCGTTCAGAGTGTCGGCCTCCGCTTCGTTGACGACGCGGTTGCCGTCCGAATCGACGAATCCGGCCTTGAACTTCTCGGTCGCCTCGGTCAGTGCCTTCTGGTTGTCCTCGTCGAGGGCCTTGCCGCCGGCAATGCTGTCGTAGACGCCGCCGGCGTTGCGGTGCAGATCCTCGAGCAGCTCGGTCTCGAAGCGACGGACGTCGCCGACGGGCACCGAGTCGTACGTACCCTGGCCTGCGAGCCAGATCGAGACGATCTGATCTTCGACGGCAACCGGGGCGTACTGATCCTGCTTGAGCAGTTCGACCAGACGTGCGCCGCGCTCGAGCTGTGCCTTGGAGGCCGCGTCGAGGTCGGAAGCGAACGCCGAGAAGGCTTCCAGCTCGCGGAACTGAGCGAGCTCGAGGCGAAGAGATCCGGAGACCTTCTTCATGCCCTTGGTCTGTGCCGCGCCGCCGACTCGGGACACCGAGATGCCGACGTTGATCGCGGGACGGACGCCCTTGTTGAACAGGTCCGATTCCAGGAAGACCTGGCCGTCGGTGATGGAGATGACGTTGGTCGGGATGTACGCCGAGACGTCGTTGGCCTTGGTCTCGATGATCGGCAGAGCCGTCAACGATCCGCCACCGAGCTCGTCGGACAGCTTCGCCGAACGCTCCAGCAGACGGGAGTGCAAGTAGAAGACGTCACCGGGGTATGCCTCGCGGCCCGGCGGGCGGCGCAGCAGCAGCGAGATGGCGCGGTACGCCTCGGCCTGCTTGGTCAGGTCGTCGAACACGATGAGGACGTGCTTGCCCTGGTACATCCAGTGCTGGCCGATGGCCGAGCCGGTGTACGGGGCGAGCCACTTGAAGCCGGCCGAATCGGACGCGGGAGCCGCGACGATGGTCGTGTATTCGAGTGCGCCCTGCTCTTCGAGTGCAGCCTTGACGCCTGCGATCGTGGAGCCCTTCTGGCCGATGGCGACGTAGATGCAGCGAACCTGCTTCTTCTCGTCACCGCTCTCCCAGTTGGCCTTCTGGTTCAGGATCGCGTCGATGCAGACCGCGGTCTTGCCGGTCTTGCGGTCGCCGATGATGAGCTGACGCTGGCCGCGGCCGATCGGGGTCATGGCGTCGATCGCCTTGATGCCGGTCTGCAGCGGCTCCTCGACGGGCTGACGCTCGAGCACCGAGGCAGCCTGCAGTTCGAGGGCGCGGGTCTCGGAGGACTCGATGTCGCCGAGGCCGTCGATGGGCTTGCCCAGAGGATCGACGACGCGGCCGAGGTAGCCGTCGCCCACGGGGACCGACAGCACGTCTCCGGTGCGCTTGACTTCCTGGCCTTCTTCGATGTGCTCGTAGTCACCGAGGATGACGGCACCGATTTCGGTGGCATCCAGGTTCAGCGCGACACCGAGGACTCCGCCGGGGAATTCCAGCAGTTCGTTGGACATCGCCGACGGCAATCCGGACACGTGAGCGATTCCGTCGCTCGTGTCCGTAACCGTGCCGACCTCCTCGCGGGAAGACTCCGGTGAGTAGCTCGCGGTGAAGTTATCGATCGCGCTACGGATCTCGTCGGAGGAGATCGTCAGCTCCGCCATAGTGTTTCCTGCTCTTCCTTCAAATGATCGCGGGGTGAAATGTCTCGAAAGTCGAGACGCTTCTTCTCGTTACTGTGTCCGTGTCGGACTATTTGAGCGTCTTTCGCAATGCAGCGAGGCGGCCTGCCCCGCTACCGTCGATGACCTCGTCGCCGATACGAACGACAAGTCCGCTGAGCAGTTCGGTATCGACCTCGACATGCACCGTGACCTGCTTGCCGTACGTGCGGGTCAAGGTGGCCGTCAGCTTCTCGAGCTGACTGTCGCTCAGTGGTGCTGCGCTCCGGACGTGTGCCACCGCGCGGTCGCGCTGTTCGGCGGCCAGATCGGCCAGACCGTTGAGTACGTCGGCGGGGGCCGCCTTCCCCGGACGCGTCACAGCCTGAACTGCGAGCGCCTCGGTGACCGCGGTGACCTTGCCGTAGAGCAGACGACCGAGCAGTTCGCGCTTGGCCTGCGAAGGCTTCGAGCGATCCGACAGGGCCTGCTCGAGCTGCGGGTTGGCAGCGATGATCCGTCCGAGCCGGAACAGTTCGTCCTCGACCGTGTCCAACTGATCCTGATCGGCCGCGGCGCGAAGCAGAGCTTCACGACCCAGCTCGACCAGCGAGTTCAGCAGGTCACGGGCGTTGGACCAGCTTTCGCCTGCCGCGGCCTTGACGATCGTCGCCGTTGCACTCGACACCTGGCCGGAGAAGACCTCTCCGGCCAGATCGCTTCGCCGAACGCCCTCGACCGACGAGTCGGCAAGAGCGGTACGCAACGTGCGCTGCGCGTCGAGAGTCTCGACGACGGCGAACAACTCGGCACCGGTCTGAGCAGCGACGGCTGTTGCCTCGCCTGCCGACGCGGACCCCAGAGCTTCGTGGGCGACCGACCGCGTGCGAGCGAGTGCCTCACGAGAAGTTGCGTACATGGTTCGACTCACTTTCCGGATGCGGAGTCCGCGGTGACGGAATCCAACTCGTTGAGGAAGCGATCGATCGAACTGGAACGCTTCGCGTCGTCGGACAGCTGCTCTCCGATGACCTTCTCGGCGAGTTCGACGGCCGTGCGTCCGAGGTCGCCACGAAGTTCGGTGACGATCTGCTGACGCTGAGCAACGAGCTGATTGTGACCTGCAGCCACGATCCGGTCGCTTTCTTCCTGCGCCTTTTCCTTCATCTCGGCGAGAATCGCCTGCCCCTGGGTGCGCGCTTCCTCACGGATCTGCGCGGCCTCGGAACGGGCGTCGGCCAGCTGAGCGTGGTACTGCTCGAGTGCAGCCTTGGCTTCTGCCTGTGCCTCTTCGGCCTTCTTGATTCCGCCTTCGATGAGCTCGGAACGCTCAGCGAGAACCTTGGTGAAGCGCGGCACCACGTACTTCCAGAAGAGGAAGCCGATTGCCGCGACACAGACGATCGACCAAACGATGTCGTAGGTTGCGGGCAGAAGAGGGTTGTATTCCTCCCCCTCCGCCGCCAGCAACGTAATCGCGTTTGTCATCGCGCTCTCAGAGAATGAAGCCGGCGACGAGGCCGATCAGGGCGAGGGACTCGGTGAATGCGATGCCGAGGAACATGGTGGTACGGAGCTGACCGGCCAGCTCGGGCTGACGAGCGGTTGCTTCCATGTTCTTGGCGACGACCAGGCCGAGGCCGATGCCACCGCCGATCGCTGCGAGGCCGTAGCCGATGGCGCCGTATCCGCTTGCGGTGATTTCCTGCGCCTGGGCCAGAACTTCAAGGCTCATTGGGTTTTCCGTTCCCTTTCTTCGGTCCACATCCGGGTGTCGGAAGTGGCGGTGTAGCTGGTTCGGTCAGTTGGTCGGTCAGTGCGAGTCGGCGTGCAGCGACAGATCGATGTAGATCGCCGTGAGCAGCGCGAAAATGTAGGCCTGGAGGAAGATCACCAGCATCTCGAACATCGTGAACAAGAAGCCCATGATGAGCGAGGGTGCAGCGAAAATCTTCAGCCCGGCCGACGCCTCGAAGAGGAAGAACTGGGTCGCGCTGAAGAACAGCACGAGCATGATGTGGCCGGCCAGCATGTTGGCGAGCAGACGCACCGTCAGCGTGAACGGACGGAGTACGAAGTTCGAGACGAACTCGAGCGGGATCAGCAGCACGTGCATCGCGGGCGGAATGCCCGGGATGACGATGGTGCCCTTGACGAACTTTCCGACACCGAACTTCTTGACACCTGCGTAGATGAACGCGACGTACGCGACCGCGGCAAGCACGATCGGTAGACCGATGCGGGCATTCGACGAGATGTTCAGAAACGGAATGACGGCGCTCGCGTTCACCGCGAACACAGTGAAGAAGATGGTCATGATGACGGGCAGGAACCGACGACCCTGTTCTTTACCGAGCACATCTTCTGCGACGTGGATCCGAACGAAATCGAGAGCGATCTCTCCGACGTTCTGAAGACCACGCGGAACGATCTTCGGGCTGCGGAGGGCAACCACCATGAAGATGATCAGAATCGCCGACATCAGGATGCGGATGAGCATCAGCCTGTCGAGCTCGAACGGGGTCCCCTCGAACAGCACCGCGGGAGGAAAGAAATCGGATAGTGACGGCGGACTGTATTCCGCAGCCAGGGTGGTGACGCTCAGCGGTCTCTCCCGTGTTCGGGCCGCAGCCGGGTAGCGACTGCGGTTCGATCGGACAATGACGATCTATCAAGTCGACGAAAATCGGCTCGCAATCGTCAGAGGCTGAGGCCCGGTCTTCATCGGCCAAGCGTCTGTCGGGTGTCGGCGACTCACGTCGACTCGGCAACTCTCAGGGCGGAACCTTACGTTGCCGAAGTCGATGACTCCGGGCCTACTGTAAGGAAGCTCACGCTGACTGCTACCTGCGGGGGTCGAGTCCGGGGAAAAAGTCTCTTTCGTCCCGGTCTTGCCCGCCGCTTGATGCAAACTTTATCAACAGAACTACGACGTTGTGTAGGCGGCCCTCAGCTTAACCGATTACGACAGGCTGTCGTACTACCGATCGTCGGTCTTGTCCTCGGCGGGGACGCTGTCCACGTAGGCCACCTTGGTCTTGACGACCCCGAAGACCTCCGCACCGAGAACGACGACGAGTGCTCCCAGAATGGTCAGTCCCAACGAGTAACGGTTGTAGAAGTCGGCATCCTTGAGTGCGACCAGCACGATCAGGGCGATCACCATCTTCACCAACCAACCGCCCAACAACAGGGCTCCGACCGCCGAGGCCGGGAAACGCGTGGTCAGAGCAACCGACAACGCCGTCGTGATGACGAAGCCTCCGCCGATGGCCACGCCGATGATCGATCCCCACAGGCCGGGCGTTCCAGCCGCGGCCACGGATATGCCCACACTCACCACGGTCAGCACCACCAGTCCGATGAGTCCGTATCGGACTGCGGCGCGCAGCGGCGCGAATTGATCGGGCATGGACTGCGGAGTGAAGGTCACAGTTGTCGAGGGTACCCAGCACGCGACCGCGAACAGCCGACGGGATCAGCCGCCCCGTCGAGCGCTTCGTACTCGCGACCCATGCGATCGATCCACCCTCAGCGTTGGTACAGCGGTGACGACCAGCGCGAACACCAGGCCGGCCGCGACCAGGAGCACCACGATTCGGCGATCCAACAGGGACGACCCCACCGCCCCGAAAGCGAGGACACCGACCCACAGATAGATCACCAGCACCACCCGGCGGTGCGAATGTCCGATCTGGAGCAACCGATGATGCAGATGCATCTTGTCGGGACTGAAGGGACTCCGCCCTGCTCGGGTGCGGCGGATGACAGCCAGCAGAAGGTCGAGGATCGGAATGAGCATCACGGCCCCGACCAGCAGCAGCGGCGACAGCAAACCCAACAGATCTCGTGGACCGTACGCCGTCAGCGGGATCCGCCCCGAGGCGCTCGTCGAGATCGTGGCCAGCGTCAGCCCGATGAGCATGGAGCCCGAATCTCCCATGAAGATGCGCGCGGGCTGAAAATTGTGCGGCAGGAACCCCAGGCACGCGCCCGCCAGCGCCGCTGCGATCAGCGCCGGTGGGTAGACGCCGACGTCGCCACCCTGCTCTTGCAGCAACCCCACCGAGAAGATGCAGATGGCCACCGAGGAAATGAGCCCGAGACCGGCCGCCAGACCGTCGAGACCGTCCACGAAGTTCATCGCATTGACGATCACGACGGTGATCAGAACCGTCACCAGTCCGGCTTGCAGTTGATCGAGAACCAGGGTGCTGCCCGGCTGACCGGGCTCGCCTCCCCACGGCTGATACAAGACGACCCAACTGACACCCATGATCACCAGCACGCCCGCTGCCGTTACCTGGCCGACGAACTTGGTGAGGGCGTCCAGACCCCATCGGTCGTCGATGACGCCGACGAGCACGATCACGAAGCCCGCGACCAGCGCGGCCGGGATGTCGCGGTTGTAGGCGACGTCGAATCCACGTGCCAGAGCGGGCAGCTGCGACGCGAACAGCAGCGCAGCCAGCATGCCCACGTAGATGCCCACTCCCCCGAGCCTCGGGGTCGCCTGTACGTGGACGTCACGATCACGTGGAACGGCGACGGCCCCGAACTTGACGGCGGCTACGCGGACCCCGCCGGTGGCGAAGAACGTGACCACTGCGGCAGTGAGAAAGACCAGCAGCAGCTCGCGGATCGGAACACCTGCACCCAGGTTCGACTGAGCCAGCATTTCGACGCTCATGCGGCGCGGACAGGCATGTCAGGACGCTCCCGGGACCAGGCTTTCGGCGGTGACACCGAGAACCTCGGCAATCTTCTCGGTGGGGATTGCACCGACCCGCAGAATTCGAGCTCGATCGCTCGTCAGATCGATGATGGTCGACGCCACCGCGTGATCGGCCGGTCCCCCGTCCAGATAGACAGCGGCCGAGCCGCCCAGTTGTTCTCGTGCCTCCGTCACGGTGGTGGCGGGTGGACTGCCGGAGATGTTGGCGCTGGACACCGCGAGTGGGCCGACCTCGCGCAACAGCTCGAGTGCAACCGGGTGCAGCGGCATCCGCAACATGACGGTGCCCTGGGCGTCGCCCAGATCCCAGGCCAGGGATGGAGCCTGCTGCACGACGATGCTCAGTGCGCCGGGCCAGAAGGCACGAATGAGATCTCGGGTCCGTGGTCGGACGCTCTGGACCAGTCCGTCGATGGTGTTCCACGATCCGACGAGCACGGGCACGGGCATGTCGCGTCCCCTGCCCTTCGCGCGGAGCAGATCCGTGACGGCGCTGCCGTCGAATGCATCGGCGGCGATCCCGTACAGGGTGTCGGTAGGCATCACGACGAGTCGGCCGGACTTGAGGGCACCGCGGGCAGCGGTCAATCCGGCAGCGCGCGCGTCGGCTTCACGGCAGTCGTAGACGGTACTCACGGCACCTATCCTTCCACCTTCGATAACGAAGTGATGTCAGGTGTCGCCCGCCTGCCGTTCTCGTCGTCAGGCCGAGGCCGGATGTGCCCGTGCGGCGACGACGAACCGGGGCCTGCCCGCCAGATCCGGATGCGCGGTGACCTCGGTGAACACTCGTCGCCTGGACAGCAACGCCGCAACCTCGCTGCCATTGGAGTCGTCGTGTTCGATCGCGACGCCACCGCCGACCCGAAGCCAACGGGCGATGTTGGCGATCATCGGTTCGATGACCGACAGTCCGTCCGCACCGCCGAACAGCGCCATGTGTGGATCGTGGTCGATCACCTCGGGATCGAGTTCTGCCCCCTCCGGGATGTAGGGCGGGTTGGCGACGATCATGTCGACTGCACCGTCGAGCTCGGTCAACAGGTCACGGGCCGTGACGTCGCCGTGGTGCAGTGCGATCGGGGTATCACCGAGGCCACTGCGCAGATCGGCATTGCGCCGGGCCCACGCCAATGCCGACGGGTCGAGTTCGACGGCATGGACGACGGCGTCGGGCCGAGCGTTTGCGATCGCCAGTGCCAATGCCCCCGAGCCCGTACACAGATCGAGAATCACCGGCGGGTGGTGGTCGACGTTTTCGAGGAACGCCAGAGCCCAGGCCAACAACAATTCGGTTTCCGGTCGGGGCACGAACACGCCCGGTCCTACTTCGACGTCGATGTTGCCCAGCGACGTGGTTCCCGTGATGTATTGCAGCGGAATGCGTTTCGCGCGTTGCTCGACGGTTCGGAAGTACGCCTCGACGAGCTCGGGTTCCACGAGCGGCACCAGACCGAGACGGCCGCGATCGACTCCGACGAGGTGTGCGGCGAGCAGCTCCGCATCGACCCGTGGGCTCGGCACACCGGCAGCATCGAGCATCGATGTTGCTTCGAGGATGGCCAGACGTAACGGCTTTCGGCTCACTCGTACAGACTGCCACGAGGCTCCGACAGCCCGGTCACAAGCGCCCCAGCAACTCCGACTTCTTGGCGTGGAACTCGTCGTCGGTCAGGAAGCCTTTCGCGTGCAGACCCGCCAGCGCCTCGATCGCCGCCGTGATGTCGGAGATGTCAACACCCGACGGGTTGCTCCGGAGCGATTGGTTCGAGGACGGTTCCGAGGACGACGCGTGCGCGTGGGGCGGCGAGGCGGATTGCGGTGCCGGCTGGTTCTGCGAGTTCGTTCCACTCGACTGCTGGTCGACGCGAGGCAGGCTGCCGGCGGTGAACGTGCCGTACTGGCTGGTGAACTCCAGCGAGCCCGGTCCGCCGCCCTGCTGTTGCTGAACCCCGCCGATGGAGTGATCGAGAGTGTCGTACACGGCCAGTTCGCCGCCGACCGACACGGCGAGGCGTCGAGAACCCGGGAACACGGCGTACTGCGAGCCGTTCTGACCACCGCTCGAGCTCGGCGTACCGAGATCCGACGGCCACCACGAGCCGCCGCCGAACGAGTTGCCACCGAACGAGCCGCTGCCGGTCTCTCTGGGTGGGTACACCTGATGCTGCGAGAGCACGGCAGACAGATCGCGGCAGAGGCCGTCGACCCGGCTCTTGAGTCCGTGATCGAACATGTTGCCCACCATGATCATTCCGCCGCGCATCCACTGTCCACTGCCGCCGAGCTCGGGGATGTTGAACTGCGCCATGCTGCCGCGGCCGTTGTTGACGGCGTCGAGCATGGTGCGGACGGCGTCGGTCGAGACGCCGTAGCGCGCCGACAGCTCGGACACGGCGTTCTCGCCTGCGGGGGTCAGGGCCTGGTTCATCTCTGGTGTGCCTCTCGGGCGCTGTTACGGGGTCGAACCTGGCCGCCAGGGTAACGCACCGATCCGTGAATCAGCCCGGCGAAATCTGTAAAGCTTTGCGCCGCAGCTACTCTGCCTGCATGCGCGCATCGCGGTCTGCCTTGGCGAGCGCGTCGAGCAACGCATCCATTTCCCCGTCGAGCAGAGCGTCGAGGTTGTGTGCCTTGAAGCCGATGCGGTGATCGGTGATGCGGTTCTCGGGGTAGTTGTAGGTTCTGATCCGCTCCGAGCGGTCGACGGTACGCACCTGGCTGGCTCGACCGGCCGAGGCCTCTTCGTTGGCCGCTTCCTCCGCGGCCGCCTGTAGGCGAGCGGCGAGAACCTGCATCGCGCGCGCCTTGTTCTGCAGCTGCGAGCGCTCGTTCTGGCAGGTGACCACGATGCCCGTGGGCAGGTGCGTGAGCCGGACTGCGGAGTCGGTGGTGTTGACGCCCTGTCCACCCTTGCCCGACGAGCGGTACACGTCGATACGCAAGTCGGACTCGTCGATCTGTACCTCTTCGACTTCGTCCGGCTCGGGGTACACCAGGATGCCTGCCGCAGAGGTGTGTACACGCCCCTGCGATTCGGTCACCGGTACCCGTTGGACGCGGTGGACTCCGCCCTCGAACTTCAGCCGTGCCCAGACGCCGTCGAGGGGATCCTTGGTCTTGATCGACAACGTCGCGTCCTTGTACCCGCCAAGGTCGGAGACGTTCGCGTCGAGCACCTCCACGCGCCACCCGCGGCGTTCGGCGTAGCGCACGTACATCCGTGCGAGATCGGCCGCGAAGAGCGCCGACTCCTCGCCGCCCTCACCCGACTTGACCTCCATCACGATGTCGTCGCCGTCGTGCGGATCGCGCGGTGCCAGCAGGTCGGTCAGAGTCTGCTCGAGCTGCAGCACCGTCGCTTCGAGGTCGGGAATCTCGGCCGCGAACGACGAATCGTCGGCTGCCAACTCCCGTGCGGCTTCGAGGTCGTCCTGCGCGGAGGTCAGCTTGGTGTGCGCGGACATGATGGGGGCCAGTTCGGCGAATCTCTTGCCCGCTCTGCGGGCCGCGGACGGATCGTTGTGCAGTGCCGGGTCGGCGAGTTGCTGCTCGAGTCCGGAGTGTTCGGCGAGGATGTCGTCGATGGCCGAAGGCTTGTCTGTTCTCGCCATGGTGGTGACTCACTCTCGAACGCGGGTGCAACTGAATGTGGACACAAAAAAGCCGACGCCCGCCCTGTGATGCACAGGACGGGCGTCGGCGAAACAGCTAGCTGTCTGCGTCGGCCTTCTTGCCGGCGCGCTTGCCGTAGCGAGCCTCGAAGCGAGCGACGCGGCCGCCGGTGTCGAGAATCTTCTGCTTACCGGTGTAGAAGGGGTGGCACTGCGAGCAGACCTCGACGCTGATGCGCTCTTTGTCGGTGGTGCTTCGGGTCTCGAAAGTATTGCCGCAACCACAGACGACTGTCGTCAGTGTGTAGTCGGGGTGAATTCCTGCCTTCATGGTGTCCTTACCGTTCTCTCTAGTGGTCGCCGGGTCGTCTTCGCCGATCGAAGACGTGAACCGGAACCGGACTCGGCCGTTGATTATGCCAGAGCGTGCATCTGACCTGCTAATCGCCGGTACTTCTGTGCCGACAGATCCTTACAACGCGCGCACCTGTCGGCTTGTTCCCCGGACGCGACGTCCGGGGAACAACCGTCAGTCGTTCGCCCCGCCCGGCGCAGTCTTGGAGACTTCCATCAGGAACTCGAGGTTGTTCTTGCTCTTCTTCAAACGGTCGACCAGCAGGTCGATGGCCTGATGCGAGTCCAGTCCGGACAGCACGCGCCGCAGCTTGTGCACGACGGCAGCCTCGTCGGGAGCAAGGAGCAGCTCGTCGTGGCGGGTGCTCGACGGGTTGATGTCCACTGCCGGGAACACGCGGCGTTCGGCGATCTTGCGATCGAGCTTGAGCTCGGCGTTACCGGTGCCCTTGAACTCCTCGAAGATCACGGTGTCACCGGTGGATCCGGTTTCGACCATGGCCGTGGCGATGATCGTCAACGATCCGCCGTGCTCGATGTTTCGAGCCGCACCGAGGAATCGCTTCGGCGGGTACAGCGCGGTCGAGTCGACACCACCGGACAGGATTCGGCCCGATGCAGGCGAGCTGTTGTTGTACGCACGTCCCAGACGAGTGATCGAGTCGAGCAGAACCACCACGTCCTGGCCGGCCTCGACCAGACGCTTGGCCCGCTCGATCGCCAATTCGGCCACCGCGGTGTGGTCGCCCGGCGGCCGGTCGAACGTCGAGGCAATGACCTCGCCCTTGACGGAGCGCTGCATGTCCGTCACTTCCTCGGGACGCTCGTCGACGAGGATGACCATCAGGTAGCACTCGGGGTTGTTGATCGCGATCGCGTTGGCGATGGCTTGCAGAACGCTCGTCTTACCTGCCTTGGGCGGGCTGACGATGAGTGCGCGCTGGCCCTTGCCGATCGGCATCACCAGGTCGATGATGCGCGTGGTCAGGATGTTCTGCTGCGTCTCGAGGCGCAGTCGCTGATTGGGGTACAGCGGGGTGAGCTTGCCGAATTCCGGACGCTTGCGCGCGGCCTCGACCTCTCCCCCGTTGACAGTGTCCAGTCGCACGAGCGGATTGAACTTCTGCCGCTGGCTCGACTGCTCACCTTCGCGTGCCACGCGAACCGCACCGGTGACCGCGTCGCCGCGTCGAAGGCCGTTCTTGCGGACGAGGTTCATGGAGACGTAGACGTCGTTCGGTCCGGCGAGGTAGCCGGAGGTCCGGACGAACGCGTAGTTGTCGAGAACGTCGAGGATGCCGGCTACCGGCTGAAGAACGTCGTCCTCGCGGATCTCGGTGTCGCGCTCGCGGCCACCGCCACCGTCGTTGCCGTCGCCACGGTCGCGACCGCGACGGCGTTCGCGGAACCGACGTCCCCGACGTCCGCGGCCTTCGCCATCGTCGTCCTGGTTGTTGTCGCGGTTGTCGCGCGGGCCGTTGTTGCGATCCTCGTTGCGGTTGTCGTTGCGACCGTCGCCCTGATTGCGATTGCGCCCGCCCTGATTGCGCCCGCCTCCGTCACGGTTGGAATTGTCCCGATCACCCTGATTGCGGTTTCCGTTGTCTCGGTTGCCGTTCTCGCGGTTGGAGCCGTCCCGGTCGCCTTGATTCCGGCTTCCCGAGTCACGGTTGGCATTGTCGCGGTTGCCGTCGGCGTCACGCGGTTCGCGCTCCGACCCGTCCTGGCGGTTGCGTTCGCCGCGACTACGACGGGGGCGCTCGGTGGCGGCGTTGTCCCCGGTCTCGTCCGACTTCTCGGCCTGCGGCGCTGCTGCAGCCGAATCGGCGGCCGCGGGAGCGGATCCGGCCGAATCGTTGCTGTCGTCGAGTGGCAGTTGATCGGGGGCACCTGCGCGGCGACCCGCGGCCCGACGGCCGCGGGTGCGGCGACCCGTCTCGGGGGCGGAATCGGCAGCATCGCCCGGTTGCGTCACGGGTGCGTCCGCGGACGGCGCTTCGGGAGTCGACTGCTTCGGCGCCGCCTCCACTGCAGGCCGATCTTCGACGGCAGGCGCGGATGCAGCGGCACGACGCGACCTCGGTGCGTCGGACTTCGGTGCATCGGATTTCGGCGCGTCCGACTTGGCCGGTGCACTGCCCGACTGACGCTCGGAGATCGCAGCGATCAGATCGCCCTTGCGCATGCCGGAAATGCTCTTGATGCCCAGTTCACCAGCGAGGCTGCGCAGCTCGGTGAGAACCATTCCGGACAGGCCTGCACGTCGGCGTGACGTTTCGGGCGCAGAGATAAGTTCCGTATCGGTCACGGAGGTCCTTTCCTTCCCTCGCTCGCTCGATGCGCAGCCGAGGGTTCGTTCCGCAGTTCGGCGTTCTGCCGAACTCGGATATTGCCGTTCATGTTCGACGCACTCCGTCGACGACACCATCGATCCTCGACCGCAGAGAATCACGGGGAGGATCGAGTCAGGAGCGTCACATCACTCGGACGTTTGAATCCCCCGAATACAGCGACCTGATTGCCCTGACGAAACCGGCGTCTGAAGCGCACGATGTACGGACAGGGTTCACCATAGCGCCGTTGTCCCCACTCGGCAAGAACCCTACTCGGTGTTCGTCACGCGACGGTGACTCCGTCGGCCACGTCGAGGTCGAGCACTCGCCACCCCTCGGCCGACGCGGCCTCGCGCAGATCGGCCGGAAACTCGTCGGTGCACAGCGCCATGACCGTCGGGCCCGCGCCGGACACCACGGCTGCGATGGACCGCGCGCGCAAGGTGGCGATCCAGCGCGTGGTGTCGGGCAGCGCCTGAGCACGCTGACCTTGATGCAGCAGGTCCTCCGTCGCGGACATCAACAGATCCGGACGCTCGGTCAGCGCCACCACCGCGAGTGCACTTCGGCTGACATTGAAGGCCGCGTCGCGATGGGGCACCAACTCGGGCAACAGTCCCCGGGTGTGCGACGTCGACGAGCGCTCGGACGGTACGAGCACGACGACCTTGATGCTCGGGTGCACCTCGAGCCGAACGGCCGCGTACTTGCGCGCCGTCACACTGGCATTGGGCGGTTCGCTCCACGACACGACCGCACCGCCGAGGCAACTCGCGGACGCGTTGTCGGGATGACCCTCGAATTCCGACGACAGCTGGACGAGCTGGCCCTCCGACAGCGCGAGCGACCGATCCACCTTCGCAGCGAGCGCATTGGCAGCCGCCAGGCCCCCGACCACAGCCGAAGCCGAGGATCCGAGCCCCCTCGAATGGGGAATTGCGTTGCGACAGTGCACATCCAGGCCGTCGGCCCACACTCCGGCCGCTTCGAGTCCCCGCTCGATGGCGCGCACCACCAGATGCGTCGGGCCCCACGGCACGTCCGCCGAACCTTCACCGTCGACGTGAATCCGAAGTCCCGACGCGGTGGTCTTGACCTCGATCTCGTCGTACAGCCCCAAAGCGATTCCGAGACTGTCGAATCCGGGCCCGATGTTGGCACTCGACGCCGGGACGCGCGCGGTGACCGTCAGCCCGATGGGCAGTGTCGTCGTCATGGCCGGAGATTCCGTCAACTCAGGCCAGCTCGAGCGCAGCCGCGACAGCGACGGGATCGACCGAAATCGGCTCTACGACAGGCATTCCCGACAGCGCAGTGTCGGGATCCTTGAGGCCGTTTCCGGTGACCGTGCACACGACGGTCAGGCCCGGCTCCAGCCAGCCTTCCTTTCGAGCTGCCAGGAGTCCGGCGACACTGGCCGCGGAGGCGGGCTCGACGAACACACCTTCGGTCTTCGCGATCAACCGGTACGCCTCGAGGATCTCCTCGTCGGTCGCTGCGCGGAATGCTCCGTTCGACTCTTCCTTGGCATTGACGGCACCGTTCCAGGATGCGGGCGAACCGATCCGGATTGCGGTGGCGATCGTTTCCGGATCCTTCACCGGCGCACCGTGAACCAGAGGAGCCGCGCCCGCGGCCTGGACTCCGAGCATCCGCGGCTTGCGCGTGGTGAGACCGTCACGGAAGTACTCCGAGTAGCCACGCCAGTACGCGGTGATGTTTCCCGCGTTGCCGACCGGCAGTGCGTGGATGTCCGGTGCGTCGCCGAGGGCGTCGCAGATCTCGAAGGCTGCGGTCTTCTGCCCTTCGATGCGGACGGGGTTGACGGAGTTGACCAAGCCGATGGTCGGGAACTCGGCCGTCGTCTTGCGGGCCAGTTCGAGGCAATCGTCGAAGTTGCCCTGCACCTGGATGATCTTGGCTCCGTGCATGACTGCCTGAGCGAGCTTGCCCATGGCGATCTTGCCCTGCGGAACCAGTACGGCACAGCTCATTCCGGCCTTGGCCGCATACGCTGCCGCGGAGGCCGAGGTGTTGCCGGTCGAGGCGCAGAGAACGGCTTCCTGGCCTCGGGCGAGCGCGTCGGTGACGGCCATGGTCATCCCTCGGTCCTTGAAGGAACCGGTGGGGTTGAGTCCCTCGACCTTCAGATGCACTGTGCACCCGGTCAGTTCGGACAGGTGCCCGGCAGGCAACAACGGCGTTCCGCCCTCGCGCAGCGTGACGGTCTTCCAATCCGGGCCGATCGCCAGACGGGAGCGGTATGCCTCGATCAGACCGGGCCAGGGGGTGTGGACGCTCATACGGTGGTGCCTTCCAATCGGAGAACGCTGGCGACGTTGACGACGACGTCGAGCTGCTCGAGGGATGCAACGGTGTCGGACAGTGCGGAATCGGCCGCGAGGTGCGTGACGACGACGAGCCTGGCTCCGTCACCCGAGCCCTGCTGACGCACCGTGGAAATGCTGACGTCGCGTTTGGAGAACTCGGCCGCCACCGTGGCGAGAACACCTGGCTTGTCCGCGACCTGCATGCTGACGTAGTAGCGAGTGAGGATGTCACCCATGGGGGCCACCTTGAGCTTGGCGTACTTGGATTCGAGTGGACCCCGTCCGCCGTAGAACTTGTTGCGAGCGGCCATCACCAGGTCGCCGAGTACCGCGGACGCGGTCGGCGCACCGCCTGCACCCTGGCCGTAGAACATCAGGCGGCCGGCCGCCTCTGCTTCGACGACCACGGCGTTGAACGCACCGTTCACCGCTGCCAACGGGTGGTTCAGCGGAACGAGCGCTGGGTAGACCCGAGCCGAAATTCGCTCCTTGCCCTTGGGCGTGACGATTCGCTCGCAGATGGCCAGCAGTTTGATGGTGCAGTCCAGGGATTTCGCGGTCTCGAGATCGTCCGCGGTGATCTTGCTGATGCCCTCGCGGTAGACGTCACCGGCCGTGACCCGCGTGTGGAACGCGATGGACGCCAGGATCGCGGCCTTCGATGCAGCGTCGTAGCCTTCGACGTCGGCGGTCGGGTCGGCCTCGGCGTAGCCCAGACGCCCTGCCTCGGCGAGGGTCTCGGCGTAGTCCGCTCCGGTCTCGTCCATGGCCGAGAGGATGAAGTTGGTGGTGCCGTTGACGATGCCGGCGACCTTGTTCACGCGGTCACCTGCGAGGGACTGCATCAGCGGGCGAACCACGGGAATGGCTCCGGCCACGGCGGCCTCGAAATACAGGTCGGCGCGCGACTTCTCGGCCGCGTCGGCCAGTTCTCCGGTGTACTCGGCCAGCAGGGCCTTGTTGGCCGTGATGACGGACTTACCCTTCTCCAGGGCAGAGAGCACCAGCTTGCGGGGAATGTCGATTCCACCGAGCACCTCGACGACGATGTCGACGTCGTCGCGGCCGACGAGTTCGGCCGGATCGTCGGTGAGCAGCTCGGGCGGAACTCCACGATCACCGTCGACCCGACGCACAGCGATGCCCCGAATCTCGAGTGGCGCACCGATTCTCGCCTCGAAGTCCTCGGCGTTCTCGGTGAGGATTCGAACGACCTCGCTGCCGACGTTTCCGAGTCCGAGTACGGCGACGCCTATCGGCTTCGATGTCATGGCTGAACCTCCAAGCTGAGCAGATCTTCGATGGTTTCCCGCCGCAGGATCAGGCGCGAATGCCCGTCCTTGACCGCAACCACAGCGGGCCGCGTCAGCAGGTTGTAGCGACTGGACATGGAGTAGCAGTAGGCCCCGGTGGCCGCTACCGCGAGCAGGTCACCCGGGCCGACGTCCGCCGGCATCCACGTGTTCTTGATGACGATGTCGCCACTCTCACAATGCTTTCCGACCACCCGAGCCACGAGCGCCTCGGCTTCGCTCGTCCGCGAGACCAGCCGGCAATCGTATTCGGCCTGATACAGCGAGGTTCGGATGTTGTCGCTCATGCCGCCGTCTACGCTGATGTAGCGCCTGCGCGTCGTCTTGTCGACGGTGACGTCCTTGATGGTGCCGACCTCGTAGAGCGTGACGGTGCCCGGTCCGGCGATGGCGCGGCCGGGTTCCACGGCGATCGTCGGGACAGGCAGTCCCACCGCGGCGGATTCCGTCTCGACGATGGCGGTCAACTTCGCCGCGAGTTGCTTCACCGGCGGCGGGTCGTCGGTCGGCACGTACGAAATGCCCATGCCGCCACCGAGATCCAGCGTCGAGATCTGGGAGGTCTTGTCGACGCCGAACTCCGAGACGATGTCTCGGAGCAGCCCGATGACCTTGTGCGCAGCCAGCTCGAAGCCGTCGACCTCGAATATCTGCGAACCGATGTGACTGTGCAGTCCCACGAGGCGAAGGTTGTCGGCAGCGAACACGCGCCGGACGGCGTCGAGCGCCGAGCCGTCGGCGAGCGAGAAGCCGAACTTCTGGTCCTCGTGCGCGGTAGCGATGAACTCGTGCGTATGCGCTTCGACACCGACGGTGATGCGGATCAGCACGTCCTGCACCACACCGGCCGCTCCGGCGACGTCGTCGAGTCGATCGATCTCGATGTTGGAGTCGAGTACCACATGTTCGACGCCTGCGCGCACGCCCGCCTCGAGCTCGACGACCGATTTGTTGTTGCCGTGCATGGCAATTCGATCGGCCGGGAATCCGGCAGCCAACGCGATGGCCAACTCTCCCCCGGAGCAGATGTCGAGCGAGAGTCCTTCGTCGGCAACCCAACGTGCGATCTCTCCGCACAGGAAAGCCTTGGAGGCGTAGTGAACTCGTTCGGGTGCCCCGAACGCTGCCGCCATTTCACGGCAGCGCGAACGGAAATCGTCTTCGTCGACGACGAACAACGGTGTGCCGTACTGCTCTGCGAGCTCGGTGACCGACACTCCTGCGAGACGGACGGTGCCGTCCTCACCGCGCTCGGCGTTGCGGGGCCACACCTGCTCGGGCAGCGTCGTCATCTCCGACGCGTCGGCCGGGCGATGGGACATCGACTCTTTCGCGGGGGAATCGGCATGTTTGGGTCCTGCCGGATGTGCGCTCACATGCGCTCCGGTGCGCTGACGCCGAGCAGTTCGAGGCCGTTGGCCAGGACCTGCCGGGTCGCGTTCCCCAACGCCAGTCGTGCGGTGTTCACAGGTCCGGGCTCCTCGTCTCCTTGTGGAAGTACTCGACACGCACCGTAGAAGCGGTGGTACGCCCCCGCCAGCTCCTCGAGGTAGCGGGCGATCCGGTGTGGTTCGCGTAGTTCGGCGGCGCTGGCCACCACTCGTGGATACTCGCCGATCGTCCTGATCAACTCGCCTTCCTGCTCGTGGATGAGCAGGCTCAGATCCGGCTGCTGAGCGCTGATTCCCAGTTCGGCGGCATTGCGTGCGAGCGAGGCAAGGCGGGCGTGGGCGTACTGGACGTAGTACACCGGGTTCTCGTTGCTCGCGCTCGCCCACAGCGCGAGGTCGATGTCGATGCTCGAGTCGACGGACGAACGGATCATCACGTACCGGGATGCATCGACGCCGATGGCTTCGACCAGGTCGTCGAGGGTGATGACGGTTCCGGCACGCTTGCTCATCTTCACGGCCACGCCGTCGCGGACGAGGTTGACCATCTGGCCGATGAGCACCTCGACGGTCTCGGGGTCGTCTCCGAACGCAGCCGCGGCCGCCTTGAGCCGTCCGATGTACCCGTGGTGGTCTGCTCCGAGCATGTAGATGCACAGGTCGAAGCCGCGCTGCCGCTTGTTCTGGAAGTAGGCGATGTCGCCGGCGATGTAGGCGGCGTTGCCGTCGCTCTTGATGACGACGCGATCCTTGTCGTCACCGAAGTCGGTGGACCGCAGCCACCAGGCCCCGTCCTTCTCGTAGAGGCTCCCCGAGGTCTTGAGGTATTCGACCGACTTGTCGACGGCCCCGGACTCGAAGAGCGAGTTCTCGTGGAAGTAGACGTCGAAGTCGACACCGAACTCGTGCAGGTTCGCCTTGATCCGATCGAACATCAGCTCGGTGCCGATGGACCGGAACGCCTCCTCCCTGGCCTCGGTGTCCAGTGCGAGCGCGTCGGGTCGCTCGGCCAGCACGTGCGCTGCGATGTCGGCGATGTACTCACCCGCGTAGCCGTTGTCGGGTGCAGGCTCACCCTTCGCTGCGGCGATGAGCGACTGAGTGAAGCGCGCGATCTGAGCGCCGTGATCGTTGAAGAAGTACTCGCGGGTGACCTCTGCTCCGTGGGCGGTCAGGATGCGGCCGAGTGCATCGCCGACGGCGGCCCACCGGGTACCACCGAGGTGCACCGGGCCGGTCGGGTTGGCCGAGACGAACTCGAGGTTGACCTTCTTGCCTGCCATCGTGGAACCGTTGCCGAATGCCGCACCTGCGGCGAGTACGCGGGCGACGATCTCGCCCTGCGCTGCGGCGGCCAGCCTGATGTTCAGGAATCCGGGCCCTGCGACGTCGGCATCGGCGATGGCGGCGTCGGCGGCGAGAGCCTCGGCGAGCCAGCCGGCGAAGTCGCGGGGATTGGCTCCGGCCTTCTTCGCGACCTGCAGTGCCACGTTGGTTGCGTAGTCGCCGTGCTCGGGATTTCGGGGACGCTCGACGGTCAGCTTCGCAGGCAGGACGGATGCATCCAGGCCGCGGTCGGCAAGCACCTTCGCGGCGGTCGCGTGAAGCAGTTCGGCAAGATCGGCGGGAGTCACAGGTAGCTATCCTATTGGCTGGTGCGCGGCGTCCTCGCATCCACTGCCCGTCTGCCCGCGAGCAGCCTCGGCCGACGCGGTCCGCGCAGGCTCTGAGCACGCTCTCAGGCAGAGAACGTACAGTGAGGACGCTCTGCGCGGACGCTCATCCAATGATGCCGTCACCAGCAGATACGCAGCACCAGCGCAACCGACCACCACCTTTCCTCGACTGAGAGAGCAACTACAGCGATGCCAACGGGTCCCGACAAAGGCAGTCAGAACAAGTCGGCTGCGAAGGCAGACAAAGCCATCAATGCAGCCAACAAGAAGTCAGCTCGCAAGAAGAAGGGCGGTGTGCCCACCGCCACGGGCAGGCAGATTCCCTGGCTGACGGTTGCCGGTGTCGTCGTTGTCGTCGGTCTCGTAGCGGGCCTCGGGATCAATCTGTATCCGAAGTACCAGGACCGAGCCGAGGCGCAGAAGTTCGCACCCAGCGAGGCCAATCAGGATCCGTCGACGGGCATCGAGGGTGTGACCGTGCAGGAGTACCCCGCGGCTCTACACGTCGGGCGCACGCAGCGGGTCGCCTACGACCAGTCGCCGCCGTTCGGTGGACCGCACGATGCCGTGTGGGCCACCTGCACGGGAATCGTCTATCCCGAGGCAATTCGCACCGAGAATGCCGTGCACTCGCTCGAGCACGGTGCCGTCTGGGTCACCTACAACCCCGACGACCTGAACGCGGACCAGATCCAGTCGCTGGCCGATCGCGTCGACGGTGAAACGCAGATGATGATGTCGCCGTACCCCGGCCTCGACTCCCCGGTCTCGCTGCAGTCGTGGGGCCACCAGCTCAAGCTGGACAGCGTGGACGACGAACGCATCGGACAGTTCATCTCTGCACTTCGACTCAACCGCTTCGCCTACCCGGAGGTCGGTGCCAGTTGCGCGTCCGTCCCGAACACCAGCGGTGACGGCTTCGATCCCGACAACCCGCCGCTGTTCGATGCCTCCGCTCCCGGCGCGGACGCGGTGCCGATGGACGGTGCCGGGATCACTCCCGACGCCAGCGAGGCCGGTGGCGCCGGCGGGATGCAGCTGCCCAGCGATCTCCAGATCCCCGCGAACTGATGACCGCACCGACACCGACCGAGAATGCGGAGGCCACCACGTCCGCGACCAAGCCGAGCCAGCGCACCGCGCTGGTGGCCCTCGCGCTGATCGCCGTCCTCGCGATCGGCTTCGCCGTGGGCTTCCTGGTGCAGAGTCCACTGGGCGGCGACGACAGTGCACCGGCCGCGGACTCGGTCGATGTCGGCTTTGCTCAGGACATGACCGTGCACCACAACCAGGCCATCGAGATGGCCGCGGTGGCGCTGACCAACGCCTCCGATCAGGCCGTCAAGAACCTGGCGTTCGACATGCTGACCTCGCAGCAGAACCAGGTGGGACAGATGCAGGGCTGGTTGGCCCTGTGGGATCGCGCACCGATCTCGACCGACGGCTACATGACCTGGATGGCCGAGGACGACTCGCACGGTCACTCGATGGGCGGGATGTCCATGGATCCCGGATCCTCTGATCCCACCCGGGCCATGCCGGGAATGGCCAGTTCGGCCGAACTCGCCGCGCTTCGCCAAGCCACAGGCTCGGACGTCGACGTGATGTTCCTCCAGCTCATGCTGCGCCACCACGAGGGCGGCCTGGCGATGATGGAGTACGCGCAGACGCACGCGCAGTCACCTGCGGTGATCAATCTGGCGAAGTCCATGGTTGCCACCCAGACCAGCGAGTCGACGCTGATGAAGCAGATGCTCGCCGAGAAGGGTGCGCAGCCGCTGCCCGAGGGGTGATTTCGACTCGCGTCCCGGATGCGCTAGTCTTTCGTACAGCCCAACAGGCACACCGGTTCGTCCGGTGCGCCCCCGTAGCTCAGGGGATAGAGCGTTCGCCTCCGGAGCGAAAGGCCGCAGGTTCGAATCCTGCCGGGGGCACACATCTTTCACGCAGTTCACTGTCGTACGGTGGCTGCTCGAACGAGACGGTGGACTTCGATGTCCGAGGATCTCCCCCACATCGACACCGTCGTCGACGATCTGTATTCGCTCCCTCCCACCGATTTCGTCTCGCACCGCACCGCATACGTTTCCCGCTTCAAGAAGGCCGGCGACAAAGCCGGTGCCACCCGCATCGGTTCGCTCCGCAAGCCCACGGTCGTGGCGTGGTTGGTGAACACACTCGCTCGGCGAGACGAATCGGCTCTGGCCGAACTGTTCGATCTGGGCGAGCAACTCGAACGAGCCCAGCAGCGCGGCGACGGCCCCCGGCTGCGTGAATTGTCCACTGCTCGAAGCACTTCGATACGCGCCCTGACCGATCGTGCAGTCTCGCTGGGACGCGAGACCGGGACCACCGTCGGCGACAACGCTGCCCGCGAGATCTCCAACACCCTGAACGCAGCGATGGCCGATGCCGAGATACGCGACCGCGTGCGTGCCGGCCGAACCGTAGTGGCCGAAACGTACAGCGGCTTCGGACCTGCGCTGCTCTCCCTCGTTCCCGACCCGCCCGACGAGAATGACGGTGCCGAGTCCGACGAGTCCGACTCGCCGTCTTCGGAGATCGAGGACGACCGTCAGGAAGCGGACGAAGCCGAACGGAACCGGCTGCTCGCCGAACTCGAGTCGGCCGAATCCGATCTCGATGCCGCACGAACCGAAGCCGAGGACGCCCGGGCCGACACCGAACGAACGGCGTCCGAATTACACAGTGCTGCAGCGGAAGTAGAGCGAATCGAGTTCCAGTTGGAGGCCGCCAGGGCCACAGCGCAGGCCGCGCGAGAAGCGAAGGAGGCCAGTGTCCTACAGGCGGAGTCGACGGCGGAGGCACTCGACGCGGCCCGCGCTCGCGTCGCCGAAGCCCAGTCCGCCCTCGAGGAACTGAGCTGACCTACCCTGACGGGGTGACCACACGCTGGCAGGCCGAGAACTCCGCAGACGATTCCGCACGCTACATCGAGCGTTTCGACCGCCTGGCCGAGCGCGGCGTGGATCTGCACGGCGAGGCCCGCATGGTCGACGCGGTGGTCTCCCCCGCGTCGAGCATTCTCGATGCCGGATGCGGTACCGGCCGACTCGGCGCGGAGTTGGCCCGACGCGGACACCGGGTGACCGCAGTGGATCTCGATCCGGTTCTGGCCGAGGCAGCGCGCGCACATTCCGAACTCGACGTGCACGTCGCCGATCTGACGACGCTGGATCTCGGCCGGACCTTCGACGCGGCCGTGGCCGCGGGCAACGTACTGGTCTTCATGAAACCCGGAACCGAACGCGCAGCGCTCGAACGCATCTGGGCACACCTGACCGACGGCGGGGTGTTCGTCGCCGGATTCGCTACCGATCGGGAGTACACCGTCGACATGCTCGACGCGGATCTGGCGGCGGCCGGCTTCGTCCTCGAACACAGATTCGCGACCTGGGATCTGCGGCCCTGGCACGACGACGCGGACTGGGCCGTCACCGTGGCACGCAAGCCCGCTCTGCTGGCCTGATGCGAAACGAATCGAGACCGACCATTGCTGCTCGGCCTCGATCGAACAGAGCGAGCGACGGGATTCGAACCCGTGTAAACGGCTTTGCAGACCGGTGCCTAGCCACTCGGCCACACCCGCATCACCGATGACGATGCCGTATCGAGTGGGCGCGGCCCACAGTTTCGATCGCCGTGATTCGAACCCCGAGGGTTGGTTCGGACGCCCAGGGGAAGACTGTGCGTCATGAAGGAACACTTGGCCAAGCTGCGAGAATCGTTCTGGTTCATTCCTGCCGTCCTCGGAGTTGTCGCACTCGTGCTCGCGCAGGCACTGGTGAGTCTCGATCGCTACCTGCTGGACACCCGCGTGGATCTGACGGGCTCGCTGCTCTATCACGTGGGTGCCAGCGGTAGCCGCGACATCCTCGGTGCGATCGGCGGGTCGATGCTCGGCGTGGCGGCGACGTCGTTCTCCATCACCATCTCGGTTCTCGCCACCGCCAGCTCCTCGTACGGCCCCCGCCTGGTGCGCAACTTCATGGCCGATCGCGGGAACCAGGTGGTGCTCGGCATCTTCGGTGCCACGTTCCTGTACTCGCTGATGGTGCTGCGGTCGATTCGCTCGATCGAATCCGACGGGTCGGTCTTCGTGCCGGACATCGCCGTCAACGTCGCGGTGGCGCTCGCGGTGGTCGACGTGGGTGTGCTCGTCTACTTCATCCATCACATCGCGCAGTCGATCCAGGTGGCGACGCTGTCCGCCCGCGTCCGGGACGAACTGTCCGAGTCCGTCGACGCGCTCTACCCACCCGAGCAGCCCGCCGATGCGGCATCGGCGGAGGGCATCGTCAAGCCGCCCGTCTACACGACGGTGTTGGCCGAGGAGTCCGGGGTGATCATCGACATCGACGAAAACGGCTTGTTGGACATCGCTGCCGACACCGACACGTTGATCGACATTCATCGAGTACCCGGTGACCATGTCGTTGCCGGTGAACCGCTCGCCGACGTCCTGGCAGATCGCTCGGCAGACATCTCGGCGGACGCGATCGGACGAGTTCGAGGGTCGTTCGACATCGGCACCAGTCGAACACCCCGACACGACATCGCTTTCGCCGTCGAGCAGATGACCGAGATGGCGGTACGCGCTCTGTCGACGGGGGTCAACGATCCGTACACGGCACGCAATGCCATCGACGATCTCACGGTCGGGCTCGTCGCAGTCGTCCAGCGCCCCATGCCCTCTCGTGCTCGTCGCGGCTCCGACGGCACCGTGCGGGTGATCACCCTCCGCGTTGCCGTTCCGTCGTTGATCGACCATGCCCTCGATGCCGTGCGGATCTACGGCACCGGCAGCCCTATGGTGGTGCAGGCAGGCATACGTCTGGCCGAACGAGTGGGTCGCGCGGCACAGTCCTCCGAGAACGTCGATGCCGTACTGACCCAGCTGGACCTGCTGGACCGCGCACTGGCATCCGGCGACACCGACACCGCCCGCACAGTCGAAGCCCGAGAGCAGATCTCGCTCGCGACAACCGCGATCACGGATCGAGTTCCGCTCGCAGTACCTCGCGTCGTGATTCGGTAGACGCCGGAAGCGGGCACCGTGGGAGGATGGTCGGTATGCCAGCACCGTCCCCGCTTCCCCTCGATCCCATTGCAGAGGCACACCGCCAGTGGACCAAGCACGGCTGGTCCGAGGCCGCCGACGGTATGGCCGCGGTGACGTCGTTGATGCGTGCGCAGCAGATCATGCTGGCACGGGTCGAGGAAGCGTTGAAGCCGACGGGACTGACCTTTTCGCGCTACGAATTGCTGACGTTGTTGACCTTCACCAAGAACGGCGCTCTTCCGATGGCGAAGGCAAGCGCACGTCTGCAGGTGCATCCCACGAGCGTGACCAACGCTGTCGATCGCCTCGAGTCGGTGGGATACGTTCGACGCATCCCGCATCCGAGCGATCGGCGCACCACGCTGGTCGAAATCACCGAGCAGGGACGCACGTTGGCGGTCGAGGCCACCGAGCGCCTGAACTCACTGGTGTTCGCACGCCCCGGGCTGGCGCGTGACAAGTTGATGGCGCTCGTTCGGATCCTGGCGGAACTGCGTTCGGATGCAGGCGATTTCGACAGTGATGACATAACCACATCGTTCTGAGTTCGATGGTGACTCGTCACAAGACAATGGCACACCCGTACCGTTCGTGATCCAATTGCACTGGGAACAGGGCGGAGTCGAGCTGCTGAAGGGCGGGGCGGGGTGCTGGTGTTGGGGGTCGGGGCGGGTGCGCACGGTGCACGCGCAATTCTGACGTATCTGGACAGTCCCCATCGAACCCCCATCGTGTCGCGGACGGTGCGCCGCACGCCCGGGCAGTCGCTGTCCACCACGATCGCCACCGGTGTCGACGCCATCCACTCGATCGCAGCGACTATGTCGCTGCCGGTGCAGTTCTCGGCCATCGCCTATCGAGTTGCCACCGATCCAGGCGCAGTCGCCACCCGAGGTACGGCCCGCACCGCGTCGCTCGTGCCGGAAACTGCTGCGCAAGTGCGGTATCTGCGTTTCATCGGGCTGGTGCCCAATCACGGCGTCACCGTGTTGTGCGATATCGGTAGCACCGGCACCACGGTCACCGTCATCGATCTCGCGTCCACTCGCACTCTCATGACGCGGCGCACTGCCACGTTCTGCGGCGACGATCTCGATCACTCGGTTCGCAGGCTGCTCTCGTCCAACGGCGTTCGCGTCGGAATCGACGCCAGCCGGTCCATCAAGGAGCAGTTGAGCGTGGACTCCGTCGTCAGCACCACCGATCCGTCCGGTACTGCGCGGCATGTGCTCACTCGGCGCGACTTCGACGATCTGATCGCAGGACCGGTGCGGTATGCGGGCATGCTGGTGGAGCAGACCATCCAATTGTCCGGTGCCAGAACGCAGTCCATCGTCGTGGTGGGCGGCGGTGCGAACATCACCTCGATTGCGCGTTCTCTCGAGCTGCGTACCGGTCTGACGACGCTGGTGCCGTCGATGCCGGAGCTGGTCTCGGCCCGCGGGGCCGCCCTCCTGTCCCCCGACAGGTAGGACGGCACCGAGAGTGGAGCCCGCCGCTACCGGTGCTGGAAGTTCGGCGTCCGCTTCTCGATGAAGGCCGACATACCTTCCTTCTGATCCTCGGTGGCGAAAGTCGAGTGAAACACGCGGCGCTCGAACAGAACACCCTCGCGCAGACTGGACTCGAACGATCGGTTCACCGCTTCCTTCGCCATCTGGGCAACCGGTAGCGACATCTCGGCGATGGTGGTCGCGGTCGCGATGGCGTCGTCGAGCAGATCGGCAACCGGCACGATGCGCGAGACCAGTCCGGCTCGCTCGGCTTCCTCGACCTTCATGTTGCGACCGGTCAAGCACATCTCCATGGCCTTGGCCTTGCCCACCGCTCGCGTCAGGCGCTGCGACCCGCCGATTCCCGGGATGACGCCGAGCTTGATCTCGGGTTGTCCGAATACCGCGGTGTCCGAGGCGATCAGGACATCGCACAGCATCGCGAGTTCACACCCGCCGCCGAGCGCGTAACCGGAGACCGCTGCGATCAACGGCGTCCGAGCCGACGCAAGTCGATCCCACGCCGCGAAGAAGTCGTCGAGGTACACGTCCATGTAGGACTTGGGCTGCATCTCCTTGATGTCGGCGCCGGCCGCGAAGGCTCGCTCGGAGCCGGTGATCAGGATCGCACCGATGCCGGAGTCGGCGTCTAGTTCTTCGACCACCGAAACCACTTCGCGCATCAGCTCGGAGTTGAGCGCGTTCAGCGCCTTGGGACGGTTCAGTGTGATGATGCCGACGCGTCCCCGACGCTCGAGCAGAATCGTCTCGTAGTCACTCACTGGCCTGCTCCGTTCGAGCGCTCGCGGATGTCGTTGATGATGCCGGAGAAGTCGACATCGGTGCCGCCCCCGGATGTTTCCTTGAACCGAGAGTACAACTCGGCCGCCCGTAGGCCGAGGACACCCTCGACACCGTTGTCGCGCAGTGCATTGGCAGCCAGACCCAGGTCCTTGTCCATGAGAGCCGCCGCGAAGCCGGGCTTGTACTCGTTGTTTGCAGGGCTCGTCGGGACCGGTCCTGGCACCGGGCAGTTCGTCGTCAGTGCCCAACATTGACCCGACGCAGTCGACGCCACGTCGAACAGTGCCTGATTGCTCAGCCCCAGCTTCTCCGCCAGCACGAAGGCCTCACTGATGGCGATCATCGACACTCCGAGAATCATGTTGTTGCAGATCTTGGCGGCCTGGCCGTTGCCTGCTGCACCGCAGTGCACCACCTTGCGACCCATGACGTCGAGAACCTCTGCAGCAGAGGCGAAATCCTCCTCGGAACCGCCGACCATGAAGGTCAGTGTTCCTGCGGCCGCTCCCCCGACTCCGCCGGAAACCGGCGCGTCCAGACTGCGGTGTCCTGCCTCGTGCACCAGCTTGTGGGCGGTGTGCGCATCGGCGACGTCGATGGTCGAGGAATCGATGAACAACGTACCCGGCGCGGCAGCGGGCAGCAGGTCCGCGTACAACCCCAGTACCAGTCTGCCGTTGGGCAGCATCGTGATGACGATGTCGGCATCGGCGACGGCGGCCACGGCCGATTCCATCACGGTGACGCCGTCCTTCGTGGCCTGCTCGAGCGCGGCGGGAACCAGGTCGAAGCCCTGCACCGTGTAGCCGGCCGCAACCAGATTGGCGGCCATCGGTCCACCCATGTGGCCGAGGCCGATGAAGCCGATTGTCTTCTCGCTCATGACTGCTCACCTTCTGTGTGTGCGTTCGACAGGCCCAGCTCCGCGTCCCCGAGGGGCGCGAAGTACCGGTCGACGTCCTCGGGCGTGACGTCTGCCAACGTACGCGGTTGCCATTGCGGGTTGCGGTCCTTCTCGACCACCTGTGCTCGGATTCCCTCGACGAGGTCGTGGCTGCTCAGCGACGCGACCGACACGCGGTATTCCTCGTCGAGTACCGACTCCAGCGTCGGCAGCGTCGCGGCACGACGCAGCGATCTCAGTGTCACAGCCAGCGACACAGGTGATTTGGACGCGATGTCCTGCGCCGACTTCTGCGCCTCGGGCACTGTGCTGGCGGCAAGCGCCTCCACGATGCCCTGAACGTCGTCGCCGGCGTAGCACTCGTCGATCCACCCTTGCTGACCGACAATCGTGGACTCCGGTGCCGGCTCGCTGAACGTCGCGACGGCCTCTCCGACGCTGACCGTCTCGAGTGCCGAGTAGAAGTCCTCGAGCTTGTCGGACGGGATGTAGTGATCGGCGAAGCCGACCGCGATGGCGTCGGCGGCATTCATTCGCGCCGTGGTGAGCGCGAAGTGGGTGCCGATCTCGCCCGGTGCACGCGAGAGCAGGTACGTGCCACCCACATCGGGAACGAATCCGATTCCGACCTCGGGCATCGCGATCTTCGATCGTTCGGTGACGATGCGAGTGTTCGCATGTGCCGAGAGTCCGACGCCTCCGCCCATGACGATGCCGTCCATGATGGCCACGAACGGCTTGGGGAATCGAGCGATCGCGGCGTTGAGGATGTACTCCTCGCGCCAGAAGTCCTTGCTACCGCTGCCGCCGTCCTTGGCGTCGTGGTAGATGGAGACGATGTCGCCGCCTGCACACAGTCCGCGCTCACCTGCTCCGGTCAGCAGGACGACGTCCACAGTGTCGTCGGTTGCCCACTGCGCCAACGCCGGTGCGATCTGGCGAACCATTGCATGGTCGAGCGCATTGATGGCTTTGGGGCGGTTCAAGGTGATTCGACCTATACCGCCGGAGACCTCGAGGATCACGTCGCTCATGCGGCACCCACGATCGACCGAGCGACGACCACCCGCATGATTTCGTTTGTCCCTTCCAGAATCTGGTGCACCCGAAGGTCACGAACGATCTTCTCGACGCCGTACTCGCTGAGATAGCCGTAGCCGCCGAGCAGTTGCAGCGCTCCGTTGGCGACCTCGAATCCGGTGTCGGTTCCGAAACGCTTTGCCATGGCGCACATTTCGACCTTGTCCGGCGCGTCGTTCTGCAGCGCGTCGGCGGCCCGCCACAGCAACGTGCGGGCGGCTTCGAGTTCGGTCTTGAAATCGGCGAGTCGGAACTGGAGCGCCTGCGCATCGAGCAACCGCGCCCCGAACGCCTTGCGCTCGGCGAGGTAGGCAACGGCCTTGTCGAGAGCGGACTGCGCGCCGCCGATCGAACATGCCGCGATGTTGATGCGCCCTCCGTTGAGTCCGTTCATCGCGATACGGAACCCGTCGCCCTCGTTGCCGAGCAGGTTCTCAGCCGGGATGCGGACTCCTTCGAGAACGACCTGCCGGGTGGGCTGGGCATTCCAGCCCATCTTCTTCTCGTTGGCTCCGAACGAGAGTCCCGCGGAGTCCTTCGGCACGATGAACGCCGAGATGCCGCGCGGCCCTGGTGCACCGGTGCGCGCCATCACGACGTACACCTCGGATGTGCCTGCGCCGGAGATGAATTGCTTGACGCCGTCCAGCACATATTCGTCACCGTCACGCACAGCTTTGGTGCCGAGCATCGCGGCGTCGGATCCCGCGCCCGGCTCGGTGAGGCAGTAGCTCCCCAGCTGGTCCATCGCGCACAGGCCCGGGAGCCAACGCTGCCGTTGCTCGTCGTTGCCGTAGGTGTCGATCATCCACGCGACCATGTTGTGAATGGAGATGTACGCCGCGATGGACGGATCACCGGTGGCCAACTGCTCGAAGATCCGCACCGAATCGACTCTGGTCAGACCCGATCCACCCACATCCTCGCGAATGTAGATGCCGCCCATTCCCAGTCCCGCTGCCTTGCGCAGCACGTCCACCGGAAAGTGTTTCTGCTGATCCCATTCGATGGCATTCGGTGCCAGGAACTCGTCGGCGAATTCGCGAGCGGTGTCGTTGATCGCTCGCTCGTCCTCGTTCAAGGTGAACATCGCCGGATCAGTCCATGTTCGGAATGACGAAGTGATTCTGTGCAACTGCTTCTTTGGTGCCCGACGGCCAGCGCTGGGTGACCGTCTTGGTCTTGGTGTAGAAGCGGATCGAATCGGGTCCGTGCTGGTTCAGATCGCCGAATCCCGAACGCTTCCAACCACCGAACGTGTGGTACGCGATCGGTACCGGGATCGGCACGTTGACTCCGACCATGCCCACCTGGACGCGCGAGCAGAAGTCGCGAGCGGTATCGCCGTCACGGGTGAAGATCGAGACGCCGTTGCCGTACTCGTGCTCGGTGGGCAGGCGCAGCGCGTCCTCGTAGTCCTTGGCGCGGACGACGATAAGGACGGGTCCGAAGATCTCCTCCTTGTAGATCCGCATGTCGGTGGTCACCTTGTCGAACAGCGTTGCGCCGGCGAAGAATCCGTTCTCATGGCCTTCGAGGCTGAAACCGCGTCCGTCGACGACGAGCTCGGCACCCTCGTCCACACCGATCTGGGTGTAGTCGTTGACCCTCTTCAGCGCATCGCTGCCCACGAGCGGCCCGAAGTCCGCGCTCTCGTCGTCGCTGCGGCCGATCTTCAGCTTCGCCACTCGCTCGGTCAGTTTGGCGACCAACGCGTCGGCAGTCTCCTCCCCGACCGGTACCGCGACGGAGATCGCCATGCAACGCTCACCTGCCGAACCGTAGGCGGCACCGAGCAGTGCGTCGGCGACCTCGTCGAGATCGGCGTCGGGCATCACCAGGGCGTGGTTCTTGGCTCCACCGAAGCACTGCGCTCGCTTGCCGTGTTGGGCTGCCGTCTCGTAGATGTACTGCGCGATGGGGGTCGAACCGACGAAGCCGATCGCCTTGACGCGGTCGTCGGTGAGGAGCACGTCGACGGCATCCTTGCCGCCGTTGACGACGTTGAACACACCCGGCGGAAGTCCTGCCTCGAGGAAGAGTTCGGCGAGCTTGAGCGGAACGGACGGGTCACGCTCGGAGGGCTTGAGAATGAACGCGTTTCCGCAGGCGATGGCCGGGCCGGCCTTCCACAGGGGAATCATCGCGGGAAAATTGAACGGGGTGATTCCGGCTACGACGCCGAGTGGCTGACGCATCGAGTAGACGTCGATTCCGCCGCCCGCACCCTCGGTGTACTCACCCTTGAGCAGGTGTGGGACACCGACGGCGAACTCGACGACCTCGACGCCGCGCTGAATGTCGCCCTTGGCGTCGGCGATGGTCTTACCGTGCTCGGAGGAGAGCAGACGAGCGAGCTCTTCGGTGTCGCGCGTGACCAGCGCGAGGAATTTCATCAACACTCGGGCGCGACGCTGCGGGTTCCAGGTTGCCCATTCACGCTGCGCCTGTTCGGCGTCGGCTATCGCGGCCTCGACCTCGGATACGTCGGCCAGGGGAACCCGGGCCTGAACCTCGCCGGTGTTGGGATCGAAGACATCCCCGAATTTTCCGGAGGTGCCTGCGACATGCTTGCCGCCGATGAAGTGCGTGAGTTCGCGAGCCATGGAATTTGTCCGTCCTCGAGCGTGGAAGTGAAGTACGCCCATCCTATAGTCGGATGTCCACGTAAGTCCAGGAGTGGTCACATCCGGTCGTAGAACTGCCTCAGATCGGCGACGGCACGACTGACCTCGGCCTCGGTGGAGCCGTCGGCGCGGAAGATTCGGCGCAGGATCAACGGATCGAGATCGTCGACCGCCGGAGCGAACGACACCTGGGGAAGTTCCGGGAACGATGCGCGATCGGCGAACCAGTCGTCGGGGTCGAACTCGTCGTCCCCGTCACCGACACCCTCGATCAGTTGATCGAGATCGACGCCACGCAGCGTCAGGATGGTGGCGGCGGACGCGTCGATGTGCTCGGCAGCGATGTACATCAGAGCCGCCGCATGTTTGCAGGGCCAGCCGTCGTCGGGGCAGGTGCAGTCGAAATCGAGCTGCCCCTTGTCGTGCGGCAGCAATACCGACGCCAGTGCCTGCGGAATGGCATTGGAGGCCAGCTCGGCTAGCATGCCGGGGTTCGATCGCACCCTGCCGACGAGCGCGGCAACCTCACCCTGCGTGAGCGGGTCGACGGTGACCGAGGCCGAGAACGGCTCGAGCTGACTGCCCTGCACCTCGCCGTATATCTGCCCGCGCTCGACACCGAGAGTGAGCACCTGCCCTTGGCGCGCATACGTTCTGCCACGCGCTATCCGACCCGGATCCGCGAGGTCTTCCATGGCCGACACGAAATGCCTGCCCCACCACGTCTGCCCGAATGCACCGCGTTTGTTCCTGGACTCGATGCCGCCCTTGGCTTTTCGCCGTTTCCCGTATTGCGAGAAGTCGACCATCACTCCCCCACCGCGTCCTCGCTGAGGCGGAACAGTTCCTGCAGCTCCGCGGTGTCCATCTCGGTCACCCAGTTCTCGCCGGTGCCCACCGCCAGATTCGCCAGATCCTGCTTGGAGACGAGCATCGAATCGATCCGTTCCTCGACGGTGCCCACGCACAGCAGTTTTCGCACCTCGACGTTCTTGCGCTGCCCGATGCGAAAGGCCCGGTCCGTCGCCTGGTTCTCCACCGCCGGGTTCCACCAACGATCAAGATGAACGACATGATTGGCGGCTGTGAGGTTCAAGCCGGTACCGCCGGCCTTGAGCGAGAGCATCATGATCGGCGGACCGTTCCCGCTCTGGAACTTCTCCACCATCTCGTCGCGCTTGGACTTGCTCACGCCGCCGTGCAGGAACGGCAGGTCGGTCCCGAATCGTTCGGCGAAGTACGGTGCCACGAGCTCACCGAACTCCCGGAACTGGGTGAACAGCAACGCTTTCTCGTTGTCGCCCAGAATCGAGTCGAGCATGTCCTCCACCAGACCGATCTTGCCCGAGCGATGCTGCCCCCTCTTGAGCACCGGTGAGCCGTCGGACAGGAAGTGGGCGGGATGGTTGCACACCTGCTTGAGACGAGTGAGCGCGGACAGCACCGCACCTTTGCGCTTCATGCCCTTCGCGTCGGCGATCTGCGCCATCATCTCGTCGACGACCGCCTTGTACAGCGCGGCCTGCTCGGCTGTCAGGTTGGCGCGCACGGTCATCTCGTTCTTCTCGGGCAGATCCGAGATGACCGTCGGATCGGTCTTGACACGACGCAGAATGAACGGCGAGGTGATGGCGCGCAGACGCGAGACCGCGCTCTCGTCGTTCTCGCGCTCGATCGGAACCGAGAATCGCTTCCGAAAGTCCGACGGCCTACCGAGCATGCCCGGATTGGCGAAGTCGAGAATGGACCTCAGCTCGTCCAGACGATTCTCGACCGGTGTTCCGGTGAGTGCCAACTTGTGATCCGCAGGGATCGCGAGCGCCGCCTTGGCCTGAACGGTGCCCGAGTTCTTGATGTGCTGCGCCTCGTCGAGGACCACCCGACGCCACGTCTGCTCGGACAGCTGCGCGCGATCCTTCGCCATCAGCGCGTAGGTGGTGACGATCAGATCGTGCTCTGCGATCGCCCGGTCCAGCTCGTCGCCCTTGGACCGAGCCGGGCCGTGGTGCACCAGAACTCGCAGTGCCGGGGTGAATTTCGCCGCCTCACGTTGCCAGTTGCCGACCACCGACATCGGTGCCACCAGCAGCGTCGGCGTCGAACTCTTCTCGTGCGCGAGCAGTGTCAACACCTGCAACGTCTTGCCGAGCCCCATGTCGTCGGCGAGTACAGCCCCGAGACCGAGCCGACTCATGAACGCGAGCCAATCGAGCCCACGCTGCTGATACGGCCGCAGGGTTGCGTTCACACCGGCCGGTACGGGGATCGTCTCGGGCACCGCACCGGGCTCGAGCAACGTCGCTGCCCATCCGGTGGCTCTGATGTCCTGGACCGGAGCCGGCGGCGGGTCGGCCAGCGTCATCTCGCGCATCAGCGTGCTCAGGGCAGTCCCGTCGCCGTGATGCTCGGCGACGTACTTGGCGGCTCGTGCGAGCTGACCGCCGTCGGCCAGTACCCACTGCCCGCGGAGTCGAACGAGATCGCCCTTCGAGACGGCGAGTCTGTTCATCTCCGCCTCGGTGAGCACCATGTCGCCGAGTTGGAGTTGCCAGTCGTACGACACCAGTTCGTCCATGCCGACCGCCCGATCGGCGGCCGCTTTCGTCACCGCAGGCGAATCGACGCGCAGCCTCATCGACGGATCCAACCTCGTCCAGGCCCGAGGAAGCAGAACCGTCGTTCCGGTGGCCTGCAGCGCCGTCGCACCGTGTTCGACGAGGTCGATGACCACCGACGTCGGAAGCAACAGATCGAGGGTGCCTTCTTGAGACGGCAGATCACGCAGTCTCGGGTACGCCGCCACGGCCTCACCGAGCTTGCGCACGGCGATCGAGAGCAGGGTTGCATCGACCTTACGGCTCATCGGGACCGGCCGCGGCGCTTCACCATCCGCTCGCAGACACACCTGCAGCGTCCAGAACGACTCCGCTGATTCCTCGGAGGAACTGTCGACGACGCCATCGTCGTCATCGGGTTCGAGCAGGCGTAGCACCAGGGACGGCTCGTCGACGGTGAGGCTTGCGCGCCAGTTGTCGAGCAACGTCGACATCTGTTGGGTGCCATCCAAGTACGGGTCGTCGCGAATCAGAGCGGACAACAGCGGATGCTCCGAGTCGGGCCTACCCAGAACCGATCTGACGATCGGATCGGTGAGCTCCTCCACCATGTCGTCGAGGATCTTCTTGGGCCGCTCTCCCGCACGCTGCACCGACGGCATCGCGACGGCGAGTTCGCTCAGCCAGGCCCGTTGACGTTCACCCCCGACCAGACGCCACCGTGGCCACCACTGCCCGTCCATCAACTTCAGAGCAGGAACCACACGACCGCCGCGAACCCAGCGTTCGATTCCGCGGGCGACGTGCGCCAGGTACCGGAGATCGCCGGAAATCGAAGCGTGCTCGGACGGCGTCCGCAACAGCAGATCGGCACCGTCGTGCGGGGCGAGCGCGATGGCCGGAACCTGCACCGGGGCCTGCGCGGTGGCACTGCGCCCGGGTGCCGGAAACGACACCGCAGCACGGTGCCGGAACGGTCGGGTGAGGACGTGCGCGTGTGTCGGCGGCAGATCGGGTTCGTCGCCGGTGGAGATCTCGTCGTCCCACAGCATCAGCCCGGCACCGGGAGACCAGAGACCGTGCAGCATCGGTCCATCCAACCAGCAAGCACCGACACACCTCGGGTGAGGCACTCCCGAGCAAGTCGCTCGGTGAGGCACAGTGGATGCATGATCGCGTACGGCTTCAGCGAATACGGCGGACCCGACACCGAGTACCTTCTCGACCTACCCGTCCCCGAGCCGGGACCGGGGCAGATTCTCGTGGCGGTCCACGCCGCCGGGGTCAATCCTGCGGATTGGAAGGTGCGGGCGGGCAATCGCAAGGACACCGTGCAGATCACCTTGCCCGCGGTTCTGGGTCGGGAAGTATCGGGCACCGTCGTGACGGCCGGCGCGGGTGTGGCCGATTTCTCGGTGGGCGACCATGTGTTCGGGGCCACCGCCTCGGGACACGGAGGGTACGCGCAGTACACGGTGCTCAACGCATCGAGCACTGCCCACAAGCCGGAGGCCGTCTCGTGGGCGGCGGCGGCCACCCTGCCGGTGGCTGCCGGGACCGCGTACGACGCGCTGCGCCGACTGGCCGTCGGCGCGGGCGATTCCGTCCTGGTGCTCGGTGCGGGTGGCGGCGTGGGTTCGGCCGTTCTGCAACTCGCGCGAGCCGACGGTATCGACGTTCTCGCAGTTGCGAGTACTGGCAAACAGGAGTGGATCGAGAGCCTCGGAGCCGAATTCGTCGCCTCCGGCGGCGACTTCGTCGATTCGATCTCGCGACCGGTGAACGGCATCGTCGATCTCGTCGGAGGCGAGACCTTGCGCGCCGCGGCGACCGCACTGACGGCGGGGGTACCGATCGTCAGCGTCGCAGACCCGATGCTCGCGGCGCAGTGGGACGGATCCGGAGTCGATCGGGACCGCACCACCGCAGCATTCGCGCGGCTGGCGGACCTGACCGCGTCGGGCGTCATTCGTCCGCGTATCGACCATGCCTTCCCCCTCGAGCGTGCGGGCGAGGCTCTCGCCCTCGTGGAGAACGGACACGTGCTCGGCAAGGTCGTCGTCGAAGTTCGCTGACACCGAGACGGGTGCGGGGATCACTGTCGGTACCTTCCGGCACACTGCTGTCGCGAGGACCGATGACCGAGTACTGAGATCGACGATGGGGCGTGCGTGAGAAAACTGTGGGTCGCGGTACTGCTGGTGCTCGCTGCGGCAGTGATGGCCGTGTTCGGCTCGTGCGAGCGGTCCGTCATCCCCGGTTTCACACCCGCCCAACCCGCTCCCGGCAGTCCCACGCGTACTCAGATCGAGCAGTTGCTCGCCCAGGTTCGCGTGGTCGCGGCCAGGCCCGATGCCCTCGGCTACGAGCGCGGGTGCAAGAGCGGCGAAGGGTGTGTGTTCGGCCCGGCGTGGACCGACGACTACGACGGGCCGGGTGGTCACGACGGCTGCGGTACCCGCGACAACGTCCTGGCGCTGTCGATGACCGAGGTCGAGTTCCGCGCAGGCACCCGCGACTGCGTCGTGCTGTCGGGTTCGCTCGCAGATCCGTACTCCGGTGAGCCGATCCAGTTCACCAAGTCGGACGCCGGAAAGATTCAGATCGATCACGTCTACCCGCTGTCCGCTGCATGGGACATGGGCGCGAACACGTGGTTGCCCGACAAGCGCGTTCGGTTCGCCAACGACGTGGCGTTCAATCTGCTCGCGGTCAACGGAGCGGACAATCAGAGCAAGAGTGACAAGACACCCTCGCAATGGCTGCCACCGAACGCGGCCTACCACTGCTTCTATGCGGGTAAGTATCTGTCGGTCGCTGCGCAGTACGAGTTACCGATCACCCAGGCCGATCAGGGTGTTCTCGCTTCGGTCGCCTCGACGTGCGCGGCGTAACGTCTGAGCGATGGCAACAGCACACCCGCGCAGCGTCCTCGACCGTGAGACGCAGCTCTGCATGTCCTTGTCCGGCCGACCGAGCAACATCGGAACTCGCTTCCACAACTATCTCTACGACGAGTTGGGCCTGAACTTCGTCTACAAGGCGTTCACCACCACCGATCTCGCCGCCGCAGTGGGGGGCGTTCGCGCCCTGGGCATCCGAGGCTGCGCCGTCTCCATGCCGTTCAAGGAAGACGTGATCGAACTGGTCGACGTGATGCACGAGTCGGCAAGCGCCATCGAATCCGTCAACACGATCGTCAACGAGAACGGCGTCCTCCACGCCTACAACACCGACTACCAGGCCGTCGCGAATCTGCTCGCCGCGAGTGGCTTCTCGACCGACTACTCGGTGGCCGTCACCGGCAGCGGCGGGATGGCCAAGGCCGTCGTTGCCGCACTTCGGGATTCGGGCTACACCCGGGGCACCGTCGTCGCCCGCAACGCGAACACCGGCCCTGCCCTCGCCGAGACCTACGGCTACGACTGGTCGGCCGAAGCGGTGGGCGCAGACCTGCTCGTGAACGTGACCCCGGTGGGTATGGCCGGAGGGCCGGATGCCGATTCGGCACCGTTCACCGAGCAGCAGATCGATGCAGCGAATGCCGTGTTCGACGTCGTCGCCATGCCGTCGGAAACGCCGCTGATCGTTGCCGCTCGGGCGGCGAACAAGCCCGTGATCACCGGCGCTCAGGTCATCGCGCTCCAGGCTGCAGAACAGTTCGTTCTCTACACCGGAGTTCGGCCGTCGGACGAACAGATCGCGCGCGCATCGGAGTTCTCGCGCAGCTGACTCACAGGTGCTGCCACCGGGGCTTGTTGGCATAGGCGTACCGGTAGTACTCCGCGAGTGCGAGCGACGACGCCGCGGCCTCGTCCAGCAGCACCGTTGCGTGCGGGTGCCATTGGATCGCCGACGCCGGGCAGTGCGCCGACAACGGTCCTTCCACGGCCGCCGCCACCGCGTCCGCTTTCGACTGCCCTGTTGCGATCAACAGCAGGTGACGCGCCTCGTCGATGGTGCCCAGCCCCTGGGTCAGTACGTGATGCGGCACGTCCTCGGGCGAATCGAAGAATCGGGCGTTGTCGACGCGAGTCTGTTCGGTCAGCGTCTTCACCCGCGTTCGAGATCTCAGCGACGATCCGGGCTCGTTGAAACCGATGTGCCCGTCTGTGCCGATTCCGAGTATCTGAACATCGATACCGCCTGCGGCGGCGATCGCCGCGTCGTACCGCTGCGCCTCCACAGCTATGTCGTCCGCTTCGCCGTCGGGCGAGAACACCGCGGTGTCGTCCAGATCGACGTGGTCGACGAAGTTCTCGCGAATGAACGAGAAATAGGACTGCTCTGCTGTTTTCGCCAGTCCGATGTACTCGTCGAGCAGGAAGGCGCGGCATCGCGCGAACGACAGGCCGTCGTCCCGATGCCGTCGCGCCAATTCACGATATGTGCCCACCGGGGTGGACCCGGTTGCCAGTCCCAGTACAGGAGTGGAGCCGACTCGTGCGACTCGTTCGACGACGTCGGCGGCTGTTCGGTCCACCGCGTCGGCCCCGTCGAGGATCACGACCTCCATCTAGCTGTCCTCTCCGATTGCAGTTCCGCCTCTGATCACCCGCAGTGGTTCGAAGGCCGGGTCGACCACCAATACGTCGGCTCGCATGCCTGGTTCGAGGTGACCGACGTCGGAGTCGAGGCCGATCGACGCGGCAGGAGTCGACGACGCGGCCAGTACCGCCTCGACCAATGGCACGCCGGCGTTCAGCACGGCGCGGCGTAGCAGGTCCAGGACGGTTGCGGTCCCGCCCGCGATCGGAGCGGTCTCGCTGTCGGTGTCGCGGGACAACCGCGCTACCGAGTGTCGGACGGTCACATCCAGTGGTCCGAGTCGATAGCGACCGTCCGACATTCCGGCCGCGGCCATCGCGTCGGAGACCAGCGCGATGTGTGCACCACCGACGAGATCGAACACCGCGCGGACGGTCTCGTCGGCGAGATGCACTCCGTCGCCTATCAATTCGAGCACCATCGCGTTGCGCGCCGCAGCGGCCAGACACTCGCTCACCGGGCCCGGCGCCCGATGATGCCAGGTAGGCATTCCGTTGAACAGGTGTGTGGCCGTGATCGGACCGTCCCCCAGCGACTCGATTCCGCGTCGGGTGGTGAGCGCATCGGCGTCCGTGTGGCCGATGCTGGGCAGTATCCCGTTCTCTCGCAACATCTCTGCGACGGCGGTGAAGCCGTCGATCTCGGGTGCAAGGGTCATCGACCGCACCGCGCCCCGGCCCGCGCTCAAAATGTCGCGGAGAAGTCCGGGATCGCCGCTGCGCAGCGACGCGGGGTCTTGCGCGCCGCAGCGGTCGACCGACAGGAACGGCCCCTCGAGATGGACTCCGGCGACATCACCGGTCTCGTACAGATCGGCCAAAAGCGATGTCTGCATGATCAGCCGTTCCGGCGGTGCCGACACCAGTGATGCGAGCATCGTCGTGGTCCCGCGTGAGCGATGATGCCGTACCGCCGTCATGAGATCGACGGCAGGTGAATCCGGGAAAGATGCCCCCGCCCCGCCGTGGCAGTGCAGATCGACCAAACCAGGGAGGATCGTCGAATCCGTCTGCGGTACAGCCCGACCGGGCCATGCCGATGCCGGTCCGACCCACGAGATCCGGTCTCCCGTCCACGCGACGACGCCGTCCTCGATCACCTGGTCGCGCGTGACGACCCGCCCGCGGTGAGTGGTCGTGGTGGATGCGGTCATGCCCGATCGGGTTCGAGCACTGCGTCGTCCTCACGTCCAGGGGTGCGCAGGTTCCATTTCTTGATGACGAAGCTGAACAAGAAGTAGTAGATCACCGCGTACACCAGGCCGATCGGGATGAGCAGCCACGCTTTGGTTGCGATTCCGTAGTTGAGCAGATAGTCGATGCCGCCGGCGGAGAAGAAGAAACCGTCGTGGATCCCGAGGGCATTGCACAGGGCCATCGACGTTCCGGTCAACACCGCGTGGATGATGTAGAGCGGCCAGGCGACGAACATGAACGAGTATTCGAGCGGCTCGGTGATACCGGTGACGAACGCAGTCAGGCCCGTGGACAACATGATTCCGCCGACGAGCTTCTTCTGTGACGGCTTCGCGTTGCGATAGATCGCGAATGCCGCAGCGGGAAGAGCGAACATCATGATCGGGAAGAATCCGGTCATGAACACTCCCGCGGACGGGTCACCGGCGAAGAACCGATTCAGATCGCCGCGGACCAGTTGACCACCTGCATCCTGGTAGTCACCCACCAGGAACCAGACGACGGAGTTCAGAATGTGGTGCAGCCCAGTGGGAATGAGCATGCGATTGGCGAAGCCGTAGATGCCGCTGCCCACCACACTGTGGTCGGCGACGGTGTTGCCCACCCACTGGAGTGCACTGTAGAAGAGCGGATAGACGAACGACATGATCACGGCGACAACGAGACCGGTGATTGCCGTCATGATCGGTACCAGACGACGGCCACTGAAGAAGCCGAGATAGTCCGGCAGCTTCTGGCGATAGAAACGCTGCCAGAGAATCGCCGAGAGCAATCCGATGACGATGCCTGCCAGGACGCCGTAGTCGATCACGGCGGGGTCACCGTTGGCGTCGACCTCTCCGTCGAGCACGACCGGCGACATGGCCGTGAAGACTCCGTTCATCACCATGTAGCCGACCACAGCTGCGAGCGCGGTCGAACCGTCGGACTTCTTGGCCCAGCCGATGGCGATACCGACTGCGAAGATGAGGGGAAGCCAGGTGAAAACTGCCTGACCTGCAGCGGAGATGACCGCGGCGGTGGTCTCCAGTGCGCTGAATCGACCCAGCAGGTCGTCCTGCCCGAGTCTCAGGAGAATTCCGGCGGCGGGCAGAACAGCGATCGGGAGCATGAGGCTGCGACCGAAGCGCTGCAGCCCGGCCAATGATCGAGATTCCTTCTTCGGCTCGGTGTCGACCGAGTCAGTCTTCTTCGGGGTCATGGCGACCTTCTCTTCGAGGGCTGGTCCTTCGGGGGCTTTTCGCTGTTGTGACCGGGTGCCATCAGGGGTACTGTCCGGTCATTACCAGTTGTAGTTTGGCCAGGTGGCAAGCACATGTCAACCCGGACATGTGATCCACCCGACAGATGTACGCCCACAGAAAGCGAGAACCCACATGTCCAAAGCGGACGCGATCGTCGAAGGCCTCGGCGGTGCCGACAACATCGTCGAGATCGAAGCGTGCATCACCCGGCTGCGCACCGAGGTCAAGGATGGGTCGTTGGTGAACGAGGCAGCACTCAAAGCAGCAGGTGCCCACGGCGTCTTCCACAAGGGAACCGCAGTTCAGGTCATCGTCGGCCCCGAAGCGGACACGCTCGCAGAAGACATCGGCGACATCCTGTGAGCGACGCCGGTGCGATCCTCAGCCCTGTTGCCGGCCAGGTGATTTCGCTTGCAGACGTGCCGGACCCGGTGTTCTCGGCGCAGATGGTCGGCTCCGGTGTCGCACTGCGCCCGGCCCCGAACGACGGGTCGGTCGAGGTTCGTTCACCGGTCGCGGGCACGATCCTCAAACTCCATCCACACGCATTCGTCGTCTTCACCGAGAACAAGGCGGGCGTATTGGTGCACATCGGTATCGACACCGTGAAGATGAAGGGCGAAGGCTTCGAACTCTTCGCAGCAGAGGGTGATCGAGTCGAGGCCGGCGATCTCGTCGTCACCTACGATCCGGCGGCGATCGCGGCGGCAGGCTACTCGGATGTCGTTCCCGTGGTTCTGATGGACTCGAAGCCGGATTCGGTGACGAGTGCCAGCATCGACAACACCGTGGCGGTGGGCGACCTGTTGTTCGAGCTGCCCTGATCTCACCGACGCTGCGAGGTGCGTCGCCCGCCTTCGACTTCCATCGACAGTTGATACCGATCGCAGCGGTACCAACTCTCGGTGTGTTCGAGCGGCTCGTCGCCGCTGAAGGAGACGCGGTCGAAGTACAGCACGGGGGCACCGCGCTTGGTGCCGAGCAGGGTGGCGGTATCACTGTCGGCCGCAGTGGCTTTGACGGTCTGCTCGGCCCGGTCGATGGTCAACCCGTAGTGAATCTGAACGGCCTCGTACACGGACTTGCTCAGGTCGTGCTCGATCAGACCGGGCAGCAAGGAAGCCCGGTACCACGCGTCGTCGACGCTGACCGGTTCGGCATCGGCCAACCGAAGACGCTTGACGTGGTAGGTCTGTTCCTCGTCGGCCAGTCCGAGAGCGCGAGTCGTTGCCGCCGAGGGGCTTTCGAGCCGCGCGAACAGCACAACCGTCGTCGGCGTCAATCCTTGCGCCCGCATCTCCTCCGAGAACGACGCCAGGTGCAAACGAGACTGCACGGTGCGACTGGCCACGAACGTGCCCTTGCCACGGACCCGCACCAGGTGTCCGTCGTTGACGAGTTGACCGATGGCCTCGCGAACGGTGATGCGGCTGACGCCGTAGTCCTCCATCAGCTTTCGCTCGCTGGGCATGAGATCGCCGGGTTGCAACTCCTTCGTGCAACGGTGCAACAGAATTGCGCGAAGCTGTTCGTGCTTGGGGACCTGACTGTCCCTCAGATGTACGGGCATCACCACTGCGCAGGCCTTTCCGTCACTCGCCGAACCAGCGGTACGGACTGGTCCGGTCCAACCAAGAGACTACGTCACATCGGCGGTGCCCCGACAGCATTCGACCACCGACCCCTGGTGGCGACTCGGCTCGACGGGAAACGACGCGACAGGCGACGGCCCACAGTGCATCATCGTCAGTCGTGACCACCGCCGACGCTGCCGACAGACCGACGCCACTCTCCACCCCCGTCAGCGCTGGAATCGTGGCCTCACTGGTCGGCTTCACCAGCTCGTTCGCCGTTGTACTGACGGGCCTGCGGGCGGTAGGTGCCAGCCCGACCGAGGCGGCATCCGGTTTGCTGGCACTGTGCGTCACCCAGGCCGTGGGAATGATGTGGCTCGCGCGCAGATACAGACAGCCCATCACTCTGGCGTGGTCGACACCGGGCGCGGCGCTGCTCGCCGGAACCGGCATGGTGGTCGGAGGGTGGCCCGCGGCGGTGGGTGCGTTCGTCACCGTCGGAGTCCTGATCGTCCTGACGGGCCTGTGGCCGAGACTCGGCGCACTCGTGTCGACAATTCCGGTGCCACTCGCGCAGGCGATGCTGGCCGGAGTTCTCCTTCCTCTCTGCGCAGCACCGGTGGTCGCCTTCGCCGACTCCCCCGCCCAGGTGGCTCCGGTGGTCCTGGTCTGGCTCGTGGTCCTGCGGTTCAGTGCACGTTGGGCAGTTCCGGCAGCATTCGCCGCGGCGGCGGTGGTGATCGCGGCCGGTCTGGTCGGCGGCGGCATTCCGATCGCGCCGAACGATCTGGTCCCCCGAATCGACTGGACGGTTCCGCACTGGAGCTGGCAGGCCACAATAGGTATCGCGGTGCCGCTGTACATCGTCACGATGGCGTCCCAGAACATCCCCGGCGTCACGGTCATGGCGTCGTTCGGGTTCCGCATTCCCTGGCGTGCGTCGATGACCGTCACCGGAACCGGAACCGTCCTGGGCGCATTCGCCGGCGGTCACACGATCAACCTCGCCGCGATCAGCGCTGCGCTGTCGGCGAATCCCAGTGCCCATCCTGACCCGAAGCGGCGATGGATCGCCGCCTTCTCGGCCGGATCGTCCTACCTGGTGCTGGCGCTTCTCTCCACCGCCCTGGCCACCCTGGTCGCTGCCGCTCCCGCAGGTGTGGTGGAAACAGTTGCCGGGCTTGCCCTGTTGGGGACCCTCGCGGCGTCGTTGTTCGGCGCGCTGGAACATGCAGCGAACAGAGAAGCAACGGTTCTGACATTCCTCGTCGCTGCGTCCGGCCTGACATTCGCAGGAATCGGCTCCGCGTTCTGGGCCTTGGTCGTCGGTCTGATGGTCCGAGCGATCCTGCGTCGGCAGTCCCCGGCGACGCCAGCTACCGACGCCACTGGTTAGGGTCACGTTCATGACCGATCGAGTGAGCCCCGCGTCGGACTTGTCACACGCATCGGATTTTCCGGCACTGTGGCCGGTGACGACGAGATGGGACGACAACGACCACTACGGCCACGTCAACAACGTCACCTACTACGCCTATTTCGACACCGCCGTCAACGGTTGGCTGATGGAGACGACCGGTCTCGATATCAGGACACTGCCTGCGATCGGTGTCGTTGCCGAAACCTCGTGCCGATACCTGTCCGAATTGAGCTTTCCGGATCGCCTTCAGGTGGGCCTGGCAGTCGAGAAGCTGGGCACCCGCAGCATCGTGTACTCGCTCGGGTTGTTCCGCGAAGCCGACGACGATGCGTTGGAGCTGGCGGCCAGGGGTCGATTCGTACACGTGTACGTCGATGGGGTCACCCGTAGGCCGGTGGCGATTCCGCCCGAAATCGAGACTGCAGCTCGCACTTTGGTGATCGGGACGGCGTCGGCCTGACCGACTACAGCCCGATCTCGTCGGCCGTACGCAGAGCCCTACTGACGATGTCGTCGATGAGCGTCGTGGTCGGCCCGCCTGCCACCGCCCGGTTTCGCGAGTCTGCTTCCATCCGGCGCATGACACCTTCGGCGATGATCGAGAGCTTCCACAGCGCCAGTACCTGCCAGAATCCGACATCGGAGACGTCGCGGCCGGTGTGCCCCGCATACGACTCGACGAGTTCGGCCCGAGTAGGAAAGCCCGGCAGAGTCGACGCCATGAAGGGACCGGCGACCCCGTCGTCGGCTTGCGGCCAATAGGCCAGAAGTCCTCCGAGGTCCGCCAAGGGGTCTCCGAGTGTGCACAGCTCCCAGTCGACAACCGCGGCGACACGGCCGTCGTCGCGGGCCGTGATGACGTTGCTGAGGTGGAAGTCTCCGTGCACCAGAGTCACCTCGTGCTGCGATGGAATGCCGGCTGCCAATCGCGTTGCCAGCGAATCGATACCGGGTACGTCGCGAGTGCGCGAGGATTGCCATTGCTTGGTCCACCGGGCGAGCTGGCGAGCGGCGTACGGCTTGTGACTGGCCAGATCGGCCAGACCCGAGGAGTCCAGATCCACGCGATGGATGTCGGACAGCGCGACCGTGAGGCCGAGCCCAACTCGGCGCCTGTGATCGGGGTCGAGTCCTTCGGCTACCGCCACCGAGTCGACGACGATCCCGTCGACGAAACTCATCAGCACGAGTGGGACCTCGGACACCGACGAATCCTCGGTCATCGCAATCATTTTCGGAACCGGAACCGCCGTGTTCTGCAGGCCCGACAGAATTCGATGCTCACGCACCACATCGTGTGCGGACGCCAACAGTTTCCCCAGTGGTGGACGCCGAAGCACCCAGCTACTGCCGCCGGCATCACGAACTGCGTAGGTGAGATTGGACTGACCATTACCGATCCGATGGAAGGTGAGAGGCGAGGTTGCGCCGATTCCCAATCCTGCGATCCAGGTCGATACCGCGTCTTCGTCCAGTCCCACCGCACCCATACAGAACCCTCACTTCGCCGCGCGACACCGTTGTCGACTGCCGTCATCGGAATTCGACCGATAGTAGCGAAGCTGAACCCGCTCGGGTGCCGAGGCACCGAGCGGGGCCAATCAACTTGCGCGCTCGAACGCGGAGATCAGCGCTGGAGTCGCGATCGCCGGAGCCGGAGCGGCTACCTCGTTGCGCTTGACGGCAATTTCGTCCACTTCACCGACCAACAGGGCAACCATCGTCTCCGGCTCGGAGGCCCAGACGGAGGAGATGTTCCGCACTTCGGCAGGTGCGAACAGTCCGCTGGTTGCCAGAGCGTCGATCCATTCGGCGACGGCGTCGGCCGTGGGATCGGGCACGGTCGATCGGTCGAGCGAGTCCGCTTGGAACTCGTTGCAAAAGAACGCGCGGACCATAGCGAGCTGTCCCTGAGACATTGCGGTCATGTTCTTCTCCCTCGAGTTGTCGGCGTCCGTAGGTGTCGAATACCCGATTCCAACGGGTTGTGACGGGTACCACGGTCCGTTTCCAGATCGTTATCGATTTGGCTGTAACGGTCGATTGCGGGTTTCCGATGTGGCTGAAACTACGCCCTTTTGGTCGGTCTCGCCCAGGGTGAACTGGACTCTGTGACTATCGTCACGCACTTGGACCCATCCAATCAACGTCTTGCAACGAAGTCATAGTTTGGTTTACGAAATGCTGTGACAGGAAACAAGTTATCCACAAAACGCCAGGTCGGAGGGCATTCGCACCATTCGGACCGACGTCCGACTGCAGCAACTCGAACTCAGCATGCCTCCGCTACACGAGCTGCAAGAAGGCACGCAGTTCTGTATCGGGCCAGTTTTCGATCTCTTTCCCCGACTTGTGGCCGATTTGCCGACATGCAGAATTTGACGAAGTGAGCATCCTGCCGCTCACTTTTCGAAACCCCTCAGGCCGCTGCGTGATCGAAACGTTATTACGAAAACAATCAGCTCGTTCCCAACTTCCTCACATCCGATGTTCAGCCGAGTCGGGCACCGTGGCCGCATGCCAACACCGAGCCTCGGTTCCGGACCGATCCAAGCGTCCCGTCACGCCGAAACCGACGCCGAGACGCCAGCGGTGTCGTCCAGTGCCCCCACCCGTCCGCGGCGGCGCGCCGTGGTCGCTCGCTCGGCCGTGTCCGCTGCCTCTGCCGTCCTGTTGCTGATGATCCTGATGTGGGCACCGCAGGTCGCACCCTCGACGTCCGTCGAATCGACCCCTGCCACGGCACTGGCCACTCACGTACTCGATGCGATCGATGTGACCGCGGTGTTGATCGCCGTCGCCGCGCTCGCCGTCGTGGCGCTGATACGAAAGCTGCCGTTCGGGATCGGGGTGGTGATCGCCTGCACCATCGGTGCCGTCGTCAGCAGTGCGCTCGCTCGCGAGGTCCTGGGAGCGTCGATGCCGTCGGCAGATCTTCCGAACGGTCAACTCGTCGCGGTGGCCTCTCTACTCGGAGCAGCGTCCATGGTGGCGTCCGCAGCGTGGCGGCCCGTGGTCCTCGGCCTGGGCACCGTCGCAACGCTCGCGGTCGCGGCGGCTGCTCTTTTCGTCGGTTCCGCGTCCGTGACCGGGATCGTGAGCGCAGCGTCGATCGTGTTCGTGTGGTGGCCGGCGTGCTCGATCGTCATGCTCTACTCGCCCGTCGCAGCTGCCCGCGAAGCTCGCAACCCGCTCGACACGGCCGCTCTGGCCGTTCAACGCAAAATGGGGCGCTCCCGTTGACGAACAACCGGAAGCGCCCCATCTGACTGCTGACTGCTCGTGACTAGAGGGCCTTGAGCTCCTCGGTCACCTCGGACACCGACTTCTTCGCGTCACCGAACAGCATCGAGGTGCCCTCGGCGAAGAACAACGGGTTCTCGATGCCGGCGAACCCGGACGACATCGACCGCTTCAGAACGATGACCGACTTCGACTGATCGACGTTCAGGATCGGCATCCCGTGAATCGGGCTCGACGGATCGTTGCGCGCCGCCGGGTTGGTCACGTCGTTCGCACCGATGACCAACGTGACGTCGGTACGGGAGAATTCGTCGTTGATGTCGTCCATTTCCTTCATCGCGTCGTACGCGACATCGGCCTCGGCGAGCAGCACGTTCATGTGCCCGGGCATGCGACCGGCCACGGGGTGAATGGCGTACTTGACCTCGACGCCCTTCGACTCCAGTAGCTTGGCCATGTCCTTGACCGCATGCTGCGCCTGCGCAACCGCGAGTCCGTATCCGGGTACGACGATGACCTGGTTGGCGTAGGCCATCTGGATCGCCGCATCCGCCGCGGACGTGGCCTTCGCGGTTCCGCCGCCTGCACCCGCAGGCCCGGCAGCCGCGTCGCCGCCACCGAATCCGCCGGCGACGATCGCCGGGATGGAACGGTTCATGGCCTTGGCCATGAGGTTGGTCAGAATCGTGCCGGACGCGCCGACGATCATGCCTGCGACGATCATCGCTGTGTTGTTGAGCGCCAGACCTGCCGCCGCAGCGGACAGACCGGTCAGAGCGTTGAGCAACGAAATGACGACCGGCATGTCCGCGCCGCCGATGGGCAGCACGACCGTCAGACCCAAGATTCCGGCGAGTACGAGAACCGCCACGATCCACCACTGCGACACCCCGCCGCCCGGAGTGGCGTTGATTCCGATGACCACCGCAGCCGCCACGGCACCGATCAGCAGCAGAGCGTTGAGCGGCTGCTGCAACTTGCCGATGGTGATGGGCGAACCGGGCAGGGTCTCCTGCAGCTTGAGGAACGCGATCAGCGATCCCCAGAACGAGATCGACCCGATGATCGCCGCGAACAGCGACCCGATGACGATGTGGACCGTCGGCGATTCGCCGTGCTTGAAGTTCGAGAATCCCGATGTGTCGAGGAACTCGGCCCAGGCGATCAGTGCAACCGTTCCACCGCCGACGCCGTTGAACAGAGCCACCAACTGCGGCATTGCCGTCATCTTGACCCGACGCGCGGGAGGGATACCGAGAGCGACGCCGACGACCAGGCCGACGACGATGAGAATCCAGTTGCCGGTGTCTCGGATGGAGATGAGGGTCGCCACCACTGCGATGAACATGCCGACGGCGGCGATCTGATTGCCGCGGACAGCGGTCTTCGGGCCCGTCAGACCCATCAGACCGTAGATGAACATCGCGAACGCGACGATGTAGAGGATGTTGACGAGATTGTCCATCAGGAGTCAGCGCCCTTCTCGGCCTTGGCAGGGACAGGCTTGGACTTGAACATGCCGAGCATGCGGTCGGTGACGACGAATCCACCGATCACGTTGACCGTTCCGAAGACCAGCGCCACGAACAGGATCACCTGCAATCCGATGGACGGATCGTCCACCTTGCCCAGGACGACCAACGCGCCGAGCACGACGATGCCGTGGATGGCATTGGTGCCCGACATCAACGGGGTGTGCAAGGTGTTGGGCACCTTGGAGATCACCGCGAAGCCGACGAACCCGGACAACACCAGGATCGCTATGTTCGCGAGCAGCGGGGTGTACATCAGTTCTCCTTCTCACGTGTCACGCAGGCACCGGCGAGAACCTCGTCCGAGAAGTCGGGGGCGAGCTTGCCGTCGACCAGCATGAGTTCGAGCAATGCCGAGATGTTCTTCGAGTACAGCTCGCTGGCGTGCTCGGGCATCGAGGCAGGCAGGTTCAACGGCGAGCAGATGGTCACGTCGTGCTTGACGACGGTCTCTCCGGGCTCGGTGAGCTCACAGTTACCGCCGGTCTCACCGGCGAGGTCGACCACGACGCTGCCGGGCTTCATGCCCTCGACGGCTGCGGCCGTGACCAGTCGCGGGGCGGGGCGTCCGGGCACCAACGCGGTGGTGATGACCACGTCGAATCCCTTGATGGCCTCCTCGAGAGCCTTCTGCTGTTGCACCCGCTCGTCCTCGGTCAGCTCACGCGCGTACCCGCCCTCACCTGCGGCGTCGATCCCGAGATCGAGCCACTGCGCCCCGACGGAGCGAACCTGGTCCGCGACCTCCGGACGCACGTCGTACCCGGTGGGCCGGCCGCCGAGACGCTTCGCGGTGGCAAGCGCCTGCAGACCTGCCACGCCCACACCCAGCACCAGCACGGTGGCAGGCTTGACGGTGCCCGCGGCAGTGGTGAGCATCGGGAAAAATCGGGTGGACTCGGACGCGGCCAGCAGGACGGCCTTGTATCCGGCGACATTGGCCTGAGACGACAGTGCGTCCATCACCTGCGCCCGCGAGATCCGCGGGATCGCTTCGACGGCGAAGGCCTGCACTCCGGCCGCCTTCAACGCCCCGATGCTGTTCTCCGCGTTGCGCGGTGCCAGAAATCCGATGAGCGTCGAACCCGACGACAGCTTGGCGATCTCGGCGTCGGACGGCGGCGCGACCTTCACCACGACGTCCGCCGACCATGGATCACCGATGGTCGCTCCGGCGGCGACGTACAGCTCGTCGGGAATCAGAGCGCCCAGACCGGCACCCGATTCGACGACGATCTCGACGCCCTTACCCGTCAGGGAGGCAACGATCTTGGGCACCAGGGCGACGCGACGTTCGCCCTCCCCCGATTCCCGAACCACACCGACCACGGTCGTGGATCCCGAACCCTTCTCAGTGCTCTGCGATGTATCCAAATCTCCGTCTTCCTGCGTTGAATGGTGTCCACTGATCGGCCAACGGCCCCAAGCTTGCGACGAGTGGACGAACCCATGCGACAAAGGCACAAGGTCCCTGATAGTAGCCAGAGGAAACAGACCACGGGTAACTCGGAACACAGTCCGATTCGTTCTGAATCGAGTCCGTTCGGCATTCCGCAGTTACAGGGCGGGCAATTGTGATGCACGCCATACAGGTCTATCGGTGATGATCGGACCCTACAGTGACAACCGTGGAATCTTGCATCTTCTGTGCCATCGTCGCCGGCGACGCCCCCGCACACCGCGTGTTCGAGAACGACCACGCGATGGCCTTTCTCGACATCCGGCCGGTCAGTCGCGGACACCTGCTCGTCGTCCCGCGCGAGCACGCCACCGATCTGAACTCGACCCATCCGGACGCGGCCGCCGACGTATTTCGCGTCGGTCACACGCTGGCGCGCGCGGTGCGCCACTCGGATCTGCGCGCCGACGGAGCCAACCTCGTGATCAACGACGGCAAGGCCGCGTTTCAGACGGTTTTCCACCTGCACTTGCACGTGGTGCCTCGCTGGCATCGGGACCGGCTGCGGTTCGCTACCGGGTTCGTGACGCGCCGCCTGCGTGAGCCCGAGCATGTCGCGGACGCCGTTCGCGTCGGGCTGGCCCGGCTGAACGGCGAATCGACGGCGTGAGACTGTTCCTGTCGTCGTATCGATTCGGGGGCCACTCGGCTGCTTTCGTCGAGCTGACCGGGCCGCCGTCCGATCTCGCGGTGATCGCGAACGCGTCGGACGCGTGGCCCGCCGCCGCTCGCGAGTCCTCGCTTCGCAGTGAGTTCGGTCCGCTGCGCGCTCTCGGGTATCGGCCGGCGGAGCTGGATCTGCGCGAGTACGTGGGTCGGCCCGCAGCCTTCGAGCGCGCGCTCGAAGGATTCGGTGCGGTGTGGGTGCGCGGGGGCAACACCTTCGTCCTGCGCGCTCAGCTCGCCCGCTCGGGTGCGGACGAGGTTCTGGCCGACCGAGTTCGGCGAGGATCGATCGCGTACGGCGGATACAGTGCGGGTGCCTGTGTGGCCGCACCGTCGTTGATCGGAGTCGAGGACGCGGACGACCCGGGCGAGGTTCGGCACGCCACCGGTGTCGACCCGGTGTGGACCGGGTTGGGTCTGGTGGATTTCTCCATTGTCCCGCACCTGAATTCCGTTCTCGACGAGCAGAATTCGGGGCATGTGACGGTGCAGCGCCTTCGCCGGGCCGGCATGGACTGTCACGGGCTGACCGACGACCAGGCCATCGTCGTCGACGCGTCGGGGACGCGTGTGCTCGGTAGTTGACCGTCGGTCAGCCCAGGCGGGCAAGTGGAGCGAGTCGATCCAGCGAGGACCACGCCAGCGAGCACCGCCTTGCGGTCATTTCGTCCGCGTCGAGCACCAGCATGTCGAACAACTGCCGAGGGGCCTGATGCCACGAGTGGGCAATCTGCGCGATGGTGGCTCGATCGAACAATCCGGACTGGGTCAACGCCTGAACCCATTCGTCGACCTCGCCTCGGTGAATGCGCTCGATGGTGTCGTATTCGATTCCGCCCCCGAGGAATTCGTACGAGAACATCGCGGCCACGTAGTTCCAGGAGTCACTTCCGGGATCGATCATGGTGCAGCCTCCTTGTCGACTCGCACCACATGGGGTGCGAGATTCGCTGCGCTGGACGCTAGCGTGGCGAACTACAAATTTGCGTGTCGACGACGCATCGATCTGGTAACGCCTGAGGCTGGTGTTACTGATGTGACTCGCTTCCGGAAAAGGCTCACCCACCTCGAACAGGGTGGGTAAAGTCCGCATTCGTGGGCACCCGAGCCGTTGCAGCGTCGATCGCAGCGATCGCGTGCGGGCTGGTGGGATGCTCGAACACGCCGGGAACCGAGGCCGATCCGAATTCGCCCGAGACGGCCGAACAGCCCGTCACCGAAGAACTCTTCGTCGGCGAATGCGGGTCGATGGACAACACGGAAGTGCAGAGACTCACGGCCGTATCCGACCTGACGGTGGTGTCCGAGAACGCCGTTCGGTGTCGATGGGAATCCGCGACCGGCGCGTACGCGATGTTCACCTGGTATCGCGGCAGCCCCATCGACCGAGAGAGATCCGTGGCCGAAGCCGTCGGCCGCACCATCGAGCGCATCGATGTGGACGGTCACCCGGGATTCACCGCCGCGGCGTCGGGAGCGTCGTGCGAGGCCGGGGTCGAGAACGGGGACGGCTTCGTGCACTGGTCCGTCAACTACGTGATCGACGGGCCCCGCGATTCCTGCGACGTCGTCGAGGATCTGGCACGAACCACGATGTCGAAGGCGAAGTAGCCCCATGAGGACGTTCCCCTCCACCGAGTCCAACCGTCGCATCCTCGCCGCTGTCCTCGTCACTGCGGCCGTCGGTACGGGATGCACCACCACCGTGGCCGGTACGGCGGTACCTGCTCGATCGGCCGACAGCGGAGAGTTCGACAAGCTGCTCGAGGAGTGCATCGCCGTCCCGGATCCCACCATCGCCGACACAGTGGGTGCCGACCTCGTCGATCAGTACTTCTACGGTGCAGTGTGCATGTGGACGGGCATCGGTGCCGCCGGGCTCATCGACGTGACCTTCGCCTGGTTCGAGGACGATGCGCTCTCTCGCGTGCGAGAGCTGGCCGATCGGCTCGGCTACGCGACCGAGAACGTCCCTGTTGCCGGCACCACGGCATTCCTGTCACGACGACCGGCCGACCCGTCGTCGTGCGGAATCAGCGCGGCGTATTCAGGCGTCATCACCTGGTGGGTGCAATACCGAGGCACCAGTCCGATCGACCCGTGCGCCGCCGCCACCGAGCTCGCGGAATCGACGCTTCGACGCAACCAGTGACCGCGCGTCACCCGACCCCGCCTCCGCCCCACGCTCCGCCGTGACAGACTCGAGTGTCGACGGTCACATTTTCGACGTGAGGAGACCGAGATGTCCGTGACGACCGATGCAGATGCCCGCCTGAGTGCGCTCGAATCCCTTCTTTCACCCGGCTCGGTGGTCACCGACCCGGACATCACCGAGGGCTATCGACGCGACTGGGCGAAGGATCCCGACGCGGGCACCCCGCTGGCCGTCGTGCGCGCACAGTCCACCGAGGACGTTCGTGCCGTGATGCGGTGGGCCACCGAGCACGCCGTGGCAGTCGTCCCACGCGGCGCGGGGTCGGGTCTGTCCGGTGGAGCCACCGCCGTGGACGGCGGAATCGTGCTCACCACCGAGTTGATGCGAGAGATCACCGTCGATCCGGTGACCCGCGTCGCCGTCGTACAACCCGGACTGCTCAACGCGGAGGTCAAGAAGGCCGTCGCCGAACACGGCCTCTGGTACCCACCGGATCCGTCTTCGTTCGAGATGTGTTCCATCGGAGGCAATGCGGCCACCAACGCGGGCGGACTGTGCTGTGTGAAGTACGGCGTGACCACCGATTACGTTCTCGGTCTCGAGGTCGTCCTGGCCGACGGTACCGCCGTCCGGCTCGGCGGGCCACGACTGAAAGACGTTGCGGGTCTGTCCCTTGCGAAGCTGTTCGTCGGCTCCGAGGGAACGCTGGGCATCATCACCGAGATCACTCTTCGATTGATTCCGGCGCAACCTCCCGCCAGTACGGTGGTCGCCTCGTTCGCGTCGGTGCACGACGCAACCGCCGCAATTCTGGCCATCACCCGGACACTGCGCCCGTCGATGCTCGAGTTCATGGACCGAGCTTCCATCGGTGCCGTCGAAGATGCCATGAACATGGGGCTCGATCGCGAGGCGGCGGCGATGCTCATTGCTCGGTCCGACTCCCCCGGTGCCGACCGAGGCCGCGAGATCGAGATCATGGCGGCCGCGTGCACCGAGGCCGGTGCCTCGGATGTGTTCACCACCGACGACCCCGACGAGGGCGAGGCCTTCGCTGCCGCGCGGCGGTTCGCCATTCCCGCTGTCGAGCGACTCGGCAGCCTGCTCCTCGAGGACGTCGGGGTTCCGCTGCCCGCACTTCCGGCCCTCGTCGACGGAATCGCCGAGCTGTCCACGAAATACGACGTGCTGGTGGCGGTCATCGCCCACGCCGGTGACGGCAACACTCACCCGCTGATCGTTTTCGACCCCGAGGACGCCGACATGACACGTCGCGCCAACATCGCATTCGGCGCGATCATGGATCTGGCAATCTCGTTGGGCGGCACCATCACCGGCGAACACGGTGTCGGTCGCCTCAAGAAGGCGTGGCTGCCCGATCAGGTCGGTGAGGACGTCATGGAACTGACCCGCCGAATCAAGACCGCTCTCGATCCGGCGGGCATCCTCAACCCCGGTGCCGTGCTGTGATCACCCGTCGACGGTGAATCCGTCCGCCACCGTCAGCACCTCGTCGAGGATTTCCAGTCCTTGACGAATCTCGTCCTCGGACGTCGTCAGCGGAGGGGCGATCTGGAGGCGATTGCCTGCGACGAACGGCCACAGTCCACGTGACTTCGCCGCGGCGGTCACCGTGCCCATCGCCGCCGCGTCCTTGCCCGACGCGGCGAAGGCAACCAGTGGCTCTCGGGTCGTTCCGTCCTTGACCAGCTCGACGGCCCAGAAGAATCCCTTACCGCGTACCTCGCCCACACTCGGATGCGATTCGGCCAGCTTGGACAGGCCCGCACCGAGTACGTCCTCGCCGACGTGACGCACGTGAGGAAGGATCTTGTCGCGCTCGAACACTCCGATGGAAGCCACGCCCGCGGCGCACCCGAGCACGTGACCGGAGTAGGTCAAGCCGCCCGGGTACGGCTTGTGGTCGAACTGCGAGGCGATCTTCTCCGAGATCACGACCCCGCCGAGGGGCACGTATCCGGAGTTGACGCCTTTGGCGAACGTGATGAGATCCGGTGTCACATCCCAGGCCTGGCAGGCGAACCATTCGCCGATGCGCCCGAACCCGACCATGACCTCGTCGGCGATGTAGACGATCCCGTACTTGTCGCACAGCGCTCGAACGCCGGCCAGATAGCCGGGCGGCGGGATCAGCACACCGTTGGTGCCGATGACCGATTCGAGGATCAGTCCGGCGATGTTCTGCGCACCTTCGAGCACGATGACCTGCTCGAGGTGTGCCAGCGCTGCGGCCGTCTCGTCCTCGGGAGTCGTTGTGCCCCAGGGTGAGCGGTACGGGTACGGCCCGAAGAAACGTACGACGTCGACGTTGGTCGGCTCGGTGCCCCATCGGCGCGGCTCGCCCGTGAGACCGATCGCAACTCCGGTTCCACCATGGTACGAGCGATACGCGGCAAGCATCTTCGTACGCCCGGTGTGCTGTCGCGCCAACCGCACCGCATGCTCGACGGCTTCCGCCCCACCGGTCGTGAAGAACACTCGGTTCAGATCACCCGGCGCACGTTCGGCGATCAACGTGGCGAGTTCACTGCGCTTGTTGTTGGCCACGGTCGGGGAGATGGTCGTCAGAACCTGAGCCTGTTCGACGATGGCGGCGACCACGTCGGGGTGTTGATGACCGAGATTGACGTTGACCAACTGCGACGAGAAGTCGAGGTATCGGTTGCCCTTGTCGTCCCAGAACCACGACCCCTCCGCTCCCTCGACGGTGATCGGGTTCAGTTCGGCCTGCGCCGCCCAGGAGTAGAACACGTGATCCATCTACTTGCCGCCTTCCTCCAGTGTGACCTCCATCGGAGCGTACGACTCTCCGGTGACGTCCACTCCGTCGGCCTTCAACAAATCGAGCGCCTGCGTGACGTACTCGTTGGTGTACGCCTCGGCATCGGGATCGGCGGTCAGCACCGTCGATCCTTCGGCATTCTCGGTGCTCTTGGCGATGTCGACGGTCTGCTGCCAGGCCGCCTCGTCGATCATGCCGATGCCATCCGCGGACGGCCAGATCAGTTTGTTGACCTCGTTGACCTGCCAGAGCTGGTGACTCGCGCCGAGTGTGGAGCCTGCAGCGACGGTGATGTCGCGGCACGTTTCGACGTTGTCGCGGCAGAAGATCCAGCCCTTCAACGATGCCGCCAGGAATTTGACGGTCTGCTCCTGGTAGGCCTCGTCCGAGAGCTTGTCGGTGTTGGCCCAGATCGCGTCCTGCAGCATCGCGACGCCGTCGTCGTTCCAGTTCAGCGTGGTGAAATCGTCTGCGGTGTAGAGAGCTCCGGTTGCCGGGTTCACGGTCTCGAGCAACTGAGCGTACTCGTTGTACGACATCGCCTGGGCTGCAGCGATATCACCGGACAACAGGCCGTTCATGTCGAACTGCTGCTGCACCAGCGTCACGTCCGCCGGGCTCACTCCCGCTTTCGTCATTCCGGCGAACAATTCGAACTCGTTTCCGTAGCCCCAGTTTCCGACGGTCTTGCCTCGGAGGTCCGCGGGTGAGGCGATGTTCTGATCCTCGAACGAGACCTGCAGGGTGCCCGACTTCTGATAGATCTGAGCCACGTCGGTGATGCCGGCTCCGGCCTCGCGGGATGCGAGCGCCTTCGGTACCCACGCGATGGCGTAGTCGGCCTGCCCCTGGGCAAGCACGGTTTGCGGGACGATATCCGTTCCACCGTCCAGGATTTCGACGTCCAACCCCTGTTCCGCATAGAAACCCTGATCGACGGCGGCGAGGTAGCCGGCGAACTGGCCCTGCTTGAACCACTGCAGTTGCAGCTTGATCGTGGTGTCTCCGTCGGCACCGGTGTCGGTGTCTGTCGTGGTGGTACTGCACGCCGAGGCGACCACTGCAAGCGCCATCACGGCGGCGAGAAGAGATCGGGGGGTTCGGGTGATCTTCACGTTCATCTCCTAGGTACGACGCCGGGACACGAGCTTCTCGAGCAGCAGAACAACCAGAAAGAAGAGCAAACCGACTGCGATGGCACCCATCACGTAGGCCCATGCCCGGGGGTAGGCCGTGTTCGCCGCGGCGGAGGTGATCCGCGACCCCAAACCGTTCTGCAGTCCACCGAAGTACTCGCAGATGATGGCAGCAATGACAGCATTGGGAGCGGCAACCCGCAACCCGGTGAAGATGTGTGGAACGGCGGACGGGAGGCGGACGATTCGGGTGAACTGCCAACCACCGACGGCATACGACGTCATGAGGTCGTGGTGCACGGCCGAGACCTGACGCAGTCCCTTCGACGCACTGACGAAGACTGGGAAGAACACGACGATGGTCACCACGAGGCGGCGCGGTAGATCGGTGGTCGAGGAGAACATCGAGTTGAACACCGGCGCGAGAGCGACGATGGGAACGGCTGCGGCACCCGCTGCCAACGGGGTGAGCAGTTCGTCGACGATCCGCAGGCGAACTGCTGCCATCGCTGCCAGGAGACCGAGGACCGAGCCTGCGATCAAGCCCACGAGAGCGTTGGTTCCCGTTGCCAGACTTGCCGATCCGATGTTTCCGAGGTTTCGCACGAATTGCTCGGCGATGGCGCTCGGCGACGGCAGCAGGAACGACGGAACCCCCGCGACGACCGTGAGCAACTGCCACAGTGCGAGCGCCGCCGCCCCGAACACCACCGGTGGCAGCCAGAGCTTCATCGCAGATCCGCACTTCGAACCGAACGGCCGTGCAGTGCATCCCGAACCGCGGTGATGGACGAGAAGAACTCCGCCGATTCGCGCGGATCGTCGTTCGTGTCGAATCTGTCGATCGTGAGTGCGTCGACGATCCGCCCCGGCCGAGCGGACATCACCACCACCCGATCGGACAGGTAGACCGCTTCGGGAATCGAGTGGGTCACGAACACCACTGCTGCGCTCGACTCCTCGGCGATGCGCAGTAGGTCGTTCTGCATCTTCTCGCGGGTCATCTCGTCCAGGGCACCGAACGGTTCGTCCATCAGCAGTAGTCCCGGCGTTCGGGCCAGCGCCCGTGCGATCGCCACTCGTTGCTGCATCCCACCGGACAGCTGGCTGGGAAACTTGTCGGCGAAATCGGTGAGTCCGACGAGGTCCAGTAGTTCGCGAACCCGTTCTGCGCGTTCCTTCTTGGGAACCTTGTGGAGTTCGAGCGGCAATGCGACGTTGGATTGCACTGTGCGCCACTCGAGCAGCCCGGCCTGCTGAAAGGCGATGCCGTACTTCTGATCGACGCGGGCTCGGCGAGCAGTCAGACCGAACACCGAGGCAGTACCGGACGTGGGTTGCTCGAGATCGGCAACGATACGGAGCAACGTCGACTTACCGCACCCCGAGGGCCCGATCAGCGAGACGAATTCGCCGGGGGCGATCGCGAGCGATATGTCCTCCAACGCAGTCACTCCCCCGTCGAACGTCTTTCCGACGCCCTCGACGAGTACCGCATGCTCGGTCATGACCGATCCTTTCGACCCGGCGAGCGACCGGCGTACCGACCCAGTGCGATGTCGAGCAGTGACACCAACCCGGTCACCACCAGTCCGAGCACCGCTGCGCCGAGAACGGCTGCGTAAAGGCGGGATGCGTCTCCTGTTGCCTGCTGCGAGAACACGATGATCTGCCTGCCGATACCGCCGGTCGTTCCGGTGGAGATCTCGGCGACCACGGCACCGATCACGGCAGCTGCCGCAGCCAGACGAAGTGCCGGAATCAGATGAGGCACCGAGGCGGGTAGGCGTAGTCGCACGAGTGTGGTCCACCATCCGGACGCGTAACTGTGCATCAGGTCCAACGCTGCCCGATCGGGTGCACGCAGGCCGCGCAGCATCCCCACCGCCACCGGGAAGAACGCAAGATACGACGCGATGACGGTGATGCTCATCCACGGCTGCCAGGCGTAACCGCCGATTGCGATCTTTCCGCCCCACCCTGCGACGAGCGGTGCCAACGCGATCAGCGGAACCGTCTGCGAGACGATCACATACGGCAGCACGGAGCGCTCGACCCACACGAATCGTTGCATCGCCACCGCCAGCACCAGCCCGACCACCGTCCCCAGCGCGAACCCGAGTACCGCGAGCCCGAAGGTGAACAGGCCACTGGACACGATCGCCGCACCGACACTGCGAGCCCCCGCGACGTTCACCTCCGGCTCGGTCAGCGCTGCCAACACCGACCACACGTGCGGTAGCGCTCCGTCGTCGGTGCGGGGCAGCACCCGCACGCCGGCGATACTCACCCCGTTGTCGGGGACGAGCACTTTCACCGACTCCCAGAACACCAGCAGCACGCCGACGGCCCCCACTGCCATCAACGGACGCCGCGCTCCTCGATGCGCACCGGCGGGAGCAGGCGTCACCACCGAGGCCTGATCGAGAACACCCGTCACGACGTCGCCGTCACGCTCGGGCGGATCTGCGGAATTATGCTCTCCCCGTACGCTTCCAGCGTCGCTGCCTTGGCATCGTGTTGCAGGTACACCGAGAACTGATCGACACCGAGAGCCTCGAGATCCTTCAGCTTCGCGATGTGATCGGCCGGGGAGCCGAGCAGACAGAACCTGTCGATCACCTCGTCCGGAACGAACTCTGCGTGCGAATTGCCTGCGCGGCCGTGCTCGTTGTAGTCGTACCCTTCACGCGCCGCGATGTAGTCGGTGAGTGCCTGTGGAACACCGCTGCCGTCGCCGCCGTACCGCGAGACGATATCGGCGACGTGATTGCCCACCATCCCGCCGAACCAACGACACTGATCTCGGGCGTGTTCGAGCCCTGCGTCGGTACCGTCGGTGACGTAGGCGGGAGCGGCGACGCAGATCGAGATCGAATCCGGATCGCGACCCGCCTGCTCGGCCGCAGCGCGGACCCGGCCGATCGTCCACGCTGCGATATCGGGATCGGCCAGCTGCAGAATGAACCCGTCCGCCACCTGTCCGGTGAGCTCGAGGGCTTTGGGGCCGTACGCCGCTACCCACACCTCGAGTCGGGACCGCTCCGCCCACGGAAACTGCACTGTCGTCTCCCCGATCCGGGCACTTCGCCCATTGGCCAAGCTACGGATCACCTCGATCGATTCCCGCAGCGTGGCAAGGGTTGTCGGCTTCCCACCGAGGGCGCGGACGGCCGAATCACCGCGGCCGATGCCGCAGACGGTCCGATTGCCGAACATGTCGTTGAGCGTCGCGAACGTCGATGCTGTCACCGTCCAGTCGCGGGTGGCGGGATTGGTGACCATCGGACCGACGGTCACCCGCCTCGTCGCGGCCAGAATCTGGCTGTAGATGACGTACGGTTCCTGCCACAGCAGATGCGAATCGAACGTCCACACGTGCGAGAAGCCATGTGTCTCCGCCTGTCTGGCCAGGTCGACCACACGGGACGCCGGCGGATTGCACTGGAGCACTACCCCGATGTCCATGGCTCAGATCAGATTCTGCGACAGGTCGCGCCGAACGAATCGGCCGTGTCCCGCAGTGCCGGAAAAGGATCCACCGTCGACGATGATCCGGCCACGCGAGATCACGGTGTCGACATGGCCGTCGATCTCGAAACCCTCGTACGCCGAGTAGTCCATGTTCATGTGGTGGGTCTTGTCGATGCCGATGCTGGTGTGTCCGTTCGGGTCGTAGATCACGATGTCCGCGTCGGCACCGGGGGTGATGACGCCTTTTCTCGGATACATCCCGAACATCCTGGCCGGGGTGGTGCAGCAGACGTCGACCCACTTCTCGAGCGTGATCTTGCCGCTCTTGACACCCTGGAACATCAGATCGATGCGGTGTTCCACCGAGCCGATCCCGTTGGGAATCTTCGAGAAATCACCGATACCCATCTCCTTCTGATCCTTCATGCAGAAGGGGCAGTGATCGGTACTGACGGTCGACACGTCTCCGGTGCGCAGGTATCGCCACAGCTCGTCCTGATGCCCCTCCGCTCGCGACCGCAACGGCGTCGAGCAGACCCACTTGGCACCCTCGAAGCCCGGAGCGCCGAGCTGTTCCTCGAGCGACAGATACAGGTACTGCGGACATGTCTCGGCAAAGACGTTCTGTCCGTTGCCCCGGGCCTGCGCGATCTGTTCCAGGGCCTGCTTGGCAGAGACGTGTACGACGTAGAGCGGTGCACCGGTGACGTCGGCCAACATTATCGCTCGATGCGTCGCCTCCTCCTCGAGCTGCCACGGCCGTGACGTGCCGTGGAAGTACGGGGCCGTGTCTCCACGGGCGATCGACTGAGCAACGAGAACATCGATCGCGATGCCGTTCTCCGCATGCATCATCAGCAGTGCACCCGTTTCGGCGGCGGACTGCATGGCGCGCAGGATCTTGCCGTCGTCGGAGTAGAACACACCCGGGTAGGCCATGAAGAGTTTGAAACTGGTGACGCCCTCGGATACCAACTCGCTCATGGCTTTCAAGGAATCGTCGGTCACGTCGCCGATGATCTGATGGAAGCCGTAGTCGACGGCACACTGCCCCGCGGCCTTCTCGTGCCATTGCGCCAGAGTGTCCTGGACGCGCTGACCGGGAGTCTGAATCGCGAAGTCCACGATCGTCGTCGTGCCACCCCACGCCGCTGCGCGCGTTCCGGTTTCGAAGGTGTCGGAGGCGAACGTACCGCCGAAGGGCATCTCCATGTGAGTGTGCCCGTCGACCCCACCCGGGATCACGTATTTTCCGGTCGCGTCGACGACCACGTCCGCCGAGGTCTTCAGGTCCGCGGCCAGGGAGACCGATCCGGGTGCCAGTACCGCGACGATGCTCTCGCCGTCGATGAGCACATCCAATTCCTGTGCGCCGGTGGTGGATACCACGGTCCCGCCGTGCACGAAGGTGGTGGCCATCAGGGTTGCACCAACGGGCCGTATGCGTCGGGTCTACGGTCACGATAGAAGGCCCACCGGTCGCGGACCACCTTGATCAAATCCATGTCCAGGTCACGCACGATTATTTCGGATTCGGAATCCGACGCCACCTCGCCGACGAATTTGCCTTCGGGGTCCACGAAGTAACTGGTTCCGTAGAAGTCGTCGTCACCGTATTCGGATTCGATTCCGACTCGATTGATCGCGCCGACGTAGTACTCGTTCGCGACGGCGGATGCGGGCTGTTCGAGCTTCCACAGGTAGTTCGACAGACCCCGCGAGGTGGCCGAGGGATTGAAGACGATCTCGGCACCGGCGAGGCCCAACGCCCGCCAACCCTCGGGAAAGTGCCTGTCGTAGCAGATGTACACACCGATTCGGCCGACCGCGGTGTCGAACACCGGCCACCCCAGGTTTCCTGGGCGAAAGTAGAACTTCTCCCAGAATCCGTTCACGTGGGGAATGTGGTGTTTCCGATACTTGCCGAGATAGGTGCCGTCCGCATCGACGACGGCAGCGGTGTTGTACAGAAGTCCGGGTTGTTCCTGCTCGTAGACGGGCAGAATCATCACGATGCCGAGTTCCTTCGCCAATGCGGCGAAACGATCGACGGTCGGCCCGGGTACCGATTCTGCGTACTCGTAGAATTTCGCATCCTGCAATTGACAGAAGTACGGACCGTAGAAAAGTTCTTGGAAACAAACGACTTTCGCGCCCTGCTCGGCGGCGGACCGAGCAAACCCCTCGTGCGCCGCGATCATCGATTCTTTGTCACCGGTCCACTTGCTTTGGACCAGAGCAGCTCGAACTGTGGACATCATTGGCACTCCATCTCTCGCTGGCTTGCACCCTCAAGATATTTTGCGCCGTGTTACGGGATCGTTCGTGCGGTTTCGTACGTATTAATCGTCCGAACTGTTCACGAGTGCGGAAGCAGTGCACGCACGGCGTCGATGGAGTCCGCGGTGGCAAGGTTCTTGTCGGGTCGATACCGGAGTACTCGCGCGAATCGCAGTGCAACACCGCCCGGATAGCGTGGGCTGACCTGCACGCCGTCGAGTTCGATTTCGACGATCAGCTCGGGTCGCAGGTACACGGTGTGCTCGTCACGCTCGCGCTCGTGTTTCGGGAATTCGTCGGTCTGCCATTGCAACAGAACGTCGGTCAGGCCTTTGAAGGTCTTACCGACCATGATCGGGTCACCGCCGTCGGGATCGCGAGCTCCGAGGTGCAGGTTGGACAGGTAACCGGTGCGACGCCCGTATCCCCACTCGGCTCCGAGCACGACGAGGTCGAGGGTGTGCTCGGGTTTGACCTTCTGCCAGCTCTTTCCGCGGCGGCCTGCGGCGTACGGAGCACCGAGCGCTTTGAGCATGATCCCTTCGTGCCCGGCGTCGAGTGCCGCGTCGAAATGGGCTGCTGCCGCGTCCGCGTCGGGCCTGACGACACAGGGAATTCGGTGTCCCGGTGCCACCCGGTCCAGTGCAGACAGACGCTGCTCCAATGGGGCATCGAGCAGGTCGACACCGTCGAGGTGCAGGCAGTCGAAGAAGTAGGGCTGCAGCAGTAGCTCGTGTGCACTCTCGGCACCGAACCGACTCATCGTTTCCTGGAAAGGTCGCGGGCGGCCGCTGTCTTCGAGCGCGAGGGTCTCACCGTCCAGGACCACGGAGTCGCACGGCAGCGCGAGAACCAGATCCACCAGCTCGGGCACACTCGCAGTGATGTCGCGCAGAGTGCGCGTGTAGATGCTCACGTCGGTTCCGGAGCGGTGCACCTGAATTCGCGCGCCGTCGAGCTTGTATTCGACGGTGACATCGCCGGAGAGCTGTTCCCATGCGCCCCGCAGAGACTCCGCGGGCGAGGCCAGCATCGGCCGGACCGGGCGACCCACCTCGAGCCGAAATGCGTCCAGCGCTTCGACGCCACCGGTGATGGCAGCGATCGCAGTGGCAGGCAACCTCCCCGAGAGCATGAATGCGCGACGCACCGAGGCCTGCGGCAGATTCGTCGCGGCGGCGACGGCGTCGACCATGATTCCTTCGAGCGCGCCCTGACGCAGCTCACCGGTGACGAGCCGGATCAGAAACCGACGCTCCTCGGCTGTGCTCCGGGAGAACAGGTCCGTCAGCAGCGCCACCCGGCGAGCAGCAGAACCGGCCCCCGACGTCGCCGCGACCGACGATATCGCCTCGTCCACCTCGGCAACCGTCAGTGTCGAATCCGCGGCAGCCGCAACGTCGAGATCGGCCAGCGTGCGCCAGCCGACACCTATGCGACCCTGCGGCAACTCCCCCGAGAGCCACGAGACAGCAGGCTCGATGTCACCGGCTGCCGCTTCGGCCAGGAGCGCGCTCAGCTGCTCGATCTTGACCTTGCGCGAGCGCGTCGCTGCCACGGCACGGGAGGTTTCGACGATCCTCGACATCAACACACACCGAACATAACCGCCCCCACCGACAGCGTGCTGACATCCAATTGTTACCGCTGTGACTCGAGCGACCCGTGTTGTTGCTGTTACGTTCGATTCATGTCAGCAACGTCCGTGCGACACAACGCACGGGCGACGTGTCAGCTGAATCCCAGAACGCGGTCGCCCCACGCAGCGCGCATGTCGCCGTCGGGGTCGTCGACGAGAGTGTCGGATGCATCGATCACCAGCGTCCAGCGCGTCTTCTCGGTGTACGGAGCCCAATGCTTGGACGCATCCAACGCAGCGGGGACGCCGTACCGCGCGAAAGCGAGCCAGCGTCTCTGCATCCGCGCAGACACCGCCATTGCCGGCTTTCGGCCACCGAGCCAGAAGGTGGGGTCTCGGTTGAGCGTTCCGAAATTGCCGAAGACGTACGGCAGTTCGGTCGCGTGGCCGGCTCCCACTCGTGCGGCCTTGAGCATCGGTGTCGCATGATCGAATCGGTACATCCATGTCGGCGAGTGCCTGCTGTGCCCGTCGGCGATCCACACGCTCGGCATGAGGAATCCCGCGTCGCGCGATATGGCTTGTGCCCCGGCCGGTTTGTCTCGGTCCGGGTATGCCGCCATGATCTCGGCCACTCGATAAGCAGGCAGATCCGCGTGGTCGTGAGCGATGGCGCGGAACATCTCGGAGACCGTGTCGGAGGTGATCGGCATCAACGGAGACTTCATGAATCGAAAGATCGAGGGCTCGTCGTGGTTGGTGCCGATGATCAACGGGATCTTGTGCGAGAGCCCCTTCTGGAAGGCAGCCACGGGATAGCGCGGAACGATATCTCCGTCGACGACCGGCGAAAGACCAAGTGTCCCAGGCACTGTCGTCGGGATCTCGTAGCAGAGTGTGTCACCGGCGGTGACCAGCCTCGTGAAATGCATGTCCAAGAGTTCACCGATGTCCGCCGGCTCGACGCCTACCAACTCCAGGAACCTCGAGGCCACCGCGGCTCCGCGTTCGGGGCCGTACACCGAGGTCGCAGGCGCGCTCTGCACGATCGCTCTCTGGAACAGACCCTCGGCCTTCGGCGAGGTCATCAACGTGGTGACCGACGCTCCCCCGGAGGATTCGCCGAACACCGTCACCTGATCGGGATCGCCGCCGAACGCCGAGATGCACTCGCGGACCCACTGCAGTGCGGCAATCTGATCTCGCAGTCCCAGATTGGTCTCGAAGGTGTGCTCGTCGGTGGAGAACGACGACAGGTCGAGGAACCCGAACGCACCGAGACGAAAGTTGATGGTCACCACCACCACATCGCCGTTCTCGCTGAGGTTCCTCCCGTCGTACACCCGCTGTGCCGACGATCCGAGCGAGTAGGCGCCGCCGTGGATCCAGACCAGCACCGGCCGCAGTTCTGCCTCGGGACGGGGAGCCCAGACGTTGAGCGTGAGACAGTCCTCGGAAATCGACAGCGACGGATCGATCGGCACCGGACTGTCGCGGCCCTGCGGAGCCATCGCACCGAACTCGAGGCCGTCGAGCACTCCCGCCCAGGGCTGCAACGGTCGCGGCGCGCGGAACCGGAGCTTGCCCACCGGAGGCGTCGCGTAGGGAATACCCCGCCAGGCCACGATCGGCGACGTATCGGCATCGACCGGATAGCCGAGAACCTCGCCGTAGGGCGTGCTCACGAGCACGGTCGAATCGGACGCAGCGGAGTCGGACGCGGTGACCATGGAACCTCCCGTTCGGTCGTTGCCCAACGTACCAACATCAACCGTCCCCTCGGCGACGTTACTTACAGCGTCGACGCCCGCGAGCGAAGGAACCGGCGATGAAGAGAATCGGATGTGTCGCAGTGGCAGTCGTCGGAGCATGCATGCTCGGAGGGTGCGGTGCGAGCGGTGAAGGCGACGGTCCGATGGCAACCGTGATCACCGACCGCCCCACCCCGGTCGCCACGGCTCCCTCCGTGCCCTCTGCCACGTCGGCATCACCGTCCACCACATCCATCGCCACGCCGACGTCCACCACGGTGGCGCCGACGAGTCCTGCTGCAGCCCAGGCAAAGCCGCAGGACTACGCAGGTAAGGCACCCGGTTGGTACTACTTCTCGAGCCCCAGCGGAAAATTCGAGTGCGGTATCGCCGTCCTCGAATCCTCGATCGCCGGATGCCACGGATCACTCCCCGATTCGGCACCCGAGGTTCCCGGCAGCGGAGCGTCGGGGACGGCGGTGAAACCGAATGCCGTACAGCTGATCGCCGGGTCCCCGGCGAAGTTCGAGAGCCTCGGCGATCCCAAGTTCCACCGTTTCGACGGGCCTGCGACGGCCTTGCCGTACGGCGAAGTTCTCACCGTGCCCGGAAGTGGTTCCACCAACGGCCTGCAGTGCAGCGTCGACGAGAAGACCGGGGTCACGTGCTCCGATCAGGTCGGCCACGGTTTCACCGTCTCGAACGAGGATTTCGACCTTCGCTGACGGTCTCGTTCGCGCGGCAAATTACCAGGCGTAATGTCCGGGGACGGTACGACAATCCCTGCCGTACGGTCTCCCCAGCGGCCGACGCCCGTGCGCGCGGCCGGAAGGTGCATCACACATGAATCAGACCTCGGACCGCCACACAGCGAAGGTCATCGGCGTCAGCATCGCCGCTGCTGTGGGCGGGTTCCTGTTCGGCTTCGACAGCTCGGTCATCAACGGCGCTGTCGACTCGATCGAAGATCATTTCCTCCTCGGCTCGTTCACCACCGGCTTCGTGGTGGCGATCGCCCTCATCGGGTGCGCAGTGGGTGCCTGGTTCGCCGGCAGCCTCGCAGATCGTTGGGGACGCAAGAAGGTCATGCTGCTGGGCTCGGCCCTGTTCGTCGTTTCCTCGATCGGCTCGGGATTGGCGTTCAGCGTCCCCGACCTGATGCTCTGGCGAGTGCTCGGCGGACTCGGAATCGGCATCGCTTCGGTGATCGCACCGGCGTACATCGCCGAGATCGCTCCCGCCAAATGGCGCGGTTCCTTGGCCTCGCTTCAGCAATTGGCCATCACCATCGGCATTTTCGCTGCTCTGCTGTCCGACGCTCTTCTCGCCGGTGCCGCCGACGGCGCGTCCAACGACCTGTGGTTCGGCATCGAGGCATGGCGCTGGATGTTCCTGGTCGGCGTGATTCCCGCTCTCGTGTACGGGTTGCTGGCAACCCTGATCCCGGAGTCTCCGCGTTACCTCGTCGGTCAGCATCTCGACGAGGAAGCGGCCCGCGTACTCGCCGAGATCACCGGTGAGCTGCACCCGGACGAGCGCGTCCACGAGATCAGGCTGACGCTGCGCAAGGAATCACGCTCGTCGTTCGCCGATATTCGCGGGCCGAAGTTCGGCCTGCAACCCATCGTCTGGGTGGGCATCACGATGGCCGTGCTGCAACAGCTGGTCGGCATCAATGCGATCTTCTACTACTCGACGACGCTGTGGCGTTCGGTCGGCTTCTCCGAGGATCAATCGTTCACCACCTCCGTGATCACCGCTGTGATCAACGTGGTCATGACGTTCGTGGCGATCCTGTTCGTGGACCGAATCGGTAGGCGCAAACTGCTGATGGGGGGTTCGGTCGGCATGTTCGTCGGGCTCGTCATGGCGTCGGTGGCATTCTCGCAGGCGACCGGCAGCGGCGACGCCGTCACGTTGCCCGCTCCGTGGGGTGCGATCGCGTTGGTCGGGGCCAATCTGTTCGTCATCTTCTTCGCCTCCACATGGGGACCGATCATGTGGGTCATGCTCGGTGAGATGTTCCCCAACCGCATGCGTGCCATGGCGCTCGGCATCGGTACCGCAGCCAATTGGATGGCCAACTTCGCTGTCACGCTTGCCTTCCCGCCGCTGACGTCGTCCGTGGGGCTGTGGGCGATCTACGCAGGATTCGCTCTGTTCGCCGCGCTCTCGTTCTTCTTCGTCAAGGCCAAGATCAGGGAGACCAAGGGCATGGAACTCGAGGACATGCTGGGCTGACGCCGGACCGCAGATGCAGGGGCGGCACCAGCGCCACCGGGTGAGCGGTGTTACTGTCGCTTTCGTTCTGACACGGGGTGTGTCCGCCGATGCGGATGCTGAGATCAAACCCGCCGAACCTGATGCAGGTAATGCTGACGAAGGGATGTCAAGGCGATGACGCCTGTTGTATCTGCGGACCCGGTCCGCTTCACCGATCTACTGTGGGATGCGTCCGAGAACATCCGACGCGCGATCGACGACCTCGAGTTTCTCCGGCTTCTCGGAGCCGGAACACTTCCGCTCGATGCGTTCCGTCGGTATCTCGAGCAGGATTCGCTCTATCTCGGTGGGTACGTCAAGTCGCTGTCACTACTGGCAGCACACGCACCGAACCCGATCGCCGGAGCGTTCTGGGCGAGCGCCGCCGCCAGCGCGATGGACGAGGCCGCCTCGCACGAAGAGATGCTGACCGGTGGAGCGCTGCCCGCGTCGACCCGGACACCCGAGCCTTCACCGGCATGCCTCGGTTACACCTCCTACCTCACCGCGATTGCGGCAACCGAACCGTATCCTGTTGCAGCAGCGGCTGTTCTGCCGTGCTTCTGGATCTACGCCGACGTGGGCCGCTCACTCGCCGGTGCCGCGAGAGCGGTTCTCGATCGCGATCCCGACCACCCGTACGCGCGGTGGGTAGCCGCGTACGACGCACCCGAATTCCATGCGATCGTCGACGCCGCAAGGACATTCGTGGACGACGCGGCGGCTGCCGCGACTCCGGTACAGCGAGAGCAGATGATCGACGCCTTCGTCGTGGCATCGAGGTACGAATTGATGTTCTGGGACAGCGCTTTGCATCCCACTCCGTGGCCCCTGGCCGAGAGTGCGGTGCACGCATGAGAACCGCTCGGATCCTCGCCGCGTTGGCGGCGGCCGTCGTTGCCGCGACCGGACTGGTGGGCTGCTCGCAGTCGACGGAATCCGACACCATTCGATTCGCGTTGGACTGGACGCCGAACACCAACCACACCGGCCTCTACGTGGCGCTGCAGGAAGGCTACTTCGCCGACGCCGGTCTGGACGTGGAGATTCTGCCGTACAACAACACCGCGGCGGACACTCTCGTCGATGCCGGAAACGCCGAATTCGGTATCAGTTCACAGAGTTCGGGTGTGTTCGCCACTTCGGCGGGCGCGCAGATCGTCTCGGTCCTCGCGCCGCTCCAACATTGGGCGACCGGCATCGGTGTCCGCGCAGATCGAGACGACATACCGAGCCCGAAGGCACTCGACGGCAAGGTCTACGCCGGCTTCGGCGAATCCGGTGAGCAAGCCGGACTCCAGCAGGTCATCGAGAACGACGGTGGCACAGGCGAATACGAGACCGTCGTCCTGGGAACCTCGGCGTACGAGGCGGTGTATTCGGGGACCGCGGACTTCACCGTCTCCTATTTCGCATGGGAAGGCATCGAAGCCGAGCACAGCGGAACCCCGATGAAGTACTTCGACTACACCGACTACGGCTTTCCCGACGCCTACGCCATCACGATCAGCGGCAACGAGCCCTGGCTCGCAGCCCACCCGGACCAGGCCGAGAAGTTCGTCCAGGCTCTTCAGCGCGGCTACCAACTCGCCGCCGACGATCCGGACAAGGCCGCACAGGATCTGATCGACGCCAATCCGGGAACGTTCACCGACGAATCGCTGGTCTTCGAGAGCCAGAAGATGCTCGCGGCGAAGTACATGAAGGACTCGTCCGGCGAAGTAGGACGACAGAGTATCGACAAGTGGACGGCGTACTCCAAGTTCCTGTACGACAGTGGCGTGTTGGCCGATGAGAACGGCGCGCCTCTGACCGCGGAGCCGGATTGGTCGACCTACTTCACCAATGACTACCTCGGCGATCGATGAGACGGTGGCCCCTGATCGAGGTTCCTTCTCGCTCAGCGGTATCCGAGCCTCGCTGCGTTGGGCGTGGCCGGCGCTGACCATCGTCGTTCTGATCATCGCCGCCTGGCAGATCTACGTCGAGATCAGTGGCATCCGCCCGCAGGTGCTGCCGTCCCCCGGCCGCGTGGTGGTCCAGGGTTGGGCGCAACGCGATGCGATCGCCGAGAACGCAGCGGCAACCCTGCAGGTGACCCTCGTCGGGTTCGCGGTCTCCTTGTCCCTGGCCTGGTTGCTGGCCATCGCGGTGGACTTCTCGCCGTGGCTGCGTCGCGCGTTCGTTCCCCTCTTCGTCGTATCGCAGACGCTTCCGATCATCGCGATCGCGCCACTGTTGATCATCTGGTTCGGCTTCGGGCTGCTTCCGAAGATCCTGGTGATCGCTTTGGCGACGTTCTTCCCGATGGCCATCGGACTCATTGAGGGTTTCGCGGCGGCCGATCGAGACGCGCGATCGCTGCTGGCCAGCATGGGTGCCTCGCGCTGGCAACAGTTTCGATACGTGCGGCTACCGTCGGCGCTACCCCGGTTCTTCACCTCCCTGCGCATCGGAATCACCTACGCCGTGGTCGGCGCGATCTTTGCCGAATATGCCGGGGCCAGTGCCGGGCTCGGCATCTACATGAGCCAACAGAAGAACTCGTTTCGTACCGATCTGGTTCTCGCCGCGGTCGCCGTGACGGCCGTGATCAGCGTGGTCCTGTTCGTCTCCACCTTCCTGGTGGAGCGGTTCGTTGCGCCTTGGGCGCGCCACGGGTCGGTTGGTCTTCATGTCTGACCCCGACACCTGCATCGACGTTCGCGATCTCACCAAATCATTCGGCGACAAGCCCGTACTCGACGGTGTGTCGTTCAGTGCTGGCCCCGGCGAGTTCCTGTCGATCATCGGCCCGAGCGGTTCCGGTAAGAGCACGGTGTTCAACATGCTGGCCGGACTCGACAAGCCCGACTCCGGCTCGGTTCGAGTACCGCCGTGCGCCTACATGCCGCAGAAGGATCTCCTGTTTCCGTGGCGTTCGGTGCTGGACAACACCACCCTCGGGCTCGAAGTGCAGGGCGTTGCCAAGAAGGAGGCGCGTGCGCGGGCACGCGAGCTGTTCCCGGTGTTCGGCTTGGACGGGTACGAGTCGGCCAGACCGTCCGAGCTCTCCGGCGGCATGCGCCAGCGGGCGGCGCTGCTGCGCACGGTGGTGCAGGGACGATCGGTACTACTGCTCGACGAACCCTTCGGGGCACTGGACTCGTTGACTCGAAGCGATATGCAGGCCTGGTTGCAGCAGGTCTGGTCGGAGTTTCGGTGGACGGTCCTGATGATCACGCACGACATCCGCGAAGCGGTATATCTATCCGATCGCGTGATCGTTCTCTCCCCCAGACCGGCATACGTTCGACGGCAGATCGAGGTGGCGCTGCCCCGTCCACGCGGGCTCGATATCGTCACGACGCCGCAGTTCGCGGCGGTCGAGAAGCAGTTGATGGACGTTCTGCTCAACGCGCCGACGCCCTGACCGATACCCGCTGGCGAGTTCGGTCGACGCTGGGCTCAGTCGACGCAGGGAATGCCGCCGTCGCTGTGCACACCCTCGTCGGGGGCTGCCGCCGGATCCAGGGACGGATCCTGTGCGGCGACCTCGAGCGGGGGCGGCGTCGTTGCGGGATCAGCTGCTGCGGTGGTCGGCGGTGCCTGCACAGGTACGTCGCCGATCAGCCGGGCTGCCTCGGCCCGGACGTCGTCGACGTCGACGAGATTGACGTCCTGCCCGTCGATCGTGTCGTAGCCGGTGATCGGGAGCGTGTAGAAATCGATGTCTCCCTGCATAACTGCACCGGCTTCGCCTGCGAGCTTCACCGGATCCAAGGACGCGTCGATCACGACGTCGTTCTTGGTACCCGCGACGAGCGCCCGGAGTTCGCCGATGTTCGCCATGACACCGGAGGTGCTGAGCTTGGCCATCACTCCTGCCACGAAGGCCTGCTGCCGTTTGGTTCGATCGAGATCGCCGTTGTCGAGGCCGTGGCGTTGCCGGACGAAGGACAGCGCCTGCGAAGCGCTCAGTTCCTGCGCCCCCGCGGCGAAGTCCGCCCCCGAATAGTTGTCGTGTACCGGATTGTTCAGGCACACCTGAATCGGCCCGACGGCTGTCGCGACGTCGTAGAAGCCCAGCAGGTTCACCTCGGCGAAATGATCGATCGGCACGTCGAGCAGGTCACGAACCGCGGTCAACGTCGATCGCCGACCCGCGTCGCGTGCTCGACGCTCACGTTCGGCCGAATCGGTGACGCCCTCGTCGAGCAACTGTGTATCGGCGTCGGCTTTGGCAAGTCCGTACGCCTCCTTGATCTTTCGCTTGCCGTATCCGGGAACGTCGACGTAGTCGTCGCGAGGTATCGACAGCGCAGTCGCCCTCCCTCCGTCGGCCGGAAGGTGCACCAGCAGCAGTGTGTTGGTGTTGTAACCGCCGACGTCGCTGTCGCCCGCATGCAGCGCATCGGTGACGAACTCGGCAGGCAGGTCGTTGCCGTCCATGTCCTTGCGGCTGTCGAGACCGATCAACAGAATGTTGGTGTCCTCGCCGTTGCCGCCAGGATCATTGTTCGCGATGCCGTCGAGCGCGTCCGAGGTGGTCAGCCCCGTGGTGGCTTCGCGGTACACCGCGAACCCGATTCCACTCACCGCGATCGAGGCAACTGCCGCAGTGGCGACGACAATTCGGCCGATTCGGAGTGCGAGACCGCGGTTGCGCGACGGCGTCCTGATGCGATGGCGCCCTGATCCACGTTCACCGCGGGTGGTGTCGTTACCTGGGCCGTTCGAGAGCACCTCGCCAGGCTACTCGGCGCTCACCTGGTGGTTGCTCCACCCAATCGCAACGCAAGATCGTCGACGGCGGAGAACGCCGCCTCGAGATTGGCTCGTGCCTGCGGAATCTGCGGTGCGAGCGCCGGCACCCGCTCGGCGAGTGTCAAGTCGACCGGGACGAAGTGGACGTCCATCCCCAGCGCAACTCCGAGCACCTGTCGCAGTTGCGCGGTGGTGTGGTCGGAGGACGCGTTGTCGGTACCGGGGGTGTAGTCGTTTCCCCGACTGGTCACCACGACCACGGGCTTGCCGACGAGAGGTGCCGTGTCACTGTCGAACGGAACAGTGACACCCGGAACGTGTACGTAGTCGATCCATGCCTTCAGGGTCGACGGGATCGACCAGTTGTACATCGGCGCGCCGATCAGCACCGCGTCGGCCGAGATCAGTTCCTCGATCAGTTCGACCTGCAACGCCTCGGCGGACGGCTCCACGATTTCGTCGGCGGTTCGCAGGCGAGGTGCCCAGTGCAGCGCCGAGGTGGGTAGGTGGGGCAACGGACTCGAATGCAGGTCTCGATGGATCACCGAGTGGTCGGTGCCGATGCCATGCCAGGCGTCCGAGAAGCGGGCCGTCACCCGACGGCTTGTCGAACGATCCGGGTCGGCGGACGAATCGAGGTGCAACAACTGTGGCACTGGAACACTCCTCACATGCTGGGTGCTCCGAGCCTATGCGTACCGACGCCCGCGCCCACTCCTATCCTGGACGAATGGACTTCCGATTCGTCATGCCTGCTCTCGAGTCGCGATCGGCCAACTCGTTGGCGGCAGTCGTTCACGAGCGAACCGGAGCGGACGTCGACCTCAGAATCGGCGGTTCGGAGGTTCGACTCGACGACGCATCACGCAGTGCGGTCTTGGAACTTCTGACCCAACTCTCGACCGGCCGGGCGGTGGCCATCGGAACCGTGGACGAGTTGTTGACCACTTCGCAAGCTGCCGAGGTCCTCGGTGTCTCCGACACCTACGTCAGACGGTTGGCCGACGCGGGCGACCTATCGATCGAAATGCGCGGCACGCACCGACGATTCAGGCTCGAAGACCTTCTGCGGCAGCGTGATCGATTCCGGTGAGGGTACGCGTTGCGGTCACCCTGCCTCGCGTTCGATGTGCTGGGACTGGACGGTCATGAGATCGCGAAACGCTTGCCCGGCAGCCAGCCAGAGTTGTTCGGAGTCGATGTAGTCCACCCCTCTGATTTCGACATCGCCCAGGTACGCGCCGACGTCGACCGACAACATTCCGATGACCGAAGAGACGTCGGCATCGAGATAGGTGGATTGGGTGTTCTGCAGCTCGCGGAACTGAGCAGAGAAGAACTCGGCCGGGATTCTCCGATCGACGAACTGGGCGATGAGGAACAGAAAACGGGACGCATGGGCTGTGCCCGTCCGGAAGGAATGTTCCATGGTGAAAACCTCTCCCCACGGTCGACAGCACCCCTCGCACTGTCGACCGTTGAGCTCGCTGGTACCCGAATTTCGATGCGCGGACGAACTCTCGAACATCGATTCGACCCAGGGGCTAAAGCAGGGAGCTCGTCCTACCAGCGCTAGGTTAATCGGACCTTTGTCCCGTTTTTGGCGGATAGGCCAATTTAGGGAGCAATCACAACAGAGCAGTCATGCGCTGTGGTTTCCTACTGAAACGACCCCAGCGGAGCTCGATCCGGAGTGTCCAGCTGCCAGAACTGCCAACCGTCGCGCTCCTCGACGTCCCCACTGATGTGCGTGGCTACTGCACTGGCTGCGACGGAGGGATTGTCGAACCGTCGACCCTCCATCGGCCCTGCGGTGATCTCGAGTCGTTGCGTCTCGGGGTCGTAGCGGCCGCTCAGCCGATAGCCCTCGCAGTCGGCAACGACGCGTACCCGGTTGTCCACAACTTCCTCTTCGACGGCCGCCTTGGCCGACTTACGAGGCGTCTTCACCCGTGGAGTACGAACCCACGTCTGTTCGGGTCCGAGATCGACCGTTGTGTCCAAGGTTGCACTCAGACCGAGCAGGTCCCAACGCTCACTGCCGTGCAGCACTCTGTCCACCGCGATCGCATGATGCCCAGTCCTGGTACGGAGGGGCGAATCCTGGACCCACAGGTCGACTTCTCCGCGAATGTCTGTGGCCATCTCCTCGGACGAGACCATGTAGAAGCTCGGCTCTTCGTTCGCGAGATCGACGAACACCCAATACGAGGATCCAGTGTCGTCACTCTCGAGCGATTCGTCCTGCCTGCGGGCTTTCCAGTCACCCGTCACCTTGGATCGCACTCGGACTATGCACGAGGAACTGCCATCCATGGACCAGACCTGCACGGGATTACGCCGCGACGTCGTCAGCCGCTCTGCGCGACCACCGCGCTGAGCGACGGTTCGAATGAATGCCTTGATTCCCCGGTCGGATGTGTCTTCCACGGATTGCCACCTTCAGCCTCGAGAGCGCCCCGTACTTATGAAGAGCGGTGTTGCGACGGGTGGCGCTCGCACGACTCGGTTTCTCTCACCCTACTGCGTCGATGCGTGCTCGAGTAACCGCAGAACGCTCCGCGGGACGAGTGCCGGTTACGGTGGTGACACCGAACTCGGCGAGGAGGTACCACCATGACTGTCGAGATCACCCATGACAGTGCCGACCATCGATTCGAGATTCATGTCGATTCCGAGTTGGCGGGCTACTCGGAGTACCTGGAATCGGACAGTTCCAGAACGTTTCATCACACTGTGACGCTTCCGCAGTTTCGCGGCCGAGGACTTGCCGCTGCGCTCACCGAATTCGCTCTCGACGACACCAGCACGCAGGGACTCCGCGTTGTCCCTACGTGCTGGTTCGTTCGCGACTTCATAGCAGCCGCGGGTGATCGCTACTCACATCTGGTGGAGACCTGACTGTCACCGGCTGAGCGACATCACCCCGATGCCGATCTCGGAGTCCGATTCGCAGTCGTTCGAGGCCACCGATCCCATGGCCTCACTCTCACGTGAATCCGATTCTGCGACAACTGCTTCGGCAGCTCTTTCTTCTGCCACCCGACGCCGTTCGTAATTCTGCACACCACGCGCGACGCGTTGTCGATGTTCGTTCAGGATCTCTTCGTAGTGGTACATCTGTTCTCCTACAACAAAAGTGGACGCCGGACACAGGGCATTGTTGTGCGGCGAAGTATTGGTCAGATTGCGAAATTGGGTCAACCGATTAGCACCGGTTGGGCCGAAGGCTTACTCAGAGAGCATGATCGGCGACCATGGCAAACCGCGTGCAGACAACTCGACGGCGTGCGTAATTCATTTCCGCTGCCATTGTCCACCTCCACGGTCTCTGCGATGTGCCTGTGTCACGATCATGCACGGCCGCCGCCCCGAACTCCACCGATTAAATTCGACGCTAGAGGCGCACGCGTTGTGGTCCACGAATCAGGTTGGCATAGCGGCTATTTGGCAACCAGTAGGCATTGCGGACGACATAGGCCGACGCAACGAACCGACACACCGTGTACTGCCCGATGAAACTCCCGTCTACTGCCACCGGAGTCGAGGTCGAGAGTCCCAGCTCGCAAACGCGCGCGCGTTCGCGCTCCCGTCGGCAGCCCGCACTCGCGTCACGCACCGGCACCCGACTTCAGCCCCGGAGTTCAGCCCTGGGTGTCCGCAAATGCGCGCGCCTTTGTCGGGTGCGCGGGAAATGGCGGGTGTCCGAGCCGCGATTGTGCGCGCGGTTGGCGACTGCGCGCGCGTTTGCCCCCTGTGGGTGTGAGCTCATCCGGTCGGGTGGAGGCTGAGGCCCGCGTCGATGGTGGTCGACATTCCGCAAATGCGCGCGCGTTCGTCAGCTGCGCGGGGATTGGTGGGTGTCCCGGTTGCGATTGTGTGCGCGGATGACAACTGCGCGCGCGTTTGCCCCCCCCCTGCGGGTGCGAGCTCATCGGGTCGGGTGGAGGCTGATGCCGGCTGCGCTGGTGGTCGGTGGTGGTCGGGTCGAGATCGGGTAGGCGCTCGCTGCTGTGCGGTGCTCGCCATTCTGCAAATGCGCGCGCGTTCGTCGGGTGCGCGGGGATTGGTGGGTGTCCGGGGTGCGATTGTGTGCGCGGATGGCGAATGCGCGCGCGTTTGCCTCCTCATGACGGAGTCCGCATTCGCCTCGCGCGTCGGCATCCGGCCTGCGATCCTCGTGTCCCGCACGTGCGCGCGCGTTCGTCGGGTGCGCGGGGATTGGTGGGTGTCCGGGCTGCGATTGTGTGCGCGTATGGCGATTGCGCACGCGTTCGCCCTCGGAGGGGATGGGGGGTGGCGTGAGGTGGGTGTGGTGTGGTTTCGAAATGCAGAACACCCCCGGACCGGGTGGTCTGGGGGTGTTCTGGGAAATTGTGTTCGGCGGTGTCCTACTCTCCCACACCCTGTCGAGTGCAGTACCATCGGCGCTGGAGGGCTTAGCTTCCGGGTTCGGAATGGGACCGGGCGTTTCG
>NZ_NPFV01000004.1:0-97364 GCF_002259365.1 Rhodococcus sp. 14-2496-1d | reverse complement strand
GGTGACCGCACCGATGCAGGGCACCGTGGTCAAAGTCGCTGTCGACGAAGGCCACACCGTCGAGGCCGGGGACCTCATCGCCGTCCTGGAAGCGATGAAAATGGAAAACCCCGTCAACGCCCACAAAGCAGGCACCATCACCGGCCTGACCGTCACCGCAGGCGACGCCATCACCCAAGGCACCGTCCTCGCAGAGATCAAGTAGGGGAGTGTCCGATGACTGCCATCGCTGAATCGTTCGACGGTGGTACCTCGCCGGTGCATTCCACCGAACTCGAAATCGTGTCCACGGTGCTGCGCATGGCGTCGGCCGCGCGGGTCCGTCTGGCGGAGGCACTGGACGCGCAGGGGCTGAGCTGGGCGAGGTACGAGGTGCTGGAACTGGTGTCCAGGCGAGGGCCGATGTCCTACAGTGCGCTGTCGCGGGAGTTGGTGCGGCACCGGACGAGTATCACCGCCACGACGGCCAGTCTCGTCGAGTCGGGGCTGTTGGTGCGGAGCGCCAATCCGCGAAATCGGCAGCAGTACATGGTCGAAGCCACCGACTCGGGGCACCGTGCGGTCACTCGGGCCGAGCGTGCGCTCGAACGCGCTCGGTCGAGGATGGCAGTCGATGCCGATTCTGCTCGGACGCTCGAGGTGTTGCGCGGCATCGAGAAGCAGTGGAACGGTCGGCGCTGACCGGCAGGTGACAACACCGGGCCGTCGGCTCTGAGTGCAAGTACCCCTGGGGTGATACCCCCAGGGGTACTTGCATACCCCCTTGGGTATGTGCGAGGGTGGGGCACGTTCGATCGATTCGGGGTTTCGTCTGCCCTGTTCGATACCCCCACCCGTATAGGAGCACCATGTCGCTGCGTGATGCCGAAGTTCTTCGTCCACCGGATGATCGGCCGGTAGCCGCGCCGGGCCTACTCGGCCGTGCGGGCGGCGCGATGGTGACCCATCGACGATGGGTGTTCGGTGTGTGGCTCATCGCGCTCGTCGGCCTCGGTTCGTTCGCGCCCTCGGTGTTCTCGTCCCTCGCCGGAGCGGGATGGCAGGCGAACGGATCCGAATCCGTTCAGGTTCGAGAATTGGCCCAGCAGCACTTCGGCGGTAATTCCTCCGCCGCGGTGCAGGTGGTCGTCCACTCCAACGCGGAACCCATCACCGATCCCGCTGTTCGGAACGTGATTGCCGACGTGTCCGATGTGTTCGCCGGTGACACCAGATTCGGGGACGTCGTTGCGCCGCAGCCGGGGATGACGATCAGCCCGGACGGCCGAACCGGCATCGTCATCGCCGGGGCGAACGGCACGACCGACGAGATGGTCGAAGCCGTCGACGATGTGAAGGAGCGGTTGACCGCGCTCTCGACCGACGGAATCGAGGTGTACCCCACCGGTTCGTCGGCCCTGTGGTCGGACTTCAACCAGGCGAACCACGACGCGATGATCCAAGCCGAATTGTTCTCGTGGCCGGTCACATTGGCGATCATGGTGCTTGCGTTCGGATCACTCGTCGCCGCCGGATTGCCGCTGCTGCTCACCGTTGCCGGTCTCGTCGCATCGGCTGGTGGTCTCGTTCTGCTCAACGGAGTCACGCCGATCTCGGTGTGGGCCATGAACTTCGCGATGATGTTCGCGCTCGCGCTGGGAATCGACTACGCGCTGTTCGTCGTCGCTCGATTCCGCGATGCGTTGCGTCACGCAGACCCTCGGGCGGCAGTGGCCGAAACCATGGACACCGCAGGCAAAGCCGTCGTGTTGTCCGGGCTGACGGTGCTGGTGAGTCTGTCCGCAGTGTTGCTGGTCCCCGCGCCTGCGGTGCGCACGATGGCTGTCGGAATCATGCTGGCCGTTGCCTTCGTGTTGCTGGCGACCATGACACTGCTCCCTGCGGCGTTGGGCGCGCTCGGACCCAGGGTCGACGCCGCCTCGTTGCCGTACGCCAAGCGGCAGGAACATCGATCCCCGAAGTTCGCGGCCTGGGGCGAGTTGTTGCACAAGCACCCGTGGCCGTTCGCCGTCGTCTCCGTGGGAATTCTGATCGCCCTCGCCCTACCTGTGCTGGGATTGAAGGTGGCGATGCCGTCGATCGCGGTGGTGCCCGAGAACGCACCGGTGCGCCAGGGCTACGAGCTCGTACAGGCCCAGTTCGGGCCGGGTGCACCGGGAGCGCTGCAGATCGTGGTGCCCGACGCCGATGCTCTCGGCACCGCGACCGCCGCTGCCGGGGTCGACGGGATCTCGATGGTGACTCCGCCACAGAGTGCGGCTGACGGTTCGGGATATGCTCTGCTGCAAGCAATTCCGTCGGTGGATCCGTCCGACGAATCGATGGGTACCATTCTCGCCGATCTGCGATCCACGCTGCCCGATTCGGCACTCGTCGGCGGAGCACCCGCGGAGAACCTGGACCTTCAGCAGGCTCTGAACGACTACCTGCCGATCGTCGTCGGGATCATCCTGGTCCTCGGCTTCGTGCTGCTTCTGGTGGCGCTGCAGGCTCCGCTGATCGCGCTGCTCGGCACTCTGGTGAGCCTGCTGTCCACGGCGGCGGCCTTCGGAGTCGCCAAGTTGATCTTCCAGGACGGCCACGGCGCGTCACTGCTCGGTTTCACCCCGCAGGGATTCCTGGACGGCTGGGGTCCGGTGTTCTTCTTCGCGATGATCTTCGCGATCGCCATGGACTACACGGTTTTTCTGCTGGCCACCGCGAAGGAACACTACGAACGCTCGGGCGATTCCAAGGCTGCTCAGGTCGACGGCTTGGCGCACTCGGGGCGAGTCATCTTTGCTGCCGCGGCGGTGATGGTGGCAGTGTTCTTCACGTTCGCACTGTCGGATCCGTTGCCCCCGAAAGAGATGGGCATCATTCTGGGTGTTGCGGTACTGCTCGACGCGTTCCTGGTTCGACTCGTCCTGCTTCCGGTCCTGCTACGGCTGACCGGACACGGCGCGTGGTGGTCGCCGGCGTGGCTGCGTGCGGTGCTGCCCTCCATTCGCTTTTCGCACTGACACAACAATTTTCGAGGAGTCATCATGAACATTGCATTGTCCACCACACTGACCGACACCGATTTCGCCGACGCGATCGAGAGCACGAGAAAGGCGTTGTCGGAGCAGGGATTCGGAGTTCTCACCGAAATCGACATGCAGGCCACGTTGAAGGCCAAGCTCGGCGAGGACATGGAGCGCTACGTGATCCTGGGCGCGTGTAACCCGGGACTGGCTCATCGCGCCGTCGGAGTGATGAAGCAGATCGGTCTGCTGTTGCCGTGCAACGTCGTGGTCCGCGAGAACACGTCGGTAGCGGGGTCCGTCGTCGTCGAGGCGATGAACCCGGCCATCATGGTCGAGGTCACCGGTGAGCCCGAGTTGGGTGCGGTCGCCTCCGAGGCCACCGTGAAATTGCAGGCGGCGATCTCGGCACTGGGCGGTACCGGATCCGATCTCGCTTGATGCCCCCGGGGGTACCATCGGGTTCACTACCGCAACCACCGAGGAGATCGACATGATCGGCGACGAAGACAGCATCGCACTGGTACTGAACCGGCTCAAGCGCGCGCACGGTCAGCTCGCCGGCGTCATCGGGATGATCGAGAACGGACGCGATTGCAAGGATGTGGTCACTCAGCTCGCTGCTGTTTCCAGAGCGCTGGACAAGGCCGGATTCAAGATCGTGGCAACGGGCCTGCGTGAATGCATGACGGGCGAGAGTGCGGGGGAGAAGGAGCCGATGACCGAGGCCGAACTGGAGAAGCTGTTCTTGGCACTGGCCTGATCCCGTCCCGAATCCAACCGAGGAGTGTAGGGAAAGCGAACAGTAGGAGTCGCGGTTGCTCGGTGACGGCGCTGTTGTTCGGCGTCCAGGTCGACATCCGGCGAATTCGTCTGCATACTTGACTTTGTCCAGAAAAGCGGAGGATAGTATTGCTGTGATGCCGATCTCACCGTACGCGGAGCTGTTACGCACCGCCGACATGCGCGTGACCCGTCCCAGGGTCGCGGTGCTCGAGGTCGTCGGATCCAACCCTCATGCAGACACCGACACGATCCTCGGACTCGTGCGATCGGTGCTGCCCGAGGTGTCGCGGCAAACCGTGTACGACGTGCTCAATGCGTTGACCGCGGCGCGCCTGGTGCGGCGAATCGAACCGGCAGGATCTCCCGCTCGGTACGAATCTCGCGTCGGCGACAACCACCACCACGCGGTGTGCCGCTCGTGTGGCGTCATCGCCGACGTGGACTGCGCGGTGGGCGAAACGCCATGTCTCACCGCATCGGACTCCGTCGGTTTCACGATCGACGAGGCGGAAGTCATCTACTGGGGCTTCTGCGCACAGTGTTCGACTGCTCGACGGCAGTCGACAGCTCCTGTTTCGTTCCCTCCCGGTTCTCGGACACAGCAGAGTTCGTGAACCGACCTCGATCACAGCCCGATCGTCACACCCTGGAAGGAAGCACGTGTCAGAAGATCACACAACACGCGAAAAAGAGATGAACGAGGATCAGCCGCAGGAGTCGGGTGGCAAGTGTCCCGTCATGCACGACTCGATGCCGATGCCCGTCGAGGGCGGTAGCAACCGCGAGTGGTGGCCCAAGTCTCTGAACCTCAAGATTCTGAAGAAGAACCCGGCCGTCGGCGACCCGATGGGTGCCGACTACGACTATGCCGCCGAGTTCAACTCCCTCGACCTCGCCGAGGTCAAGCGCGACATCGAAGCGCTCATGACCAACTCGCAGCCCTGGTGGCCTGCCGACTTCGGTCACTACGGCCCCTTCTTCATCCGCATGGCGTGGCACGCCGCGGGCACCTACCGCAAGCAGGACGGACGCGGCGGTGCCGGAGCGGGCATGCAGCGCTTTGCACCCCTGAACAGCTGGCCGGACAACGCCAGCCTGGACAAGGCTCGCCGGCTGATCTGGCCGATCAAGCAGAAGTACGGCCGCAAGCTCTCCTGGGCCGACCTCATCGTGCTCACCGGCAACGTCGCGATCGAATCGATGGGTCTGCCCACCTACGGTTTCGCCGGCGGACGCGTCGACGCCTGGGAGCCGGACGAGGACGTCTACTGGGGCCCGGAGCAGACCTGGCTGGGCGACGAGCGCTACGACGGTGATCGCACGAGCCTCGAGAACCCGCTCGCCGCAGTGCAAATGGGTCTGATCTACGTCAACCCCGAAGGCCCGAACGGCAACCCGGACCCGGTGCAGTCCGCGCTGGACATCCGCGAGACCTTCGGCCGGATGGCCATGAACGACATCGAGACCGCGGCACTGGCCGTCGGTGGGCACACGTTCGGCAAGACGCACGGCGCAGCCGATCCCGACGAGCACATCGGTGCCGAGCCCGAGGGTGCACCCATCGAGCAGATGGGCCTCGGCTGGAAGAACAGCTACCAGAGCGGTGTCGGTGCGGACGCGATCACCAGTGGCCTCGAGGTCATCTGGACGCCCACGCCCACCCAATGGGACAACAGCTTCCTCGAGACGCTGTACGGATTCGAGTGGGAGCTCTACAAGAGCCCCGCAGGCGCGCACCAGTGGCGTCCGAAGAACGGTGAGGGCGCAGATCTCGTTCCCGACCCCGCCGATCCCACCAAGCGTCGCCACCCGTCGATGCTGACCTCCGACATCGCGATGCGTGTCGACCCGATCTACGAGCAGATCACCCGTCGCTGGCTCGACCACCCCGAGGAGCTCGCAGAAGAGTTCCAGAAGGCCTGGTTCAAGCTCACCCACCGCGATATGGGACCGGTGTCGCGTTACCTCGGCCCCGAGGTTCCCTCGGAGACCCTGCTCTGGCAAGACCCGATCCCGGCCGTCGATCACGAGCTGATCGGTGAGGCGCAGATCGCCGAGCTCAAGCAGACGATCCTCGACTCCGAACTGACTCAGGACCAGCTGATTTCGGCTGCGTGGGCCGCGGCGTCGTCGTTCCGCGTCAGCGACAAGCGCGGCGGTGCCAACGGTGGCCGTCTGCGTCTGCAGCCGCAGGCAGGCTGGGAGGTCAACGAGCCCGACGAGATCGCACAGGTCATCCGCGTGCTCGAAGGCATCCAGCAGTCGTTCTCCGGAACGGTTTCGTTCGCCGACCTCGTCGTCCTCGGCGGCGTTGCCGCACTGGAGAAAGCGGCGGGAGTCAGCGTTCCGTTCACCCCGGGCCGCATGGATGCGACGCAGGAGCAGACCGACGTCGATTCGTTCTCCGACCTCGAGCCCAAGGCGGACGGTTTCCGTAACTTCCTCGGTAAGGGCCAGAAGCTTCCGGCGGAGTACTCCCTCGTCGATCGGGCAAACCTGTTGTCGCTGAGCGCACCCGAGATGACCGTGCTGGTCGGCGGACTGCGTGTGCTCGGAGTCAACTTCGGAAAGTCGTCGCACGGCGTCCTGACCGACAAGGTCGGAACGCTCACCAACGACTTCTTCGTCAACCTCCTCGACATGGGCACCGAATGGGTCCCCACCGCTGAGGACGGCATCTACGAGGCCAAGGATGCCGCGACCGGTGAGACGAAGTGGACCGGAACCCGTAACGACCTGGTGTTCGGATCGAACTCCGAATTGCGCGCTCTCGCCGAGGTTTACGCTTGCGACGACGCCAAGGACAAGTTCGTTCAGGACTTCGTGGCGGCGTGGGACAAGGTCATGATGCTCGATCGGTTCGAGCTGGCCTGACCTTCTTTACCGAACTCGAAGTTATGGATGGAAACCGTGCTCGATCCATCCATAGCTTCGAGTTCGTCGTTACCGGTCCGTGACCTTTCGTTGCCGATTCGTGTCCTCGGTCCCCGGCTCGCTGCAATTTGCGAGCGGCAAGCTACAAGACATGACACACGACGAGGGGGCGGCAGGAGCCGTCGACCACAACATGGACGAATCACGCAAGGGAGCATCCGGCTTCGGGTCGTTCCTGGAGATGTTCCAGGATGCCTCCACCGACAAATCCGACATCGAGCGCTGAATCCTCAGCGAGTACCGATCGTGTTGGTAACCGATCCGATTCGTTCGATGCTCAGTTCGACGCGATCGCCCGGGGCTATCCAGCGGTCGAGCTCCAGGCCGCATCCGCGGGGAAGCGTGCCGGAGGTCAACAGCTCACCGGGGTAGACGTTCTCGCCGCGACTGGCGTACGCGAGTGATTCTCCGATCGAGTACCGCATGCCTGTGGTGCCCGTGGTCGACCACACTTCGTCGTCTACCGTCACGGTGGCCGTCAACGAGTCCAGATACGGTGACACCTCGTCGGCGGTGACGATGTCGGCTCCCATGGAGCTGGCGAAGGTCTTGGTCTTGACCACCGGGCCGAACGGGGTGCGGCGCTGCTCCTCCCACTGGGTGTCGCGAGCACTGATGTCGTCGAACACCACGTACCCACCGATCGCAGCGGTGGCTTCCCGCTCGGACACGTCGCGAACGGGCCTGGTCACCACGGCTCCGAACTCGAGCTCGAAATCCAGTGCCCGGCTGTAGGACGGCCACTCGACCAAAGTTTCGTCGGCGACGACGGTGAGGTGATTGCCCGTGTAGTAGATCGGATGGTCGTCGAACCCCGGTCCCGGACGGAGTGCAGGAAACGTCGACCGTGTGACGGCCTCGAACCCGCGGATGAAGGGGACCGCTCTCGGGAGGTTACGGCGAACCAGGTTGTGCGCAGCCAGATCCCAGTGCGCCTCCCAGCCGAGGAAGCACCGAAGCGACGCCGGAACCACCGGCAGTGTCGGTGCCGGTCGGTCGATCACCGCAACTCCCTCGGACACCGCGCGCTGCACCACGGACCGAGCCGAGTCGCGAGCACGTTCGCCGGCGTCGAGAAATCCGAGCACCGTGCGGGTGAGTGGGCGCAGAGCCTCGTCGGCACCCAGCGTCGACACTGCGGCATCGAGATCGACCCAGGCGCCGGACTCGGGTGCGTACACGGCCAGACGATCTGTCGAGTCGGCAGCGATCAGGCGTCGCAATCGCACGTCAGGAATCCGATCTTCGCGGGAGGGGGCCCTACAACGGTTGAGGAACCAGGAGTGTAAGCGGCAGTACGGCCGCGATGTCAAGGCCTGTTCGTCGAGGACTAGCGTGGACACATGAGATCGCCTGTTCCCGAATACCTCGCATCCGTGTTGGAGGACTGTCGAGAGTTCGACGGCGGGACCGTGACCGAGGGCAACCCGGTAGTGGCCTCATCGGATCCCGACACGTTCGCGGTCGCACTCGCCACCGTCGGGGGATCGCTGCACGGAGCGGGCGATACCGACACCGAATTCTCGATCCAATCGATAGCCAAAGCGGTCGCGTATGCGCTCGCCATCGAGGACAACGGCATCGAGGCGGTGCTCGAGGCCGTCGACGTCGAACCGTCGGGCGACTCGTTCAACGAGATATCGCTGGAAGCCGAGACCGGAAGGCCGCGGAACCCGTTGATCAATGCCGGTGCGCTGGCGGTGCATTCGATGATTCGAGGCCACGGGAGCGAAGAGCGGGCGGGGCGAATGTCGGCCCTTCTGAGCAAAATGGCAGGCCGCGAACTCTCCGTCGACCGTCAGGTGTACGAGGCCGAACTGGAATCCGACGACCGGAACACCGCGATCGCGCACCTGCTGAAGTCGGTCGGCCACCTCGGAGCCGAGCCCGCCGATGTCGTCGACGGCTATGCGCGTCAGTGTGCGGTGACCGTGACCTGTAACGACCTGGCCCGGATCGCCGCGGTGATGGCGAACGGCGGCGAAGATCCTCGGACGGGCGAACAGACACTCGATTCGGCGATCGATCGCCACGTACTGGCGGTCATGGCGACCTGTGGAATGTACGACGGCAGTGGCAGCTGGTTCGCGACGGTGGGTATACCCGCCAAGAGCGGGGTGGCCGGGGCGATCATCGGAGTGTTGCCGGGTCAGGTGGGCATTGCCGTCGTCTCACCCAGACTGAACGAGCACGGCAACAGTGTGCGCGGGGTGGCGGTGTTCGAGAGACTCTCGCGCGATCTGGGCCTGCACATGATGCACGTCGCGCCGAGCGGTGAATCGGCCATCCGCAGCGTGACCGAGGCGAACGGCGTGACCACCGTGGAGCTGCAGGGCGATCTTCGGTTCGCGGGTGCAGAGGCGGTCACGTCCCGTTTGGTCGCCGATGTCGGCGAAAACACCTGTACCACGGTCGATTTCAGTGAGGTACGTGCCATGGACGGCGCGGCTCGACGGCTCCTGCGCGATGCGTTTCGCGCCCTGGGCGACGACGGACATCGGGTCGTCGCTCACGACCCCGACGGGTTCATGGAGTCGCCCGACCGGTCAGAGTCGGCCGGCGAGAATCATGTTCCAGTAGGACAGCGGTAGGCCGTATCGGTCGAAGGCCCAGGCGGAGCGCCTCGGCTTCAGCGAATCGAGGAACGAAGGCAACGACGGCGTCAGGGTTCCGGTGCGGTCGAACTCGGCGGCGATCAAGCTGTGTGCGCCGACGGCGATGGGGGCAACGGTGTAGCCGTCGTACTCCGACAACGGTTTCCCGCTACGCGCTGCGATCAGATTGTCGACGAGAATCGAGATCTGCTTGCGCAGTGCGCCACCCGAGGAGTCGGTGTCGATGGCTGCTCCGTCACCCGCGGCCCAGACCTCCGGATACGCCCGGTGGCGCAGAGTCCGACCGTCGATGTCGACGACACCGTGCGCCGCAGATCCGGTCAGGTTCGACTCCTCCAGCCACGTCGGACCGCGGAACGGCGGTACGAGGTGCAGCATGTCGTAGCGGATGCGATCGTCGACGCCGTCGTTGTCCGTGACGGTGATGTGTCCGGTCTCCGGATGCAGAGCCGTCACTGCGGTGCGGGGGAGTATTCGCACGCCGAGTTCGCGTAGTCGCCCGACGACGATGGCGTCGAGCTCGGGATTGCCCAACATTCGATGTCGATCCACCACCAGTGTGATGTCGATTCCCGGCAGGCGCCCGCTGCGCATCCAGTGGTCCGCTGCGAGAAACAACGGCTTGAGCGTGGTGCCGGTACAGCCCACCGGTGGGCGGGGCACTGTGAACACAGCACTGCTGCCGACGGGGAGATCGCGTGTCAGTTGCCAGGTGGCTTCTGCTCGGTCGAGGTAATTGCTTGCAACACCGGGGAATTCGAGTGCCGCGTGTACTCCGGGCAGGGCGTCGGTGTCCACCACGAGACCCTGGCCGAGAACGAGGTCTCGATAGCCGTACGCCCTGCCGGACGTGCATCGCACCAGACGGTTCACCGGATCGATCGCTGTCACCGAGTCTTCCAGCCAGACGCATCCGGTCGGAATCACCGACCGCTGTGTGCGTTCCGCCTCGGTCAGCGCTGCCTGACCGGAGCCCACGTAGGACAGCAGTGGACGATACGTGTGCACCTGCTCGGGCTCGATGACAGCGACGTCGGAGATGCCCTTCTTCAGCAGCCGCGCAGCCGCGCTGATGCCTGCGTTGCCTCCGCCGACGACGAGCACGTCGTAGGTCTTGCTCGGGGTGGTCACTTACGACACCTCTCGCGAATCGGCAGGCCATACCGTCGCCGAACGGATCACCTGGTGTCTGCTGCCGGTGCCGCCACGGACTCGGTCGTCGAGCGACGAACGTCGACTCGCTCCGGTACGAGACCGATGACGGACTGCTGCAGATCTGGTGAAAGCACCACTGCCAGTTTCTGATTCCATCGTCCGAGTCGGATGGAGGTGGCGTCGAGCACGGAGCGGACGCCTGTGGCGACGCCTGCCACCGAGGACAGATCGAGGATCAACGTGCGTCCGCGTTCGGCGGCCTCGCCGAGTGTTTCGGCGAGAACGGGGACGTCCGCGTCACCGATCGTTCCGATCACTCGCACGATGATGTCGGCACCCGCGCTCTCGTTCACCGACAGCGTCATCTCGGGTTCGAGACTCGACGACTCGGACAGCGACGGAACGACTTCCGCGAGGCGTGGCGTAATGGACGGTACGACGATCATGGACACTCCTGTGCAGCCGAACTCCCCACCGGGTGCACGTGAGAAATCGACAGTCGACATTCGGGGACGGCGGGCTACTCCTCAACCACGCTCGACAGGACTACCCCGGGAGGCCGGATCGTAAGCATCGAGACAGCAACGGGTTTGACTGCGAGTCTCACGGGAATACGACTTCGATCGCTACACCGTGGGAGGCACGCCGATGACGACAGCCGAAACCGAATCCGCCAGAACCCTGGCGGCCGTGCACGCCGATCCCGGAGTGTACGAACCGCAGGAGGATTCGCTACTGCTGTGCGATATCGCCGCCACGACGGGCATCGTTCCCGGTGCGCGAGTGCTCGACATGTGCACCGGCAGCGGTGCCGTGGCCATCACCGCCGCACTGTTGGGTGCGCGTGAGGTCGTCGCGTTCGACATTTCCGCACGGGCCGTCGACTGCGCGCAGCGCAACGCGCGCTCGGTGGGCGTCGAGGTGGACGTCAGGTTGGGTTCCCTTGCCGAGGCGGACGCACTCGAATCGTTCGACGTCGTGCTGTGCAATCCTCCGTACGTTCCGTCCGAGGCAGAGCCGACCGGAATGGGGCTTCACCGGGCCTGGGACGCAGGCGAGGACGGCCGCATGGTGCTCGACCCGCTGTGTCTGGCAGCCGCCTCGCTGTTGGTTCCGGGTGGGATACTGCTGGTCGTACATTCCGAGTTCTCGGGGCCGCGACGCACCGTCGACATGCTCGCGGACAACGGATTCTCGGTCGTCGAAGAGAGCAGGCAATCCATCGATTTCGGCCCGGTGATGCACCGCCGTGCCGAGTGGCTCGAAGCCCGCGGTCTGTTGGCTCCGGGGCGTCGAACGGAGGAGTTGGTGGTGATTCGTGGCGACAAGCGATGACTCGGCCGGCAAGCGGACGACGGTGAGAATCGTTCGTGGTGGCCCGATGCTGATCGACGGACCGGTGAACATCGAACTCGACGACGGCACGAAAGTGGAGTCGGACCGCTTCGTCGTTGCGGTGTGCATGTGCAAGCGGAGCAAGAGCTATCCGCTGTGCGACACGAGCCACCGCGCGAAGAGGCGACCCTCTCAGTCCAGCGAGGACTGACCGGCCGACCATCGCCGCATCACGTGGTCGGCGAGTTCGTTCTCGACGAAATCCAGTGCGCGCATTCCGAACACCACATCTGCTTCGAGTTCGGGCTCGTGGCGAAGCAGAGTGCCGACCACATCGTGACGTAGCACCTGCTCGTGCACGGCGTCCGCCTCGACGTGCTCGGCGTAGAACGCGATGCATGCCGACGGTGCATCGAGCCTCCGCAGTCCCTGCACGTAGCGCTGCGAGCCGGGCGACGACGTGATTTCGGTTGCCGCCAAGTGGCCCACGGTGGCACCGCGCAGCCCTCGATGCAAACCGAACAACGACATGAGATTGACCCAGGCCAGTGTCTGTGCCGGGACGCGATCGACGTAACCGAGATACGTCGGATCGAGATCGGCCGCCACCATCGATTCGGCCCACAGATGCTGGTGCAGGCGGTCGCCCTTGCCGCCGCCGTACTCGTCGAATTCGACCGCGACGTAGGAGGCCTTGGTCTGGCCCGTCAGACGGGGGATGGCCCACGCGTGCGGGTCGGCTTCCTTGAGGTGGTAGACGGACCGGTGCACGAAGTACTCACGCATCTGCTCCCACGAACCTTCGTCGCGAAGGAACCACGAGGGGCCGCTCCCCGAGGTCGCTTCGATCGACAGCGCGTCCATCTCCGCCACTGCGTCGGTGCCGGGTTCCACGTTCTCTCGCACGTATCGCAGAAAAGCGGATTCCAGCCCTCCTCGTAGGCGGAGGAGCTCGGGGTCCCACTCCCAGGCGTCGTCCACGCCCTCGAACCCGCGGTAGTGCAGTTCGTAGCAGATCAGAAGCGCGAGTTGCGCGTCTCGGGACGTGGGATCGGCCTCGATCGGATCGGGCATCACCGGGGTTCCGGTCGGCACACCCGCGGCCAGCGACCGGGTGACGGCTTCCGAGATCGGCCCGCAGGGGGTGGGTAGGGCGGGAGATCGAGCGGTGGACGGATCGACGGAGAACAACGCGGTCATAGTGGTGGCTACCCGCTGCCGGGCGGTACCAACCACTGCAGGCATATGTGTTTGTGACCTGTCACAACAGGCAATGCGCAATGCAGCGACATCGAACTTCGAAGTCGCTTCGATGGAAGGACGTCATGCGCGCAGTGACCTGGCAAGGCAAGAGAAAAGTCAGCGTCGACACCGTTCCCGATCCGCGGATAGAACTTCCGACGGACGCGATCGTGAAGATCACGACCACCAACATTTGCGGCTCGGACCTGCATCTGTACGAAACGCTCGGAGCCTTCATGGACGAAGGTGACGTTCTGGGGCACGAGCCGATGGGCATCGTCGAGGAAGTCGGCTCGCAGACAGGCGATCTGGCAGTCGGAGACCGAGTGGTCATTCCGTTCCAGATCTCGTGCGGACACTGCTACATGTGCAATTCGAGCCTGTACACCCAGTGCGAGACCACACAGGTTCGCGAACAGGGAATGGGCGCGGCACTGTTCGGCTTCTCCAAGCTCTACGGTCAGGTCCCCGGTGGGCAGGCCGAGTACCTCCGCGTGCCGCAGGCGCAGTTCACGCACATCAAGGTGCCGGAGGGACCGCCGGATTCGCGATTCGTATACCTCTCCGACGTACTGCCCACCGCCTGGCAGTCGGTCGAGTACGCGGCGATTCCCGACGGGGGATCGGTGACGGTTCTCGGTCTCGGGCCCATCGGCGACATGGCAGCACGCATCGCGCAGCACAAGGGCGCACGGGTGATCGCCGTCGACCTGGTCCCCGAGCGCCTCGCCCGCGCCGCGGCACGGGGTATCGAGACGGTGAACCTGGCCGAGCACAGCGGTGGCGTCGGCGACGTCATTCGTGAGATGACCGACGGCAGGGGTACCGATTCCGTCATCGATGCGGTGGGCATGGAGGCGCACGGATCTCCGGTCGGCAAACTCGCTCAGCAGATCGTCGGCATGCTCCCCGATGCCGTTGCTGCGCCGATGATGCAGAAGGCCGGTGTCGATCGACTGGGCGCGCTGTACTCTGCGATCGACATCGTTCGACGCGGCGGAACCATCTCGATCATCGGTGTGTACGGCGGTATGGCCGATCCGCTGCCGCTGATGACCATGTTCGACAAGCAGATTCAGCTCCGCATGGGCCAGGCGAACGTCAAGAGGTGGGTGGACGACATCATGCCGCTGCTCGGCGACGACGACCCGCTCGGTGTCGATTCGTTTGCCACGCACGAGCTTTCGCTCGAAGAAGCCCCGCACGCATACGAGATCTTCCAGAAGAAGCAGGACGGTGCCATCAAGGTGTTGCTCAAACCCTAGCGGGTTGCTTCGAATACAGCGATGCGGCCCGGAAGTTCACGGGCCGCATCGGTATTCGCAGAAGGTCAGTCGATCGAGATGACATCCTTGGCGATTGCTGCCACGCGCGTCTGTCCTGCGGACACGACTCCGTGGCGGTTCTTGTGTGCCTCTTCGTACGCCACGACGGTGCGAACATCGGTCGGGTTCGTGAGGTCCTTGATGGCGGCAACGGCGTCCGAGACGTTCAGGTCGTCGTAGTCCGCGATCGGCAGCTCGTCGGCGTCCAGGGTTCCGCTGGCCGACCGTGCGGTGTGGATCGCGTCGGCGACGGTGTCGACTCCCTCGCTACGAGTGACGTCCTCGGCTGCCTCGAGTGCTGCATCGCGGCTCGCCGTCAGCGTCTTGACTGCCACGTCACCGGCGTGAGCTCCGCGGCCCAGCAGAGCGGCGAGGCGATCCGGGGTGGCTCGGGCTGCGTCCAGTGCGCGGTCGAGACCGCGTGCCGACCAGGTTGCCGGAGCATTGACGATCTTGACTGCGGTGCCCGTAGCGGCCTGGAACGGAGTGCGGCGCAGCGCTGCGGGTCCGCCGAGTGCGTCTTCGGCGAGCACGGTTTCGAGCCACTCCACCGTTGCGCTGTGTGCTGTGGCCAGCCGGGTGGCCAACGCGACGACGGTGGGCTCGTTCGCTGCCGTGGCCAGTGCCTTGATGTACTTGGCGCGGCCCAGCAGCTGCTGCTCGAGTGCGAGATCGCCCAGCAGGGCCTCGTCGAACGGCTGCGCCTGCTCCGCGACCGTCTTGACGGCGGCGAGTGTGCGCCCCAGGAACGGTGCGACCAGTTCGGGCAGTCCGCCGAGTCCGCGGATTGCTTCTTCGATGGCTGCCGCGCGCTCACGGCCGTTCGCGGCGTTCTGAGTCAACTCCCTGCGTACCGCCTCGGTGCGCGCCTGAACGACGCGAGTTTCCGCGATCTGGATTTCCGTGTTCGTCAACTGCAGTGCAACACGCAACTGCGCGATCAACGTGGATGTGCTCATGGTGCTCCCCTTTCGGTTCGGTGGTCGTTTGCTCTGGCCGATGCCTGTGGGTCACAGCGTGATGCTCGGCCCTGACAGCAGCGTTACCCGTCGGTAGGTTCGGTCAAACTGATGTATCCGATGTGTGAACATCGACACGTACCCCTCGGTCTCGACCCCGGCGCGTGGACTCCGCCGGTTTCGATCGGCTGCCGAGTGGACATCCGACGTCGATGAACACCGAGCTGTACACAGCAACTGTCTCTGCCACCGCGACGGGAGTCACCTCCGACGACGGGGTTCTGTCCCTCGGTGTGCGAGAACCGAAGCAACTCGGAGGGCCGGGGGAGCACACCAACCCCGAGCAACTGATGGCTGCCGCTCTGTCGAGCTGCCTGGTCGAGTCTCTGCGTATCGCGCTCGGAACCGTCGGCGGTAGCGTCGACGACCTCGCAGTGAAGGGCACCGTCGTACTCACCGACTCGGATGCATCCGGCTACGACGCCACGTTCGCCCTCGCAGTATCTCTTCCCGGCACCGACGATCCCGAAGCGGTACTGGCGCAGGCAACCTCGATCTGCCCGTTTCTCAAGGTCATCGATGGTGTAGACATCACCCTTGAATGACACCGTTGCGGTCGGCGCGTTACTCGGTGCTCGCGCGAGATGACCTCGATACGCACAAGGGCCACGCGCGCAGTCGGCGCGATCAAAGCCGGGTTCGCCCGCGAGGACACCACCTTGATCGCGGGCGGCTTGACCTTCTACGCCGTCATCGCCGTGGTGCCGCTACTGCTGCTGACCATCCGCGCCTGCACCCTGTTGGTGTCGGCGGACTGGGTACGCGGCGGGTTCGACGCCATGTCGGCGTTGTTGCCCGACGCCCTGGGTGCTCGCGCGGCGGTGGATGAGTTGGCCACGGCCGGAGTCGAACTCGGCCCGATCGGTGTCCTGATCGCCATCTTTCCCGCGACGTTCTACGGGGAGGGCCTGCGCCGGGCCATCGTGCGGTTCGCACCGACACGAGAGTCGTTCACCGGTTGGCGGGGTCGACTGGCGATGGTCCCGTTCTTCGCCGCCGCACCGGTCTTGCTGGCCGGGGTCCTCTGCGTCGCGCGGCTGCTCGACGCGTCGACCGGCGGCGGCGGAATCGGTGCCGTGACGCTGCGCGTGTTCCTCGGCTTCAACTGCCTGTGGGTGATCCTGTCGGTCCCCCTGGCTTGGACCTATCGCGTGATCGCGCCACGCGCGGTGAACTGGCGGGCGTTGATCGTCGGATCACTCGTCACCTCGTCCATCGTCACCGGATTCGTACACGGATTCATCTTGTTCCTGGCGATACCGGTGGACCTGGGTGCGCCGTTCGGAGGCCTCACCGCGATCGGCGGCGGGGTCGCAATCATGTTGTGGATGTTCGTGTTCCATGTACTGTCACTCGCCGGCTGGCTGGTCACCGCCGAATTCGATCGGCTCGACGATGCAGCCCGAACATCAACTGGGTGAACCCGACGGCGGCGAGCGCGCACGTCACCGACATCCCGACGGTCGCCGACGTTCCCGCAGCAGCAGGCGCTGCCCCGGCGACCGTCGCCGTGACCGCAGCCGCGATCACCCGCGAGGGACGCTCCCATATCGTCAGGAAGCCGACGTCCTCGATGCCGGAACCCACCGCGCGGGCACGGGCCATCTCGTGCAGCAACGTCACCACGCCGACCGCGACGACGAGCGGCATCGGGGCACCCAGAGCGAGACCGCTCGCCAACAGAAGCAGGTCGCTGCAGCGATCGGCGACGGTGTCGAGCAGGTACCCCCACTGAGATTGGGAACGGCCGATCATCGCGACCCCGCCGTCGATGCCGTCCAGCAGGCCGGAGATCACGATGAGCAGCGCCGCGATCAACGGTGCGGAGGTACCGGGTCGCGACAGCGCCACTGCAGCCCCTGCCACGACCACAGCGGTGAGGGTGACGGCGTGGGCGGAGACGGACGCGCGAACCAGCGGCGCGCTCAGCGAATAGACCACGCGAAGCCAACCCGAGACCAACGCGGACGAGGAAGGATTGATGCCGTTGTGCAGTGTCGACCACGTCGACAGATACTCGTCGCGAGTCGCCGGCCGTGCCGACGTTCCGTGCTGCTGCGACGTACTGCGCTGATTGACCATCGAGAACCCTTGCTCGCCACTGACTGAGAGGAACTCGACGAGCAGGTGACCGGCTGTTGCGCGTCGAGACTTCGGAGCGGAGTACCCGCCCACGGCGTTCTCAATCCGCACCTCGGCGGACTCGTCAGTCGTTCTCGGAATTGCTCGCTCTGCGGCGCGCTTTCAGTCGGGAGATCTTGATGCCCACGGCTGCGAGCACGATGAGCCATCCCGAGATCAGTACTCCGCCACCGACGAACGCCGCACGGCGCAGTGGGTGTTCATCGGCGTACACGTAACCGACTGTGCCCCAGATCAATGCAATGAGAGCGATGATCGCCATCATCCAGAGCATCGAATACAGCGTTCTGTTCATCGTCCACCCGACCTTGCTGTTCCGTCGTCCCCGACGACCGCCGATACATATTCTTCCATCAGTCGCCGCCGCGCCGTATTCGACATCACCAGGACAGATCCGGTTGATGCTCACCGGTCGAGATCCCGAACTCGACGGCTGTGCGGTGCATGTGCCCGAAGAGATCCTCGGCCACGTCGAGCGGATCACGACCGAGTGCATCGGCCCACCGCGCCGCACGCGCCCGCGAACGCGAACTGCGACACTCGACGACGCCGCTGCCGCCGACGTCCACGGTCATACGATCGGCACCGATTGCCAGCATGCGGCGCAGAGAGTGCTCACCGAACAGTACGAGTCCGCGCACGTGCACGACGATATGGCTGCGGCCGGTGTCGCCGGGCCGACCCGAACGAATGCGCGGGTCGACGTCACCCCACTGCTCTCGCAACGACGCTGCGTCGGGACCGTCGATCCACACCGCGCAGTCATGTTGGCGCAGAATCGATCCGACGGTGGACAGCAGTGACGCCGAGCTGTGTCCGGTTGCATCGACCATCACGATCGTCTCGGGCACGGCATAGACGAGACCGTGGGTGCGAGCGGCCGGGTCGGTGATGCGGGAAGACAGCATCAGCGCTTCGAGGTTCTTGCGTTCCCGATCCCCGCCCGTACGCTCGGCCCATTCGGGTCCGTCGTGCCAGGCGACGGCGGCAGGCAGGTGCGCCAGGACGGCACCGGCGTCGTACGCGCGATGCGCGAAGTCCCAGTCCTCTCCGCCGTATCCGACGAAGGTCTCGTCGAATCCACCGATGTCGGAGAACAATTCACGGCTGCACGACATCACGGCGCTGATGACGAATCGGTACGAACGTCGATCGGCATCGAGCAAGTCGCGTGAGCGCGAGTACCCGTCCCGAAGCCACCCCGGCTCCGACAGTTCCGGCGGTCCGTGCGAACCTCCGCCGAACCACCCGGCCACGTCCTCGGCGGTCCAGCCCGTCAGATCGGCGTGGCGTCGCCGACCCACGGTGAGCGCATCGGGAACTGCCCCGGTCAGCCGCACCGACTCCGCGATGTACTCGGGTTCGGGGACCGTATCCGCGTCCAGAAAACACAGAATCTCCCCGTCGGCGACCGATGCACCGAGATTGCGCGCCGCCGCCGCACGGAAGCCGCGATCCTCCTGTCGAACGACGGTGATGTCGAGAGCGGGCAGGAAGGTATCGACGTCCGGCGCGTCGGGCGACCCGTCGTCGGCGACGATCACCTGGAGCAGGGTGGCCGGGTAGCTCTGCAACGTCAGCGCAGTGAGTACGAACTCCAGCTGACGCTGCTGACGAAAGTACGGAATCACCACGGACACTCGCGGGTTGCGATCGACAGACGGGGCGAGATCCCACCGATTGCCCGGTACCACCCACCGGCCGTCGGGCAGCTCCTTCGCCGCTTTCGCACGCTGTTCGTCGAACAATGCGCGGTACAGAACGGCCGCCTGCTCGAGCGTGGGGTAGGCGACCACGTCGTGCTGCTGCCATGTCATGTCGGGATGGCGTAGAGCCTCTGCCATCGCAGCGGCGAGGCCCTCGATCGAATTGTCGTGAATCCACAGGGCCCCGGGGGAGTTGGTCTCCATCTCCTCCACGTACCGACCTCGCGGGACGAGTGGTCGACGGCCTGCCGCGATCCAGGAATTGATCGAACCCGATGCCGATACATGTCGGTGGAACGCAACGGGAATGGCGACCGACCGCAGGATCTCGTCCAGCTCGGCGTCGGGAACGAAACCGGTCGAGGTGAATGATCGGCCGAGTTGCTCTGCAGCAGAACCGAGTTCGTCGATCATGGATTCGTGTCCCGGTGACGCGGAACCGATGGAGAGAACGTCGACGTCGGCGTCCAGCGACGTCATGGCACCGAGTACCTCCTCGTGCCCCTTACCCGGATAGACGAACCCGAGTACACCGACGACCTTTTGCGGGGCGACGCCGTCTGCTGTCCGCTCCGCCGCGCGTCCGATCGGGAGCGGGATGACCCGAACGTCGTGCCGGCGATCCAGGATGTCCTCGAGCAGTAGTCGCTCGTGCATGCTGGAGACCACCACGATTGCCGCGCAGTCGATCACCCGTCGGTAGCAGTCCTTCCGCGCCTCGAATGAGTGGCCGTCGGATGCCTGCGGCACATCGTGGACCGTGACGGTGATGGGCGCTCGATGGCGTTCGGCGAGCGCAGCGAATGCGTCTGCGGCCTCGGTTGCATTACGTCCGAACAGCCGGTCGGTGAAGTGCACGTGGAGTGCCGTGTCGGAGGCAAGATGCTCGAGTCCGGAGATCACCGGACTGGCTGTTGCGGAGGCCAATTCGCGGGCGCAGCGGACGACCCCGTGCTCGTTCGGTCCCACCACCAGATGATGTACCGGTCCGGTCACGGTGCCAGCTCCAGGGTTCGGATCAGCTCGGCGTGTCGTTCGAGGGCCGCGCCGACGAATTCGGGACGAGCTGCGTACCACTGCAGGTGAGCGCGGTGAACGGAATCCGGCGTCAGGTCGGAGCCGTCGACCGACCAGTTCGGCCGTGGATCGCCGTGCAGGCCGAGCGCATTCAGCACTCGACCTTCGACGGGCGCGCGAACACCTCCGAGCAGCTCCCGCCCTGGATCCAGGACCGTGCTACCGGTGTTCAGGTGGTCGAGTACTCGCTGAGCCAGGCCGGTGAGCACCACGTTGGTCGCATGGTTGATCGTGTGGGTGGCATGGCGGCCCGCGTCTCGAAACAGGTCGGACGCAACGATATCGGTGTCTCGGTCCTCGCGTCGACGCAACTCGTCGAGACTGGCATCGGCTGCCCGACGTAGACCGTCGTCCGAGACCGGAACGTCCCAGTCCGCGTCGCTGCCGAGGCCGCGATGGACCGCGAGGATCGTGCGCAAGTCGTGATAGGGCACCATGTTCGGAACTGCAGCCGGGGCACTGGGGTGGCGAACGATGACCTGGAAGGGGTGCAACCCCGAATATCGGAGCACCGGCCAACGCACCACGGTGGCGTCGGGCGGTAGCGCGTCGACCAGATCGGGCACGCCCAGGGGCAGCGACCGATAGCCGGCTCGAACCGGTTGGGTGAGCAGCACCGACGCCTGCCGCACGAGTCGGTCGACGTGGGGCAGATCGGAGGATTCGAGTTCGTGCACCGGTGGAATGCGGACGGTCCGCATGGGCATGGCCGGATCGGAGGCAAGGAGGATGCGCAGCGCCTCGGCCTGGCAATTTCCCCAGACGAGGAGGAGCGGTCCGTCGTGCTCGGAGCGACTCGGCTCGTCCGATATGCCGTAGAAGTCGCCGTAGTGGCGGGTGCGCCCGTCCATGCTTGCCCCGACGTCGTGTGCTCGTTCGTGTTGGACCATTCTCTCGTCAACGTAGACCCGGGGGACGGGCTTCGCCAACCCCGATTGAACCTGGGTGCAACTGGGTACTGGCTACGTATCGCGTGTCGGGAACAGGCACGATCCACCTGCCTGAACCCGAAGGAATTCATGATTCGCGTTGCATCGGTTCCGTCCTCGCACGCCTATGTCCGACACCTGCAGCCCGTCGTCGGCGACTCCGCAGACGCGGCGTCGGCCGAACCGTCGGTGATCGTGCTGCCCGATCCGGCCCCTGTTCGAGTCGACGTACCCGACCAGTGGTGGCCTCCGCGGTTGCTCGATGCTCGTTGGCTTGCCGAACAGACTGACGTGGACTTCGACGTTCTGCACGTGCATTTCGGGTTCGAGTCCTTTTCCCCGGGCGAGCTCACCCGTACCGTCGACCATCTACGCGCCCACCGGCAGCCGTTGGTCCTGACGGTCCACGACCTGCACAATCCCCATTTCGCGGACAACGCCGATCACCTGCGGCAGTTGGACGTACTGGTTCGCGCGGCCGCCGCCGTCATCACCCTCACCGCGGGTGCTGCTGCTCGGATTCACGATCGGTGGGGCGTCGAGGCAACGGTGGTCGAGCATCCGCACGTCGTGCCGCTCGAGCGGATGGCACTCCCGCGCCCGGTGTCGGATTCGTTCGTCATCGGTGTCCACGCCAAGAATCTGAGGTCCAACATCGACGCGTTGGCAGTGATGGACGCTGTGGTCGAGGCCGCTCGGGCGCTACCCGACGCGACGGTGAGACTGGACATCGACGAGGACGTCTTCGAGCACTCCAGCCACTGGTACAACCCGACGGTCGGCGCGAAGCTGCTGGACTACAACAGCTTTCCCGACGTCGACGTACGCGTGCACCGACGTTTCGACGACGACGCGCTCTGGGACTATCTGTCGTCGATCGATGTCTCGGTGCTGCCGTATCGATTCGGAACACACTCGGGCTGGCTCGAGGCCTGCCGCGACCTCGGTACCGCCGTCGTCGCATCCGACTGCGGCTTCTACGCAGATCAGGCGCGGGTGCACAGCTTCCGGATGGGCATCGACTCGTTCGATCCCGCCTCGCTCGTCTCTGCCGTGCGGGCATCGCACGCAGAACGCGTTCCGGCAGTCGATTCCGGAACCAGATCAGAACAACGTCAACGAATCGCAGCAACTCATGCGGCGATCTATTCAGCAGTGATCAAGGAGATGCGTTGAACGAGAACCCACTTCGCATCGCGGTGCTGGCGTCATCGAGTTTTCCGGTGGCACAGCCTTTCGCGGGCGGCCTGGAGGCACATGTCTACAACCTGGTGCGTGCGCTCACCGAGCGCGGGCATCAGGTGAGTCTGTTCGCTGCGGACGGGTCGAGCGTCGACCTGGATGCGACCCTGCTACCGGTGCGGACGTTGGATCTGACGCCGATCTCCATCGCCGACGTCGCGATCACACCCACCGCGATTCGTGAGCATCATGCGTATCTGGCGGTGATGCTCGAACTCGCCGGAACACTGTCTCGGTCCTTCGACATCGTGCACAACCACAGCCTGCACTACCTGCCGCTGGCGATGTCGGCGACGCTGTCGGTACCGATGGTGACGACACTGCACACACCGCCGTTCGCGTGGCTGGAGTCCGCAGTTGCGCTGGCCCCTCCCGGTGCCAACACGTTTGCCGCGGTCAGCGAGTTCGCCGCCTCGCAGTGGGCCGATGTCACCGCCGGGACCGTCGTCATTCGCAACGGAATCTCCCTGGCGGACTGGCCGTTCGGTACCGGCGGAGACTACGTGGTGTGGTCGGGTCGGGTGGTCCCCGAGAAAGGGGTGCACCTGGCCATTGCGGCTGCGAAGGAAGCAGGCCGCTCGCTGCGTATCGCCGGACCGCTGAGCAATCTCGAGTATTTCCACGAGTTCGTCGAGCCGATGCTCGACGAGAACATCCGCTACGTCGGTCACCTCGATCAGCCCGCTTTGGCGGCGTTGGTGGCCGGTGCCGAGGTAGCGCTCGTCTCACCGGTCTGGTCCGAGCCGTACGGCCTGGTGGTGGCGGAAGCACTCGCCTGCGGCACCCCGGTCGCCGCGTTCGCACGAGGCGGCATACCGGAGATCGTCGATGCATCGTCGGGAGTGCTGGTAGCGGCCGACGACGTGCACGGCCTCGCGGCGGCGATCCCCGCGGCGGCAGCGCTGAGAAGGTCGGACGTCCGGGCGCGCGCGGAGCAGGTGTGCTCGATGGATCGGATGGTGGACGAGTACGAGGCCCTGTACCACTCGACACTGGCTGCGGCTGCGGACAAGCTCGACGACCGGCTCGCGATCGCATGATCGGGTATTACGCGCACCACCACGGGGTCGGTCACATCACCCGTTCCGATGCCATCGCGCGGTCGATGGCAGAGCCGATGACGGTGCTGTCCTCGCGCGCTCGACCGGCAACGCATGCGGCGGCCGAGTGGATCTCGCTTCCGCTCGACGTCGACGATTCCGTCGAAAGTGCTGCCGCGGAGGATAGTTCGGCCGGAGGGGTGCTGCACTGGGCACCTCACGACGTGGACGGTCTGACCGAGCGGATGGCGATCATCGCGGAGTGGGTGGCGCGCGAGCGGCCGCGAGCGGTGGTGGTCGACGTATCGGTGGAAGTGGCGATGTTCTTGCGACTGATGGGTGTTCGGGTGATCGTGATGGCAATACCCGGGGAGCGGGACGATCCGATTCACGACCTGGCCTATCGCGCGGCGACCCACATCGTCGCGCCGTGGTCACGCGAGGTCTACGACCCGACCTGGCTGCGTCCCTTCGCGGAGAAGACCACCTATGCCGGCTCGATCAGTCGATTCGCCGAGCGCGAGCGAGTCACTGCCCACGCCGATCCGACGGTGGTGGTTCTGGGTGCCGCCGGTGGCACGGAGCTGACCCGAGACCTGGTGGACTCGTGGTCGGCGGTGGACGCCCGATTCGAGTTCCGCGCACTCGGCGTGGCAGGGGGCGACTGGGTGGACGACGTGTGGCCGGCGTTGTGTTCGGCAGCGCTCGTCGTCACGCACGCCGGCCAGAACGCCGTCGCCGACGTCGCCGCCTCGGGCGTGCCCGCCATCGTCGTGCCGCAGGCTCGACCTTTCGACGAACAGTCGGCCACCGGACGGGCCCTGGCCCACGGGTCGGTCGCCGAGGTGCTCGACACGTGGCCGTCCGTCGCGCGGTGGCACGCAGCGGCGAACCGCGCTCTCGACATCGGTGGCGGTCGGTGGTCGGCTTTGCGTACCGCGGGTGCACCTGCCCGCGCCGCCAGGGCGATCGAGCAGGCCGCACCTCGCGCGGTGCGACAGTGAAGACCGTCGTCGTCACCGTGGTGTCCGGACGACACGAGCACTTGGCCGCGCAGGTGCGTGGTCTGGGTACATCGACCGCAGAGCAGGTCGAGCACGTCGTCGTGTCCATGGGCGACAACACGATTGCCGACCTGCTCGACCGAACCGGTTCGCCCGCCACCTATCTCGAGATGCCTGCGCAGCATCCGCTGCCGCTGGCGGCTGCTCGCAATCTGGGTGCGGCCGCGGCAATCGATCGCGGCGCGGAGTTGCTGGTGTTCCTGGACGTGGACTGCATCCCCGGTCCGGAGACGATCGAGCGATACCGGCGGGCGGCAACACTGCCCGGCAACGAGCGATCGCTGCTCTGTGGTCCGGTGACCTACCTGAAAGAGAAGGACATCGGTGCCGAGGGTGAGGTCCTGAACTCTCTGACCGCGCCGCATCCGGCGCGGCCGAATCCACCGGTCGACACCGTCGAGCACGGAGACAACTTCGACCTGTTCTGGTCGCTGTCCTTCGCGGTCGGGGCGGCGACCTGGGCCGAACTCGGCGGCTTCTGCGAGGACTACACCGGCTACGGCGGTGAGGACACCGATTTCGCAGCGACCGCGGAGGCGTCGGGCATCGGGTTGCGGTGGGTCGGCGGGGCGCACGCCTACCACCAGTTCCATCCGGTCTCCGATCCTCCGGTGGAACATCTCGACGACATCGTCACCAACGCGCGCACGTTCTTCGATCGATGGGGTCGGTGGCCGATGATCGGCTGGCTCGACGCCTTCGCCGCACGCGGCCTCGTCGAGTTCGACGGCTCCCGGATTCGCCGCACGGCCGACCGATTCGTTTAGGCTGGGTCCAAATTCGGCCGAATGGAGTCTGGACGTGCCTACGCCTTCTCACCCGTTGCTTTCGCTCGGATTTCTCACGATCGGGCTCTTCGACGAGTCCGATCCAGCACGCGGCCACGAATCGACGTTGAACATCATCGAACTCGGCGAGCAGCTCGGCTTCGACAGTGCATGGCTTCGGCATCGCCACCTGCAGTTCGGAATATCGTCGCCCGTCGCAGTCATGGCTGCGGCGTCGCAGCGGACCCATCGGATAGCGCTCGGTACAGCAGTGACGCCACTGGGTTGGGAGAACCCACTGCGACTGGCAGAGGACCTGGCGACGGTCGACGTGTTGTCCGGTGGGCGGATCAATCCCGGAGTCAGTGTGGGACAACCGATGCAGTTCGACCGGGTCAAGCATTCGCTCTATCCCGACACCGCGGATACCGAGGATTTCGGGTACGAACGGGTATCGAGGCTACTCGGGTTCGTCGCCGGGGAGCCGGCGTCGACGTGGTCGGGGACCGAGGGCATCGAGTCGTATTCCGCTCGCGTGCAGCCGCATTCACCCGGTCTGCGTGGTCGGATGTGGTACGGGGGAGCGAGCCTGCGGTCGGCGCAGTGGGCCGGTGAGAACGAGATGAATCTTCTGGTCAGCAGCGTGGTGCGCGCCGAGGAGTCGACCGATTTCGACGACATCCAGCTCTCCCACATCCGGCGCTTTCGTCGGTTTCACCCGGCCGGGAACGATGCGAGGGTCTCGCAAGGGTTGGTGGTGATCCCGACCGACAGTGCGAGCCCGTCGCAGACGGCCAAGTACGAGGAGTACGTGCGTGGGCGATCGGCACGCACGCTCGAGCCACAGGGTCCGGCTCGGATGATGTTCGCGCCCGACCTCGTCGGGACTTCGGACGTGATCGCCGAGAAGTTGTACGCAAACAAGTCTTTTCGTGAGGTGGACGAGGTGGCGTTCGCACTGCCGTTCAGCTTCGACCACGAGGACTACGTGCAGATTCTGACCGACATGGCACACACGCTCGGGCCCGCACTCGGATGGGCACCTGCACAGCAGTGAGGGCGATCGGGTCGGTGCCCGATCGCCCTCACCCAGGTGTGACTAGCCGCCGGTGATCGGTGAGTTGAAGGCACACGGGATCGACTTCGTGGGGAAGCCCTTCGGATCCAGTGCGTTCTTCACGATGCCGATCGCTCGAGGCGAGACGGAGATCGACAGGTGATCGGACAGATCGATGCCGCAGCCGTCCTGCAACGTGACGTTGTTGACGGTGGCACCGGGACCCGCGGTGAGGAACGTCGTCTTGTAGGGGGTCACCACCTCGTCGTACTTGGTACCGATCACGGTGTACTTGATGCCGGGGTCGGTGTCGCCGCCCACTGCCAATCCCTTGACCAGAGCGGAATCGATGACCTGGTCCGAGGCTGCGGGTCCGGCGATGGCACCGACAACGCCGAGCACGTTCAGACCCAGGTTGTTGATCGTGCGACCGAGCGTGCCGATTCCGACGAGAGTGGTGCCGTGGTTGGACCCGGCGACGCTCACGACGGTGTTCACCTTGTTCTTGGTCGGATCGGCGGGGTTGGCACCACCCTCGAAGCGAAGGTACTGGCGGGTGACGAGTCCGCCCTGGGAATGGCCGACGATATCGACCTGCGCAGAACCGGTCGCGGTACGCACGGCGTCGATGTACGTGGCGATCTCCTTCGCGCTGGATGCAACGGATGCGGTACCGCGCAGTGACGGGAGGTTGCCGACGATGCTCGGGTCGCTGTCACCGTAGTTCAGCGCGAAGATGCAGTAGCCCTCCTTCTTGAGCGCAGGCGACATCCGCGCGAAGTTGTTGTAGGCGTTCTCCCAGGTGCCGTGCAGCAGCACGACCGGACGCGGATGTGCCGCCGACGGCTTGCAGTTCCAGTCGTTGGCACCCTGAGGTGCGACATTGGGATTGACGATGCTGTAGAGGAATCCGGCCAGGAAGTTCTTCTGTTCCGGTCCGTAACCCGTGGTCTCGGTCCGTGGGTCGTAAGTGACGGTCGCGGGAGCGGCCGATTGGATGTTCGGCTGGGCGATACCCTGGTCGGCTGCCTTCGGTGATGCCTCGGTCGGGCCGGGGGGAACGACAGTGGCACCCTGCACGGTGGCAGGCGGGGCAGGCGGGGCAGGTGCGGGCGCGGGCTGTGCCTGTGCTGCGACACCGGCACCGAGGGTGAGTGAGCACGCCATTGCCGCGATCATCGCAGCGCGCACCGTCGCTGCCTTCCGCGTTGCGCGGAGGGTGGACCGAGAAGTGGTCATGGAGCCTGACTTTCGACGAGGGTTGATGGACAAGGCGGAACAGTAGGTGCGGATTCGGGTCGTATGCGCCCTCCTGCCAGGCGTTTGGAATCTGGCCGCAACCGACGCGTCATCTGTGAGAAATCGTCACAATTGAGCTCCGGGGGACGAATCTGGATGGACTGCCGGATATATTCGGTAAAACAATCCACAGGTTTGATTTTTGTTCTACTGTTCGTGTGTCTGCCGCCCGGTCTCGCTCGATGTGGCTGCACGCGCGACGGTGAGACCGAGCGATCCGTAGAGGAGCCGGTCGGACGGGGAAGCGAACCCGAAGAGGGTGTCGAGTTTCGAGGGGTGGGGTCTTCGGTGACGGCAGCAGAGAGCGTGCACGTGTCGCAAGAGGAGTACGTCAGCGGGCGGCGGGCCTCCGACCGTCTGCGGACGCCGAGAGAGACAGCCGCACGCATGTTGGATCAGTACTTCGGTGAACCCGAGGACACACCACCACCGCGCGAGTGTGCCCGCGGTGAGCTCGACGACATGACGACGACCTGCTGCGAACTGGCGACCGGTGTCCTCGAATCCGGTCGGCTACCGATACCCGGTGCCATGGACGTCTTTCGCGACGCGGCAACCCGATGGGCCCGAGACGGTGTACCGCTCGGCCGGATCCAACATGCCATCAACGAGGGCTGCGCACTCGCTGTGCGACAGGCGTCCCGTTCGGTCGACGAGGACGCGGGCGATCGGCTGGTCGAGGGAACCGTCCTGGTCATGGAACTGTTGGACGTCGTCACCGCGGCGGTGTCCGACGCCTACCTGGTCGAATTTCGGACGCTGACCCAGAACGGTCCCCGTCACGACGTGGAACTGCTCGACGCGTTGCTGACCGGTGACGGTACGGCTCGTAAGATCGCCGACCGGATGGGTACGCTGCTTGCCGAGGATTATCACGTTGTCGCCCTGCACATTCCGGCGCACGCCGAAGAGGGTGGCCGACGGATCGACGCGGCGATGACGGCGGCTCGAAAGCTGCGAAGAATGCACTCGGCGCTGGCGACGTTCGACGCGGAGTACCTGCCCATCGCCTCGATCAGCCCCACCGGCGGAACCGTCCTGCTGCCCGATGTTCCCGGTGTCGACATCGGCGAACTCGTCGATCGTCTCGCCGACGCGGGTCAGGTGGTGATGACCGCGACGACCGGGTCGGCCGCGGTCGACGACATCGCCACGACCGCGCCCCACCTGTACGAACTGCTCGGTCTGGTGCGTCGACTCGGATACGCACCCGGGACCTACCGGATGTCGGATCTCGTGTTCGAGTACCAGGTGAGCAGGCCGGGCCTGGGTCGCAAACATCTCGTGACACTGATCGATCCGCTGCGCGATTCCGTCGATCTGTTGCCGACGCTGCAAGCGTTCGTCGACTCGGACTCCAACCGAAAGAAGACGGCCACCTGGCTGACGGTGCATCCCAACACCGTCGACTACCGCTTGAAGAGGGTGGAGCAGCTCACCGGGCTCGATCCGATGAAGCCGTCCGGACTGCGAAGACTGCATGCCGCGCTGATCGCCGACCGCCTCGAGGCCCGCCGCGTTCCGGTGGACGAGCGATCACTGTGACTGCGCCGGACGGCGCGGTGCTGGCAGCATCGGCGGCGCTCGATTCGGTGGAGTCCGTCGCTGCTCTCTTCCAGCCCGTCGTCGAACTCGCCACCGGTACCGTCGTGGGATACGAGGCCCTGGCCAGGTGGCCGTCTCCGAGCCTGGCCGTTCCCGAAGACGTCTTCGCGCTGGCACGAGAGCGTGGGATGGTGGGTCGCGTCGATGTGGCGTGTCGCGCCGCCGCGTTGCGGGCAGCACGCGAGTGCGCGTATTCGCGTCGGGTGCGCTTCTTTCTCAACATCGAGCCGGGTTGTTTCGCCGACGAACGTGACGTCGCCACCCACCTCGATGCGATCGGTGACGATCTCGACGTCGTACTCGAGATCACCGAGCGAGACCTCGACCGAAACGTCCCGTTGCTGATGGCCCTGGTTCGAGGAGCCCGCGCTCGCGGCATGTCGGTGGCCATGGACGACGTGGGTGCCACGCCCGCGACGTTGGAACTGCTGGCCGCCGTCGCGCCGGACATCGTCAAACTCGACGCGTCGATCATCCGATCTCCGTATCGGTCGCGTGCCGCGGTGCGGCAGGTGCGCGCGTACGTCCGCACGAGCGATGCAGTCCTACTGGCCGAAGGAATCGAAACCCACAGTCATCTGCGTCGTGCCAAGTCTCTGGGAGCAACCCTCGGTCAGGGTTGGTTGTTCGGCCGTCCATTGCCGTTGCCGAATCCGCCGATCTGATCGGTGGCCTGCAACGAGGAAACCCCGCACCTGCGACGGCCGAGGCCTGGGTGCGGGGTTTCGATTCGACCGATCGAGACGATCAGTTCGTGAACTTGTCCTTGATGTTGCCTGCAGCGTCCGAGACGTCGTCGCCGACCTGCTTGGTCTTGCCCGACGCCTGATCCTTTGCGCCTTCGGCAGCAAGATCGTCGTTGTCGGTCTTGTGGCCGATCTTTTCCTTGGCTTCGCCCACGAGCTCTTCTGCCTTGTGCTTTGCCTTGTCGATGAAATCAGCCATGAGAACTCCTCGAAATCGATTGTCTTCGTCCGTTCGGGGAGAGCTATACCCGCGATCGGAGTCGGTAATCATGCACAGCGCGTCCGGGTTGTGCCGGGCCGATTCGGGTAAGCGCGCTCCATGGATCAACACAACGACGCCGAGTCGGCCTCCGAGACGCCCTCGCCCGAACACCAGCGCCCGAGCGGCGTGGACGACGCGACAGTGGCCGCGGTGGGAAAGCTCTCCGAGGCCCTCGAATGTGTCGAGCGTGCTCGTGGGCATCTCTACTCGTTTCACCAGCTGATGGGGCACGCAGATCTGCTGCTCGGCGACGCGGTCGATGCACTTGCCGATGCAGGCCACACCACTGCATCAGAGCGGATCGACACGGACATGGTCGGTCGTAACATCGCACCGGGGCGGTGGACATTTCAGCTGGTCGAAGAATTCGACGACGGATATTGGGGCCCGTTGCGCGAACACGATCGTGCGGTGCGAAACGAGTTGATGGACGGGCGTCGCCACGTCTTCGAGGCCGAGATGAAGGAGAAGCGTCGAACCCACGGCCGCAGCGGGCACGAGGCCAGGCCGACCGACTGACCCTTCGAAACGACGAACACCGACCTCGCCGGGTCACGGCGAGATCAGTGTTCGGATGGACGGTGTCTAGCCTGCTTGCTTCGCCGCGTCGACCTCGCTGGTCGCGTTGGCGGTGGAGAGCTGACCACCGGAATTCTCCAGGTGTGCCCGCACGAACCAGTGGAAGAGTTCGAGCTGCGCGCTCTGACCGATCAGCATGTCCTCGGTCACCGGGTCGATCTCGCCGACCTCTTCGATGTTCTTGCGAGTGGTCTCGATGACCCCGGTGTACACCAGGTCGAGTGCACCGAGGTGCTCGATGGCCGTCGCGCGACCGATCGAGTAGTCGTCCCAGCTGCGCTCGGAGACGATGGTGCCCGGTGTGCCCTTGGCCGAGGAGCCGAGGGTCGCGATGCGCTCGGCGACGTCGTCCGCGAAACCGCGAACTGCTTCGACCTGAGGATCGAGCATCTCGTGTACCGAGATGAAGTTGGGTCCGACGACATTCCAGTGAATGTGCTTGAGAGTCAGATGGAGATCGTTGTAGGCGTTCAGTCGATCCTGAAGGATCGCGGCGACGCGCGCGCCCACTTCCGAGGTGAGTCCGGGAACGGTGTACGAGTTCTTTTCAGCCATGCGCGTTGTTTGCCCCGTCCCCTCGGAACACAAACATGCCCCGCCGAATCGAATTCGGCGGGGCATGTGTGGTGAGCGGTCAGGACTTGTCGAGTCTCGGCGAGTCCGTGCCCGACGTTCCGGTCGACGAGGTGCCGGCCGAGGAGGTTCCGTTCGTCGGATCGACGATCGGGCTGTCGGCAGCGACCTGGTCGATCGCGTCTGCCGTGTCTTCCTCGGGAGGATTCTTCAGGCTCAGGATGATCGAGCCTGCCAGGACCACGATGATGACCACCAGGCTGACCAGAGACGGGATCTCGGGGATCGATGTGCTGATCACCTTGTGTCCGGCCTGCAGGATCAGCTTGACGCCGATGAAGGCGAGGATGATCGCCAGTCCCTTGGACAGGTAGTGGAACTTCTCGAGCAACCCTGCGAGCAGGAAGTACAGGGCGCGGAGGCCGAGGATGGCGAACGCGTTCGAGGAGTAGACGATGAACGGGTCGTCGGTCACCGCGAGGACGGCAGGAACGCTGTCCACGGCGAAGACCAGGTCGGCGGCTTCGATCGCCACCACGACGGCGAGAAGTGGTGTGGCCACCCGCTTGCCGGCTTCCTTGACGAAGAACTTGGTTCCTTCGTATTCGTCGCGGACAGGAATGATCTTGCGAAGCAGGCGAACTGCGATCGAGGTACTCGGGTCGTACGAGTCGTCCTCGTCCTTCATCAGCTTGTAGGCGCTGTAGAGCAGGATCGCTGCGAAGACGAACAGAACGGCAGCGAACTTGCTGACGATGGCCACACCTGCGGCCAGGAAGATCGCGCGGAAGACGAGGGCACCGATCACACCGAAGAACAGCACCCGGTGCTGGTACTCACGGGGAACCTTGAAGTAGCCGAAGATCAGCGCGAAGACGAAGAGGTTGTCGACGGACAGACTCTTCTCGAGCAACCAGGCCGTCGTGTACTCGACTCCGGCCGTGGTTCCCAACGTGAAGAACACCACGATGCCGAAGATGATCGCCACGCCGACCCACAGTGCGCTCCACCATGCGGCTTCCCTGAAGCCGATGATGTGCGCACCGCGGTGCGCCAACAGGTCGATGGCCAACAGGATGAGGACGACGGCACCGAATGCCGCCCATGCCCACCACGGGACGACGTTCATGAACGGCCACCTCTATTCGTGAATTTGCTGCCGAGTTGCTTCAACTTCGCCTGATTCTCGGGCTTGGTTGCGTACCGACGTGCTTGATCGATCATCTTCTTGCCCTGTGGGCTGCGAGCGAACGATGTCAATTTCTGTGTCAACGACGCCATCTGTCACACGCTCCTTTTCGTTCTCGTCTGTCTTCGTCCTACCGGTGTTCCGGCCGTGCGTTCGGGCCTCTGCGGAAAACGCTCGGTCATTCCGCGACTACTCCAGTGTGACTGTTCGCTTTCCTGCAGGCATGGTCGTTTTGCGGACACGTTTCGACCGATTTGGTTGCCTGGTTACGGCAATTCGAGCAGTCTGTACCCGTTACGACGGCGAGCGAACCTCGGGCCAGTCGAGCAGCTTCGCTCCGAGTACCGCCGTGTGCAGCGCGAATGCCTCGACGGGGTTGCCCACATTCTGCCCGGTCAAATCCTTTATTCGAGACAATCTGTAGGTCACTGCCCGCACCGACAGATGCATCCGGCGTGCGGTGGATGCGGTGTTCGCGCCGGTGTCGAAGTACACCTGCAACGTCTCCAACAGGGGACCCGCCCCGCCTCGCGCGCCCAGCAACGGTGTCAACAACGTGTCGACCAGATCGGCGATCGCCGCACGGTCACTGATCAGGACGCGGTAGACGAGCAGATCACGCGCATCGATCACGGATGCGTCGAACCCGAGCGAGGCGGCGAGATCGAGCGCGTCGAGGGCTTCCCGATACGACGCGGCGACACCGACCGCCCCGCTGCGTGGGCGGCCGATCCCGATCTGCGTCCGGCCGTATTCCCCTTTGCGCCGGAGGTCGACCGATTCGCTCGACGCCGAGTTGGACGTACCGAGGGCGCGTCCGACGCGGTCGAGGACATGGTCGACGGCGTCGAGGTCGGGTGCCGGGAACACCAGAATCAACCGGTCCTGCTTGGTGGCCACGAGCAATTCGGCGTCTCCCTTGCTGCCCTGCACGCTGCGCTCGACGAGGGAGATGGCAGAGCTGGCGTCGGTGAACGGCTTGGTCGACGTCACCACGGCCACCACGTGCGGACTCGACAGATCGAGGCCGAACGTCTGCGCGCGCCCGAGGACCCCGGCGACATCGGAGGTGCCCGAGAGCAGATCGTCGACGAATTCACGGCGCGCGAGTACTTCGGCTCGCACGAGAGTGCGCCGGGCGAGCTGAAATCCCTCGGCCAGTTCGGCCACCGCGTCGTCGACCGCGCGCAGCATGACCTCGCCTGCGGTGACGACTCCGGCCGGGTCGTCCGCGGCGGCGACGACAGCGGGTAGTTCCCGCCACAGCCGCCACGCAGAGGTCAGGTACAGGTCCAGCAACGCCCGCAGTGCGACGCCTGCGCGGGCAGCAGCATCACCCTGCGCTCGAAACTCCTGCAGCTGCCCGCGGTTCAGTGGGACGCCTGCATCGACGGCGTCGGCGAGAACGTCGAGGAAGCTGCCCAGTAGAGCGACGTCGAGTCCGCCTGCGTCCGACGCGGCCTGCGCAGCGACCGAATCGAGAGGTAGCGCATCGCGCTGTGTGGCCATCTGTTCTCGTGTCTCCCATCCGACTCGAGGCCAATGGTAGGCATCGAGGCTGCGGCGAAGAAACGGACCGGTGTGGGAATCGACCGATTCCACCGCGTGTTCGGCGTGCGAGAGGCGGTATCGGGGAGCACAATCAGCCGATCCGCACCGTTCGTCTCCACGTTGGGAGTGCCGGCCATGACATCGTCGAACAGACCTGCATCGAGTCTGCGATCTCAACTGCTTCGCAGGAAGCCGATCGTGGATCCGGACCAGCAGAGCAGTGGCGGGCTGGAACGGACCATCGGCACCTTCCAACTGACGATGTTCGGCGTCGGTGCCACCATCGGTACCGGCATCTTCTTCGTGCTCTCGCTCGCGGTCCCCGAAGCCGGTCCCGCGGTGGTGCTCTCGTTCCTGGCCGCGGGTGTGGCGGCCGGTCTCGCAGCCATCTGTTACGCCGAAATGGCCTCGGCGGTACCGGTTTCCGGCTCGACCTACTCGTACGCGTATGTGACGATGGGCGAGGTTGTCGCGATGGGCGTCGCCGCCTGCCTGTTGCTCGAGTACGGAGTGTCCAGCGCTGCCGTCGCCGTCGGGTGGAGCGGGTACCTCAACGAGCTGTTGAACAACCTCTTCGGCTTCACCATCCCGCACGCGCTGTCGGCTGCGCCGGGTGACGCCGACCCCGGCATCATGAATCTGCCTGCAGTCGTGCTGATCGTGCTGTGCGCCGTTCTGCTCATTCGTGGCGCGAGCGAGTCGGCGGCGGTCAACGCAGTCATGGTCGTCATCAAACTCGGTGTGCTGGCCCTGTTCGCGATCGTCGGATTCACCGCCTTCGACTCCGGCAACTTCTCGGACTTCATGCCCCTGGGCGCAGCAGGGGTGACGGCGGCCGCGGGCACGATCTTCTTCTCGTTCATCGGACTCGACGCGGTGTCCACTGCGGGCGACGAGGTGAAGGATCCTCAGAAGACCATGCCGCGGGCCATCGTTGCGGCGCTGATCGTCGTCATCGTCTTCTACCTCGTCGTGGCCGTGGCCGCCCTGGGGACGCAGCCGTGGACCGACTTCGCCGGCCAGGAGGAAGCCGGGCTGGCGGAAATCCTGCGCAACGTCACCGGGCAAGCCTGGCCGGCAACGATTCTGGCTGCAGGTGCGGTCATCTCGATCTTCTCGGTGACGCTGGTGACGATGTACGGGCAGACTCGCATCCTGTTCGCGATGGGCCGAGACGGCATGTTGCCCAAAGCTTTCGCCAAGGTCAGCCCCCGCACGCACACGCCGGTCAACAACACGATCGTCGTCGCCGTCGTGATTTCGATCCTCGCCGCGTTCATTCCGCTCGACAAGCTGGCGGACCTGGTGTCGATCGGCACCCTCGTCGCATTCATCGTCGTATCCGTCGGGGTGATCGTGCTGCGCCGTTCGATGCCCGATCTCGAACGGCCGTTCAAGGTTCCGGGATACCCGGTCACTCCGGTGCTGTCGGTCCTCGCCTGCCTGTACATCCTGTCCGGACTGCACTGGACCACGTGGTTCTGGTTCGGGCTCTGGCTCGCGGTGGTGTTGGCGTTCTACTGGTTCTGGGGTCGGCACCACTCGACGCTGCGCGGAGCAGAGCAGGACCTGCGATGAGTGTCCTGATCGCATTCGCGCCGGGGAAAGGCAGCGTCGGTGCCCTCGATCTCGGTGCCCAGATCGCTCGGTCGCTCGGCACCGACATCGATGTGGCGACGGTGGTGCCCAAACCGTGGTCGACTCCGTCGATGGCACGGGTGGATGCGGAGTTCGCCGACTGGGCCGCGACGACTGCAGCCGAGTCGGAGGCGAAAGCGCGCCACTACCTCGAAGACCGGGCACCCGACATCACTGCATCGTTCCACCGATTCGCACACCGCTCGGTCTCGACGGCGTTGACCGAGGCGGCCGAGAGCATCTCGGCCTCGATACTGGTTCTCGGCTCCTCGGGCGACGGCGCTCTCGGGCAGGTGGTCGTCGGGTCGACGGCAGACAAGCTTCTGCACTCGTCCCCGGTGACCGTGGCGCTCGCTCCCCGCGGCTATCGGATGCGCGAACGCGCCACACTGACCCGGATCACGTGCGCGTTCTCCGGCGACAGCGAGGCGTCGCGCGTCGTGGGTCCGACCGCCGAACTCGCCCGAGACGCGGGTATCCCGCTCCGCTTGGCGTCGTTCGTCGTCCGCGGAGCGACGATGTATCCGCCCGAGGTCGGCCTACGCGTCGAGGACGACGTTGCCGCAGAACTCGCCGTCGGGTTGACCGAGGCACTGACCGCGGCGATGGACGACGCAGTCGCGGTTGGGCTTTCGGCCGAGCAGGTCACGACCGAACTGGCCATGGCCGGCAGTTGGCGCGAGGCCCTCGACGAGGTTCACTGGCAGGACGGCGAAGTACTGACCATCGGATCGTCCGGGCCGCTGGGGCCGATCGCTCGGGTGTTCCTCGGTTCGCGCGCCACCAAGATCATCCGCCATTCGCCGGTGCCGATCCTGGTGTTGCCGAAACGGTGAGGCGGGCGTCCTACCGGTTGAGGGCGAGCACCGACAACAGCTCGTAGGCGACATGTGCCGCTGCAATCCCGGTGATCTCGGCATGATCGTATGCGGGTGCCACCTCGACGATGTCGGCCCCGACCACGTGGAGGCCCACGAGTCCGCGCAGGGTGTTGAGCAACTCTCGGGACGTCATGCCACCGGCCTCGGGCGTGCCGGTGCCCGGCGCGTGTGCCGGGTCGAGAACATCGATGTCGACCGAGACGTACACCGGACCGCCGTCGAGGCGTCGACGCATCCGTTCGACGATGCTGGCCACGCCGTCGACCTCGTAGTCGTCGGACCGAATCACCTGGAAGCCCAGGACACGATCGTCCTCGAGATCCTGCTCGCTGTAGAGCGGGCCGCGGATGCCGATGTGCTGTGAGCGTTCGAGATCGATCAGACCTTCCTCGCTGGCTCGTCGGAACGGCGTGCCGTGGGTGTAGGGAGCACCGAAGTACGTATCCCACGTGTCGAGGTGCGCGTCGAAGTGCAGTACCGCGATCGGCCCGTGATCGCGTGCGAGCGAACGCAGAATCGGCAGGGCGATGGTGTGGTCGCCGCCGAGGGTGAGAACCGAGGAGCCGTCGGCGCGCAGGTCCGTCACCGCGTCGTGCACCGTGGTCAAGGCCTCGGTGATGTCGAACGGATTGACGCCGATGTCACCGAAATCCGCCACCTGTTGGCGGGCGAAGGGTGAGACCTTCAGCGCGGGGTTGTACGGACGCAAGAGTTTCGAGGCCGCCCTGATGTGCCCCGGGCCGAAACGTGCGCCGGGGCGGTAACTGACGCCGGAATCGAACGGCACACCGAGGATGGTGACGTCGGCGCGGGACACCTCGTCGAGACGGGGCAGCCGCGCGAACGTGGTCGGCTCGGCGAAGCGAGGGACCTTGGTGGCGTCGACCGGACCGATCGGCGGGTGTTCGGGATTGCTCGGGTTCATCGAGAATTCCTTCCGAATTTTCATCAGTCCGGTGACGTTCGAGTCGACCAGTTCGCCCGGCAAGCGTTACTCTGATGCTCGATCTTGTCAACACAAGTTTCCTGGAAGGCGAGAGCAGTGTCCCTTGCTACGTCGGTCGTCGGCGATGCGCCGCGTATCGGCGCACGGCTCAAGGAGGCTCGGCAGAAGAAGCGACTGACCCTCGACGCACTCGCCGACGCCTGCGGAGTCACCAAGGGATATCTGTCCAAGCTCGAACGCGACCAGGTCAATGCGTCGGTGGCGTCCCTGGTTCGAGTCTGCGCCGCCCTGGAGCTTCCGGTCGGCTCGCTGTTCGACGACGCGCCATCCGGTGAGGTGGTCCGGGCGCAGTCGTTGCCGCGCATCATGTTCGGCGGGGAAGCGATGACCGAGTACTTGTTGACGCCGGTGGGGGAGCGCCGGGTGCAGGTGTTGCTGGGTCACATCGACGCCGGTGGCGGCAGCGGAGCCGAGGCGTACACCCTCCCGCTCGACGTCACGTTCGTGCACGTGATCACCGGCGAGTTGCGGGTGACCTTCGACGCCGAAGCGGACGGCACCTTCGCGGGCGACGAGGTGCTGCTCGGTCCGGGAGATGCGTTCACCTTCTCGCCGCGTCGCAGACACAGTTTCCGAGCCGAAGGCGCAGACGGTGCTCAGGTCCTGTGGGTACTGGCACCCGCGCTACCCGAGGAGTTGCCGACGAGGAAACAGGAGTTGCAGCCATGACCGTCACCGTGTCTCTCTATCAAGGGCCGGAACTGGCCGGCGCTGTCCACGCGAACCTCGCCGCACTCGACGACGCAGCGAGAAACGCGGCCGCAGCAGGTGCATCGATCCTGGTGACCCCGGAGATGTCGGCCAGCGGATACGACATCGGTGATCTGGTACTCGAACGAGCAGAACCGTTCGACGGGCCGATCTTCGAGAAGGTATCGACGATCGCTCGATCCCACGGCCTCGCGATCGTCTACGGATATCCCGAGCGCAGTCGATCGACGCTCGGTGGCGAGGTGGTGTTCAATGCGGTGCAGGTGGTCGATGCATCGGGACTGTCGGTGGCGCGCTACCGCAAGACCCACCTGTTCGGTGAACTCGATCGCGCGCACTTCACTCCCGGGTCGGAACTGTTGGTGCAGTTCGACTTCGGCGGACTGCGCTGCGGTCTGCTCACCTGCTACGACGTCGAATTCCCGGAAACCGTTCGCGCCCACGCCGACGCCGGAACGCAGTGGTTGATCGTCCCGACCGGCCTGATGACCCCGTTCGAGATCATCGCAACCCACGTCGTTCCGACGCGCGCGTACGAGAGTCAACTGTTCGTCACCTACGTCAATCGCTGCGGCACGGAAGCGAGTCTGACGTACTGCGGACTGACCTGCGCCGTCGCGCCGAGTGGCACCGACCTCGCGCGGGCAGGCGCGCACGAACAGCTTCTGACGGTGGATCTGGATCCGGCCGAACTCCTTCGATCTCGCGCCGTCAACACTCACCTGGACGATCGTCGCCACGATCTGTACCGGACAGTTCTCGACCCGACAGGACCCTCGCGGTCCGAGCAGGAGACCGACCGATGACCACACCCGTCACCCCGGACAGCGCGATCGAATCCGAGGACGACCAACCGCTCACGATGTTCGGTCCTGATTTCCCGTTCGCCTACGACGACTATCTGGCGCACCCGGCCGGCCTCGGGGGCGTTCCCGACGCTGCCCTCGGTACGAAGGTCGCGGTGATCGGGGGCGGACTCGCGGGTATGGTCGTCGCGCGCGAGTTGCTCAGGCTCGGCCTGGAACCCGTTGTGTACGAATCGGATCGAATCGGCGGCCGGATGCGGTCGGTGCCGTTCGAGGGGCACCCGGGTGTGGTGGCCGAGATGGGTGCGATGCGGTTTCCGCCGTCGTCGACGGCACTGTTCCACTACCTCGACGCAGTCGGGCTGGAGACGACGCCGTTTCCGAACCCGTTGGCAGAAGCGACCCCCAGTACGGTGATCGACCTCAAGGGCGAGAGCCACTACGCCCAGAAGCTCGAGGATCTACCGCCGGTGTTCGCCGAGGTCGCCGATGCGTGGAACCGGACGCTGGAGGAACACGCCGAACTGATCCCACTGCAGCGGGCCATCCGCAGGCGCGACGTTGCCGAGATCAAGCGAATCTGGAACGAGCTGATCGTGAAGTTCGACGACCAGACCTTCTACGGATTTCTCGCTGCATCCGAACACTTCTCGTCGTTTCGGATGCGAGAGCTGTTCGGCCAGGTCGGTTTCGGAACGGGCGGATGGGACACCGACTACCCCAACTCGATCCTCGAGATCCTTCGAGTCGTCATCACGGCGGCGGACGACCACCACCGCGGAATCGTCGGCGGCTCACAGCAACTGCCGATGCGGCTGTGGACCGATTCGCCGGCGAAGATGGCACACTGGCCCGCGGGAACGTCGGTGGCGTCGCTGAACGGCGGCACCACGATGTCGCGTGTCACCGAGATCAGACGTACCGACGGCGGCACCACGATCCACGACGACCGCGGCAACATTCGTACCTACGCGGCCGCCGTCGTGACCGCCCAGAGCTGGATGCTGCTCAGCAACATCAGGTGTGACGACGATCTGTTTCCCATCGACCACTGGACCGCCATCGAACGCACCCACTACATGGGGTCGACCAAGGTGTTCGCACTCGTCGACCGGCCCTTCTGGAAGGACAAGGATCCGGTCACCGGCCGCGATGTGGTCAGCATGACGCTGACCGACCGGATGAGCCGTGGCACCTACCTACTCGACCAAGGGGAGGGCAGGCCTGGGCTGATCTGCCTGTCCTACACGTGGTCCGACGATTCGCTCAAGCTGCTGGCCCTGGACCCGACCGAGCGAATGAACATCATGCTGCGCTCGCTCGAGGAGATCTATCCCGGCGTCGATTTCCGCAGTCACATCATCTCCACGCCGGTCACGCTGTCCTGGGAAACCGAACGCGACTTCATGGGTGCCTTCAAAGCCAACCTGCCCGGTCACTACCGCTACCAGGAGAGGCTGTTCACGCACTTCGTGCAACACCGACTCGACCCGCGACATCGAGGAATCTTCCTTGCCGGCGACGACATCTCGTGGACGGCGGGGTGGGCCGAGGGTGCCATTCATACCGCACTGAATGCGGTGTGGGGCGTCGTGCATCATCTGGGAGGAAAGTCGGCAGAGGGCAATCCGGGACCGGGCGACGTCTTCGATGCCATCGCACCACTTCGATTGGGTGACTAGGTCGCTCAGTGTTTCGGCGATCGCGGCCGGGGAGAGCGCTCGTCGAACACGAACAACGCCAGGGCGATCGTCAGCATGAGGGCAACCACCCAGATCGCCCGTAGCCCGAACAACTCGACCGCAACCGCCCCGAGCAGCGCCCCGCCGAAGAATCCCGAGATCACCGCGCCGAACCGTCGGGCGCGGGTTCCGGCCTCCAGATCGTGTTCGACCACCCGATGGAATGCGGCCATCGCCATGCTGCGGAGATTCCCGGTCGTCATGGTGGTGTTGTACGGCGAATCCACCAGTACGCGAAAGGTGGTCACCTGCACGCCGGCAACGTGAGCGAGAATCACCGAGACCACCGCATCGGGCACGGTCGCCGGCAGAAAACCGACGACGAGGACCACGAGGATCTCGAACACCAGCACCGCCCGTACCGGTCGTCGCACGATCTTCGCAACCGCGGGCAGCGCGATGAACTCTGCGGTCGCGACGCCCAGGACGAAGGCAGCCAACGGCGGCAGAAAAGCCAGCGCCTCGACCCACCGGCCACCGGCGACATCGACGCCGAGCAGCACCACGTTGCCGGTCTGCGCCCCGGCGAACACCCCGCCACGGGTGATGAAGGTGTACGCGTCGAGGAATCCACCGACTGCCGCCAGCAGAACACCGAGTCGGACCGATTTCGCAGTTGCGACGGCGATGTGGGGTTCGGGACGAGGCGTGGTCATCGGGAGATCCTGACACGATCGCCGATAGTCACGTTGTCGAGGCAAGCAGTGAGAGCAACAGTTCGGCTCGTACCCGCGCCGACGTCAGATCCACCGCGAGCAGTTCCTCGCACCGCGTGATGCGGTTTCGCAGCGTATGACGATGAACGGACAGATGCGCCGCAGCGGTTTCCCAATGCCCGTTCGCCTCGAGGAACGCCCGAAGCGATCCCACCAGATCGGCGGAATGGGTGCGGTCGTACTCGGCCAGTACCGCGATGGTGACTGCAGCCATGGCACGCAACGACTCCTGCACCGGTTCGGACGCCAACAGCATCGATCCGGTGAACTCGACGATCCGATCGCTCGCGCCGGCTGCGGCGCACGCGAGCGAAGCCTGCTGCAGAGCAACAGGGGTCTCGGAGATGTGTCGGCTGGAACTGAGGCCGACGCACACCGACCTCGGCAGTGAATCAAGCAGTCGAGCAACGACATCGGAGTCATCGCTACCGCGCAACAACACCGCGACACCGGCGTCGGTCGTGCGCGCGAACGTGGGCCGCGCCCGGGCCCGGCACTCGGCATCGACCGCCTCGACGACGCGCTCGGCGGGTCCGCGGACCATCGCAACCCTGACGCGAGAGTCGTCGTCGGCCGCGTCCACGAGGTAGCTCGGTAGCGCGGTGCCGTCGGGGGCAGGCAGATGGCCGTCCAGTAACAACCCGAGCGCGAGCGTGTTGAGTCGGGACTGTTCGGCGCGCAGACGTGTGGGCTTCTCGAGCTCGAGGGTCACCAGCGACACCGCGTGCCCCAGCAGGATCTGCTCGACACCCGTCACCGGGCCTGCGGTACGGATGGCGAGAAAGCTCGACGCCCCGCCGGAGATCGCGACGGAGTGCAGAGTGACGGTGCACCCCGGTTCGCTGACCGAGACCGTGGCCGGTGACGACGACGGGCGAATGCTGCGGGCGACCTCGCGGGCGCGCTCGACGAGATCGGCTGCGGCGGCGGGATGAAACGATTCGGTGCGATTGCCGATCAGCGCCACCGACGTGGACGTGGCGACGGCCAGTTCGCGAACGATCGCGTCGACGCCGCCGTGCAACGCTGCCCGAGTGATACGGGTCTGGACCGAGGCCGCACGAAGAACCTGCTCGTATTCCTGCTCGGCTATGCGCTTCATGACCGCCCTGATCACGGCGGCGAACGGGGTGTCGTACGGGACCTCGACGACGGGAAGGCCGACGGCCTCGGCCGTGTCGAGAATGTGACGCGGGATCGTGCTGTGGGACAACCCGACTCCGAATCCGAGGCAGGCGACACCCGCGGCCGCCAGGGTCCGGACGTAGGTGGCGAGAGCCGGGCCGTCGGCGTCGAAGCCGAGCCCGGTCGTGAGAATCAGTTCACCGCCGGACAGCCAGGGGCTCGGATCGGTGAGCTCGGTCGCCTGCGCGAACGTGATCGGCACAGTGCTGCGCTCCGGTCCGCCGCGATGACTCAGGCGGAGGTGTTGCTGCCTCAGCAGCCAGGACATCTGCACGCTCACCTGTGGAACTGTAGCGCTGTGTGTGCCGAAATGGAGTGTGATCCAGCCCTGATGTGTACGAAATGGCGTCGCGCTGTCTCGCTCGGAGAGTCGCATACTGACTGCACAAGCCCACACGAAAGGTGCGACCATGGCCTCGATCGAGTACCGACTTCCGCAGGAACGCAAGATCGTCACCGCCTTCCCCGGTCCGAAGTCGGCGGCGTTGGCGCAGCGCCGCAAGGCCGTCGTCGGTGCAGGCGTGGCGTCGACGCTGCCGGTGTACGTGGCCGATGCCGACGGTGGCGTCGTGGTCGATGTCGACGGGAACTCGCTGATCGACCTCGGGGCCGGAATCGCAGTGACGACAGTCGGTGCCTCGAACCCGGCAGTCGTTGCTGCAGTGCAGGATCAGGTCTCACACTTCACCCACACGTGTTTCATGATCGCGCCGTACGAGGGGTACATCGAGGTCGCCGAGAAGCTCGCCGAGTTGACGCCGGGGGATCACGACAAACGCAGCGTGCTGTTCAACAGTGGTGCCGAGGCAGTCGAGAACGCCGTGAAGATCGCACGGCACGCCACCGGGCGGTCGGCCGTCGTCGTGTTCGACCACGCCTACCACGGTCGTACCAATCTGACGATGGCGCTGACCTCCAAGTCGATGCCGTACAAGAGCGGGTTCGGGCCGTTCGCCCCCGAGGTCTATCGGGCCCCGATGTCCTACCCGTTCAGGGAGGGCCTGAACTCCGACGGTTCCGCGGTCACCGGTGCCCAGGCGGCGGCGCGAGCGATCTCCGTCATCGACAAGCAGATCGGCGCGGGCAATCTGGCCGCGATCCTGATCGAACCCATTCAGGGTGAGGGCGGCTTCATCGTGCCCGCAGAAGGATTCCTGCCTGCACTGGCGGACTGGGCACGCGAGAACGGCGTGGTGTTCATCGCCGACGAGGTACAGGCCGGATTCACCCGCACCGGCGCGTGGTTCGCGAGCGAACACGAGTCCGTCGTGCCGGACCTGATCACCATGGCGAAGGGGATAGCAGGAGGAATGCCGCTGGCCGCGGTCACCGGCCGGGCCGATCTGATCGACGCCGTGCATCCCGGTGGACTCGGTGGAACCTACGGCGGAAACCCCGTCGCCTGCGCCGCGGCCCTGGCGTCCATCGAACAGATGGAGACACTGAACCTCAACGCCCGAGCCCGCGACATCGAACGAATCGTGTTCGAGCGACTGAATGCGTTGAGTGCCGAGGTCGGCATCATCGGTGAGGTGCGTGGCCGGGGAGCCATGCTTGCGATCGAGCTCGTCGTGCCGGGTGGACGTGAGCCCAACCCCGAGGCCACCAAAGCCGTTGCGGCGGCGGCACTCGCGGCCGGGGTGATCGTGCTGACGTGCGGTACCTACGGCAACGTCATCCGGTTGCTGCCGCCACTGGTGATCTCCGACGAGTTGCTCGGTGAAGCGCTCACCGTGCTCGAAGACGCGCTGCGCGCCGTGGCACAGGAGAACTGACATGTCGGCTGTCGACCTGATCTCCAAGCTGCCCACCGAACTGTGGCTCGGTGGCGTGCAGACTCCCTCTGCGTCGGGCGCGCGATTCTCGGTGCTGAACCCGGCGACCGGCGAGGAGTTGACCACTGTCGCCGACGCCACCGCAGCCGATGGCATCACCGCGCTCGACCTTGCCGCCGAGGCGCAGCCGGGGTGGGCGGCGACGCCCGCTCGTGAGCGAGCCGAGGTTCTGCGGCGCGCCTTCGATCTGCTGCAGGAGCGTGCTGCCGACTTCGCTCTGCTGATGACACTCGAAATGGGAAAGTCGTTGGCGGAGAGCCACGGCGAGGTGAAGTACGGCAGCGAGTTCCTACGCTGGTTCGGTGAGGAGGCCGTCCGGATCGGCGGCCGGTTCACCCCCGCCCCTGCGGGCAACGGCTCGATCCTGGTCACCAAGTCGCCGGTCGGTCCGGTCCTGGCGATCACCCCGTGGAACTTCCCGTTGGCCATGGGCACACGCAAGATCGGGCCGGCACTGGCGGCGGGGTGCACCGTCATCGTCAAACCGGCCGAGGACACCCCGCTGACGATGCTTCTGCTCGGGCAGGTGTTCGCCGACGCCGGGTTGCCGCGTGGCGTGCTGTCGATACTCCCGGCCTCCGACGCCGCGTCCGTCACCGGACCGTTGATGGACGATCCGAGGCTGCGAAAGATCACGTTCACCGGTTCCACCGGAGTGGGAAAACTGTTGGTGCGCAACGCTGCCGATCGTCTGTTGAGGACGTCGATGGAGCTCGGTGGCAATGCCCCGTTCATCGTGTTCGACGACGCAGACGTCGACGCCGCTGTCGACGGAGCGATGCTGGCCAAGATGCGCAACGGCGGCGAGGCGTGCACGGCAGCGAATCGTCTGTACGTCGCGAACTCGGTGCGCGAGGAATTCACCGCGAAGCTGACCTCACGGATCGACGCGCTGACCGTCGGTCCCGGTGATGCGGACGGTACCGACATCGGGCCGCTCATCAACGACAAGCAGCGTCGAACGGTCACCGCACTGGTCGACGACGCCGTCGCGAAGGGAGCCCGAGTGCGCACCGGCGGAGCCGCACCCGAGGGACCCGGATTCTTCTACGCGCCGACGGTGCTCGACCGAATCCCGGCCGACGCGAATCTGTTGCAGGACGAGATCTTCGGGCCCGTCGCGGCAATCATCGGATTCGACACCGAGGACGAGGCCGTCGCCGCAGCCAACGACACCCGGTACGGGTTGGTGGCCTACTTCTACACCGAGAGCCTCGACCGAGCACTGCGGGTGTCGGCAGCACTGGACACCGGCATGGTCGGGGTCAACCGCGGTGCGATCTCCGACGCGGCCGCCCCGTTCGGTGGGGTGAAGGAATCGGGTTTCGGACGCGAGGGCGGGTCGGAGGGCATCGAGGAATACCTCGAGACCAAGTACATCGCTCTACGGTAGAGCCGCACGTTTCGCTCCACCCCAGGCCGTGGGTGCAGGATGCCCCTCGATCCACGACCGGGAGTGGAGCGTCGTGTGCCGAGATCATCGCCGCATTTCTCGGTCCAATTCGTAGCGGACCGCGTCGAGGAACTGCTCGGTGGTCAGGTAGTGCTGGTCTTCACCGATCAGTGTTGCGAGGTCCTTCGTCATTCGACCGTCTTCGACGGTCCTCACGACGACGTGTTCGAGTGTGCGGGCGAACCGGCCCACGTCGGGCGTTCCATCCAACTTGCTGCGGTGTTCGAGGCCGCGAGTCCAGGCGAAGATCGACGCGATCGGGTTGGTCGACGTGGGTTCACCGGCCTCGTACCTACGGAAGTGGCGTCGCACGGTTCCGTGGGCAGCTTCGGTCAGGCATGTTCTGCCGTCCGGTGTGAGCAGGATGGACGTCATCAAGCCAGGTGAACCGAATCCCTGTGCGACCGAGTCCGATTGCACGTCTCCGTCGTAGTTCTTGCAGGCCCACACGTACCCGCCTTTCCACTTCATGGCCGACGCGACCATGTCGTCGATGAGGCGGTGTTCGTACGTCAGTCCGGCTGCCTCGAACTCGGTCTGGAACTCGGTCCGATAGATGTGCTCGAAGACGTCCTTGAATCGGCCGTCGTACGCCTTCAGGATGGTGTTCTTCGTCGACAGGTAGACCGGATAGTTCTGCTGCAAACCGTAGTTCAACGAGGCCCGCGCGAAATCGATGATGGACTGGGTGAAGTTGTACTGACCCTGCACCACTCCGCCGAGGCTTTCGTCGGTGAACCTCACCAACTCGTGCTGTATCGGTTCGCCTCCGTCGTCGGGGGTGTAGGTGATGGTGACGGTACCCGGCCCGGGCACGGTGAAATCGGTGGCGCGGTATTGGTCGCCGAAGGCGTGACGCCCGATTACGATGGGTTCGGTCCACCCGGGCACGAGTCGGGGAACATTCGAGATGATGATGGGGGCTCGAAAAATAGTCCCTCCGAGTACATTCCGAATGGTGCCGTTGGGCGAGCGCCACATCTGTCGCAGAGCGTACTCCTCCACTCTGCCGGCGTCGGGTGTGATGGTGGCGCACTTCACGCCGACACCGTGGTTCTCGACAGCTCGTGCAGCGTCGACGGTGATCTGATCGTCGGTGGAGTCGCGGGACCGTATTCCCAGGTCGTAGTACTCGAGGTTCACGTCGAGATACGGAAGGATCAGATGATCCCTGGTGTAGTGCCAGATGACTCGGGTCATCTCGTCGCCGTCCAGTTCGACGACGGTGCCCTCGACTCGGGTTTTCGGCTTCGGCATGAGAGGTAGGTCCCTTCAGTGGACTCTGCACTGCGGCAGGGTCATTCGTTGTATCCGAAGATCGAGTTCCACGCAGTCTGATCCTCGGCGGAGTGGGTGGTCGATTCCTCCGGGGTGATCCGGTGCACCTTGGGATCGGTGAAGTCGGGGAGCTGAACACCGAGAATGTTCGGCGGATCGACGTCGGTCCGTACCGAGTATTCGCCGAGGTCGGTGAACACCCGCTGGCCGCGGGTGGAGAGGTTCCAGTTCATGAATACCTGTGCGGCAGCAAGATTGCGTGCGGTGTCGGCAACTCCCGTGTAGTAGTCGTACGAGGTGACTCCCTCGTCCGGTACGACGAAATCGACAGGAGCGTTCTCGTTGTTCGCGATGTTCACGCTGCTCACGACGACGGTGCCCGCGTTGATCTCGCCGCGGGCCAAGGCATCGAGCTGGGCACCGATCGAGTCGAACACTCGCGCCTCCGAGGAGTATCTGCGGAGGTAGTCGTCGCCGAGAACATCGCGCTGAAATCGAGTCAGAGCGAGCGCGCTTCCGCCCGAACCGGCCTGCGCGATACCGAGTTTGTCGTCCCAACGATCCTCGAGAAGAGAATTCCACGACGTGGGGGCGTCGGCGTCGTCGACGACAGCGCGGTTGTAGCCGAAGGTGTAGATCGGGTTGAACGTGCGGAAATATCGGTTGTCGTCGAACGAGACGTCATCCTGCAGATTGTCCGCAGTACCGGGCAAGTAGGGCTGGAACAGTCCGCGCTCGGCCAGACCCCGAACGAATCCGGGGTCGGAAATCCGGATGACGTCTGCATCGAGGCGACCGGTACTGTATTCGGCCGTGAGGCGTTCGTAGAGCCGATTGGAGGTCAAGCGAACGAGTTTCACCTCGATACCGGTGTCGGCCTCGAACTGTTCGAGCACCTCGGATTCGGTGTCCTGGGTGTATCCGCTGTACAGCGTTATCGTGCCCTCGGATTCTGCGCGCGACCACAGATCCGGGTCTGCGATCTGCTCGCCGTCGATCACCAGAGCCCCACCTGGTTCGGTGATGGACGCGGCCGACCGTGCCAGCGATGGGGCCTGCGGTGGTGGACTGCATGCGGTCACCGCGGCGACCGCGATCGCGCACACTGCGGCCCCGAACCGCCGGATCGTCGATGTGGTCATCTACTTGGACTCCTTTGCGCCGAATCGGCGGGACAGTGCAGCAAGAACGCCGATCACGACGCAGTAGAGCAACCCGAGTTCGGCTGCCGATCGGATGGATCCGTTGTCGTAGGCGTCGAAGATCGCTATGGACAGCAGTCTGGTGTCAGAGGTGAAAAGGAACAGGGCCGCAGTCAATTCGCGCATCGACAACATGAGCAGCAGCAGAAAGGTCGAGGACAGCCCGATTCGGAGCAGGGGCACTGTCACGAATCGGATGGCCTTTGCTCGGCTCGCGCCGAGCATCACTGCGCTGTCCTCGAGGTCCTGGTCGAGCTGAACGATGGAGGAGGACACTCCGCGGTATCCCTGCGGCAGGAAGACTGCGATGAATGCGACGACGAGGACGGCGAGAGTTCCGTAGATCGGCACCGGCAACGCCAGCCAGGTCCAGAGCAAACCCAGCCCGAGCACGATGGCGGGAACTGCCAACGGCAGCATTGCCAGGTACTCCAGCACCGATCGTCCGGGCGACCTGGTCCGGTACCGGGTGTACGCCAACGCAAAACAGAAAGTCGTGCCTATGGCCGCGGTCGACACACCGACGATGACACTGTTGAGCACAACGTTGTGGAAGTCCGGGTCCTGAACTGTTTGCCCCAGGCTCCACAGGGACAATGCGCCTGCGTCGAACAACTCCCCGAATCGGGCCAGGTACGGGCTGGTCTGGAGCGACGCCACCACGAGGGCTCCCATCGGGAGTGCCACGGCGAGAACGAAGTACAGCCATGCGAGAGCGGCGGCCGGCCAACGCCAGCCCCGAAGTGGCACCTGTCGTGCGCGCACTCCCTTGCCGCTGACGGTGGTGTATTCCTTGCTGCCGGTCACTCTGTTCTGCAAGGCCACGACGATCACGAGCAGAACGGTGAGGACGACGGCGATGGCTGCCGCGTCGTTACTGCGGGCAGGCGCAGCGTTCATGAGTCGATAGATGAGGGTGGGCAGGGTGTCCACGCCGCCGGGTACACCGATGACCTGTGCGACGGCGAAGTTCTCGACGGTCAGGGCGAACACGAGTATGCCGGATCCGATCGTGGCAGGAAGCACGAGCGGAAAGGTGATCTTGCGGAGCATCTGGGTGAGCCCTGCCCCGTGCAGGCTGGCTGCATCTTCCAGATCCGGATTCATCAACGACAACGCCGAGTGAATCATCAGGAACGGATACGGAGCGTAATACAGGCCGAGAACGAAGATCATTCCGGCGAAACTGTAGATGTCGACGAATCCGCGGAGTCCGAGGGCAGTCAGGGCGAGATTGAGGTAACCGGTTGCGGGGCCGGCGAGCAGAGCCCACGCCAGCGCACCGACGAGCGACGGCAGGAACAGTGGAGCAATTCCGATGCCGTAGATCAATTTTCGACCCGGGATGTTGGTTCTTGCGGCCAGGAACGCCAATGTCGCACCGATGAGGAGGGCGAGAATCGACGATCCGATTCCGACGATCGCGGAGCTCCACATCGCCTCTCGAGCCGACTGGCGTCCCAGTAGAGCGAAGTTGTCGAAAGTGAAGTGACCGAAGTCGAAGACGTTGCTGCGGTCGGGATTGTCGGTGAAGGCACCCATGACGATGAAGAACATCGGGCACAGGACGATGAGCGCGAGAAGCGCGAGTTGGACGAGTGTCGGAAGGCTCCGCCGCAGCCGACGGTTGCGGGTGCGCGACACCGAGACGCTCGGCGTCGGTGCCGGTGCGTGCCGCGGACGGTCGGTGGTGGGGGCGCTCACGAGTGAGCCCCGACGAGTTGCGTGCGGTCGTCGACCAGCAGCTGTGCGGCTCCGGGTGTGATGTCGACGGCGACCCGTTCTCCCACGTGCAGCGCCCGTTTCGCGGCCCCGGTGGCGAGGGCCTCGATGTTCGGCCCGCCGTCGAGAGTGATGCGGTAACGAATGGACGCCCCCTGGTAGCTCGCGACGTCGACACGCCCTGCCCAACCCACTCCCGTAGCCGGCTCGTCGTGTACGGGCGTGACGGTCATGTCCTCGGGACGCAGGCACACGAGCAGTCGGTCGGCATTGTCGGGCACGGTGGCATCGATTCGGACCGTGAAGTCGTGGTCGGTGAGCGTGACTGCTCCGGACATGCCAGGAGTGGGTGAGCACGCGAACAGGTTGCCCACGCCGAGGAACTCTGCGATCGACCCACTGGCGGGCGCGGTGTAGATCTGATCGGGTGCGCCGCTCTGGACGATTCGGCCGTTCTGCATCAGCGCGATGCGGTCGGCCAAGGCGAATGCTTCCACCTGATCGTGCGTGACGTAGATCGTGGTCAGGCCGAGTCGCAGTTGTAGTTCACGTAGTTCCATTCGCAGGCGTTCGCGCAGACGCGCATCGAGATTGGACAACGGCTCGTCGAGCAACAGGACGTTGGGGCGCATGACCAGGCTCCGTGCGAGGGCTACCCGCTGCATCTGGCCACCGCTCAACAGGCTGGCTCCGCGCTCGGCCAACTCACGCAGCCCGACCAGATCGAGTGTCTCGTACACGCGGGAGACGAGTTCGTCCTTACCGACTTTCTGCATCTGCAGCGAGAATGCGACATTCTCGAACACGGTGCGATGAGGCCATACCGCGTACGACTGAAACACCATTCCGACGTTGCGCTTGTTGGGCGGTACGGTTCGGCCACTGGATGAATCGTGCATCACGTTGTCGCCTATGGTGATTCGTCCTTCGTTCGGACTTTCGAGACCTGCGACGCAACGCATGGTGCTGGTCTTGCCGCAGCCGGATTGACCGAGTAACACGAGCGATTCTCCGTCGGCAATCTTGAGATCGAGGTCGCGGACGACGGTGTTCTGTCCGTAGGCGAGGGTCAAATTCTCTATCGATACCTTCATGGGAATTCCTTCGACTTGTCGGTTCTTCTCAGACCCGAGACTCGACGAGCTGATGCAACGCTCGAATATCACTGTCGTCGAGCGTGATCCCGTCTCGGATCTGCTCGTGGTAACGCGCCATCTCGTATTCGCCCGGTAGTCGAACGGGATCGGCGGGATCTGTTGCCGGAACCGAATGCAACCGATCCCCGAAGTCCTGGACGCGCTCGTGCAGATCGGGCCCGGAGAGCAGCAGCTCGGTGTCGACGAGGACGAAGAAGTGCCCCAGGTTCTGGGCCCGCTCGGGTGAGACGCTCCATGAGCTGACCTTGTCCAGATATGCCGCACCGGAAAGTAATCCGGCGAACAGGTCGACCATGACCGCCAGCCCGTATCCCTTGTGGCCCGCGATGGGCTGCAGGAACCCCGAGAGCGCAGCGCTCGGATCGGTCGTGGGGTGGCCTGCGCTGTCGGTGGCCCACGTGGCGGGAATGGTGCGGCCATCGGTTTGCGCGGCCCGAATCTTCGCTCGTGCTGCGACGCTCAACGCGATGTCGAGAAGAATGGGGTCGCCACCCGGATTGGGGACACCCCATCCCATCGGGTTGTTGCCCACCCGGGTGGCCTTCCCTCCGGACGGTGCGATGGTGGTCGTCGCATTACTGGCGATGATCGCCGCGAATCCCTCCGAAGCAGCCTTGAAAAGGTACGGCATGACCGGCCCGAAATGGTTGCTGTGCTGTGCGAACGCCGCTCCCACACCGCATGTTCGGGCACCGTCCATGGCTGCGGTGAGTGCAGCACTACCGACCAGAGGTCCCACTGCGTTGGCACCGTCGATCAGCGCGAGAGCGGGGGCAGGTCTGGTGGTGGTGACGTCGGCGCGCGGATCCATGCCCCCGATCGCGGCGCGGTCGAGGTACTGGGGGACCCGTTGGATTCCGTGTGTGTGGATGCCGAACAGGTCGGCCAACACGAGGACTTCTGCGATGGTCCGAGCTGACGCCTCGGACATGCCGCACGTGATCAGTGCTCGCGATGCGAGATCTTCGAGTTGGGCGGCGGAAACCGTAACTGTCGACATGGTGCCATGGCTTTCTGTGCAGTCGGGGAGTGTCGAGGAACGTTCGCGGAACAGGTCCGGTGAACGGTGGCCTATGGCCTGGATCACTCTCGAAAGCCACTATGGCAGCGCCGATAGATAAGTAGTAGTCAAGGTTTCTTGAGTCCGACATAAGTGATGCTAAAGTTGGGTAGATGAGGGCCGATTTGACCCGGCTGCAGATCTTGTCGGCTGTCGGACGACACGGATCTATGGCCGCGGCAGCCGACGAGCTGAGATACACCTCGTCGGCCATCTCGCAGCAAATCAGCAAGTTGGAGTCCGAACTCGCCGTCGAGCTCGTCGAGCGACATGCACGCGGTGTGCGCTTGACCGAGGCCGGGCGAGCGGTTGTCGTGAGGGCACGCGCCATCGACGAGCAACTCGACGGGATGAAAGACGATCTCCGTGAGCTCGCCGAAGGGTTCACCGGGACAGTTCGCTTCGGAGTATTTCCCACGTTTGCCGCGTCGTTGTTGCCCGACGTCGTCATCGGACTACGTGAGGCGCACCCGGGAATTCGTCTGTCGATACATTCGAGCCGAATCGCACCTTTGCGGGAGTTGCTCGAGACGCGGCAGCTCGATCTGGCGCTGACGTGGGACTATCCGTGGAATCGAACCGTCGACGAAGGTCTGACCGTTCGCGAAATTCTCAGCGACTCAACGGTATTGATTGTTCGGCGTGATCACGAACTGTCGCACGCGGATACGGTCGAGCTCTCGGATCTGAGCAACGACGACTGGATCGTGCGAGCTGGAGGTCACCCCACCACAGAGCATCTCTGGCGCTGTGCCGACACCGCCGGCTTCACGCCGACGGTGGCGGTCGAAGCGAGCGACTATCAGGAAACGCAGGCCATGGTCGCCGCGGGTCTCGGTGTCACGCTGTGCCCCCAACTCGCCACCAGCTACGTCCGCGGCGAGGTCGTCGTCAAGCGGCTCGCCGCGTCCGTACCGGCACGGCGGATCTGTACGGCTCGTCCGTCGGACGTCAAACCGTCCGTTGCCAGTCTCCGCCTGGAAGGGCTGCTTCATCGGGTCGTGAAGGGATACAACCTTTCTCAGGGGTAGTCCTCCGACAGGCCGTCGTCGGTGCGGGATGCCGGAGGGATACCACCTCTCAGCCCTGGGCGGCCGCGATTCGATCCTCGGCCAGACGATCGGCCGCTGCCCCGAGCAGGATGCCCTCGGCGCGGGCGATGGCGAAGATGCCCGTGACGGTGTCGCGGATCTTGCCGATCGTGGCCATCACCTGAGCCGAATCCTTGCCGCGCAGTTCGCCTTCCACCTGGATCAGGCCGCCGGCGTTGGCGACGTAGTCGGGTACCCACACGATTCCGCGGGCAGCCAGCATCGCTTCGACGTCGGGTGTGAGCAGTTGATTGTTGGCCGCGCCGCAGACGATGGACGCCGACAACCGGGCCACCGAGGACGCGTCGAGAGTGGCACCCATGGCGCACGGCGCATAGACGTCGATGTCGGCACCGATGATGTCGGATCCCACGGTGACACCGGGGAAGTCGGCGACGATGCGATCGAGGGCAGGCGGATAGGAGTCGCTGACGACCACCTCGGCACCGGCTTCGCGAAGCAGTGAGACGAGGTTGTAGCCCACCTTGCCCGCGCCCTCGACGCCGACACGCTTGCCGGTCAGATCGTCCGAGCCCCATGTGGATTCGGCTGCGGCCAGGAGTGAGAGAAAGACTCCGAGCGCAGTCTGGGGGCCGCTGTCGCCGGTGCCGCCGGCGGTGGTGTTCTTGCCGACGACGTGCGCCGTCTCCTCGGCGATGATGTCGAGATCGTCGCTGTTGGTGCCCACATCGCCCGCGGTGACGTAGGTTCCGCCGAGCGACTCGACGAATCGGCCGTACGCGCCCAGTAGCGTCGGGGTCTTGATGGCGTTGGGGTTACCGATGATCACTGCCTTTCCGCCGCCGAGATCGACTCCCGCGACGGCCGCCTTGTACGTCATTCCGCGGGAGAGGCGCAGCACGTCGGTCAACGCTTCCTGCTCGGAAACGTAAGGGTAGAAGCGAGTTCCGCCGAGAGCCGGACCGAGGACCGTGGAGTGGACCGCAATGATCGCGCGCAGACCGGTGTCGGGGTCCTGGCAGAACACGACGCGTTCGTGTGCGCAGTCGCGTGGCATGTCGGGACGATCGAAGACGCCGGTCGCGGCGGGGAAGGAATCGGACGAGGTGCTCGATGCGGCGGGGTGGTCGGCAACGACGGACACAGGCGGTCTCTTTCGGGTGATGAGGCGGCGGTACCGGAAATGGGTGGTATCCGGAATTCGTGTCCCCGAAGGGTGTCGTGAACGTGCACGCTGGTCAACCGCTGTTGCCGAGAATGTGCATGTTGCACGGTGCATCTCGGATCGACCGAGCCGGGATGGTCGGGCTGCTCAGCGACGACCGTCCTCGGCGAGTTGTTCGAGCAACGGCTTGGTGCGGTACTGGATCAGCTCGCTCATCGCGATGGACATGTTGGTGCGCTCCACCCCGGGGATGTCCAGAATGAGACCTGCGATGCGGTACAGGTCGTCGGCATCGACGGCCGCGATGCGGATGTGCATGTCCGCGGCCCCGGACAGCCCGAACACTTCGAGCACTTCCGGGATGGTGCGAAGGTGTTGGGTCACTGCGGCGAGCGTGTGTTGGTTGACCTGCGCGGTCACGAACGCCTGCAACGGGCGTCCCAACGACTTCGGTGGGATGCGGTGATCGATGGGCGTGAGCGATCCCTTGTCGTCCCAACGGCCGAGGCGCGCCTGCACGGTGTTGCGGGACAGCCCCAACGTGGTGGCGAGTTCGACGCCGGTGGCGCGCGGTTTGGCGCAGAGGGCGAGGAGGAGTCGGGCGTCGGTCTTGTCCAGATCGGTCATTGCGCACTTCCTGTCGCTCTGTCGTTACCCAATATTGTGCACACTGCGCAGTTGTGAAGTCATCACTTGTGCAGGGTGGATGTCGGTGGTGTTCTTGTGAAGGACATCACATCACGACGGAGAGTGCGACGATCATGACTACCACCTCGCTGGTACAGCTGATAAAGGAATCTGGGACGGTGGTCCGCAACGAGACCTACTCGCCGCTGGTCGCCGACATCGACACGGCCGCGATGATGGACTTGTACCGAGATCTCGTGGTCGTTCGCCGCATCGACACCGAGGCGACCGCACTGCAGCGACAGGGCGAACTGGGGTTGTGGGCACCGCTGCTCGGTCAGGAAGCGGCGCAGGTCGGTTCGGCCCGCGCTCTCGACACCGAGGACTTCGTGTTCGCCAGCTACCGCGAGCACGGGGTCGCCTATTGCCGGGGCGTCGACCCGACGCAGATGCTGCGCTTCTGGCGCGGATCGACCCTCTCCGGTTGGGACCCGTACGAATACCGCATGACGACGCCGGCGATCATCGTCGGATCTCAGGGCCTGCACGCCACCGGGTACGCCATCGGCATGCAACTCGAGGGGGCCGAGGGCGCAGCCATCACCTACTTCGGCGACGGCGCGACCAGCCAGGGCGATATTTCCGAGGCACTCGGCTTCGCCGCGAGTTTCCACGCACCGGTGGTGTTCTTCTGCCAGAACAACCAGTGGGCCATCTCCGAACCGGTCACGGTGCAGACGAAGGCCACGATCGCCGCTCGCGGTGAGGGATACGGCATCCCGTCGGTGCGCGTCGACGGCAACGACGTTCTCGCCGTCCTGGCTGTCACCAGGGCAGCGCTCGCCCGCGCCCGCGAAGGTAGCGGCCCGACGCTCATCGAGGCCGTCACCTACCGCATGGGCCCGCACACCACCTCCGACGATCCGACGCGATACCGCTCGGGTGCCACCGACGACGAATGGCGTGCCAAGGATCCGATCGATCGAATCGAGAGGCTGCTCAGGCGAATCGGCGTGTTCGACGACGCATTCGCCGCCTCGGTGAAGCGCACCGCCGACGAGGTCGCAGCCGAGCTTCGCCGCGGCTGCCTCGAAACCGTCGAGCCGACCGCGATGTCGGTGTTCGACAACGTCTACGCCGATCCCCACCCCCTACTCGACGACGAGCGCGCCCAATTCGCCTCGTACCAGGCCGGATTCGAAGGAGCTACGTCATGACCACCCTGGAACGGCCCACCAGTCTCCCGTTGGGCAAGGCCATCAATGCAGGTCTGCGACGAGCGATGGAGAACGACCCGAAGGTCCTGCTGATGGGCGAGGACATCGGCAAGCTCGGCGGTGTCTTCCGCATCACCGACGGCCTGCAGAAGGACTTCGGTCCCGGTCGAGTACTCGACATGCCGCTGGCGGAATCGGGAATCATCGGCACCGCCGTCGGCCTCGCGATGCGAGGTTTCCGGCCGGTGTGCGAGATTCAGTTCGACGGTTTCATCTATCCGGCGTTCGACCAGATCGTCTCGCAGGTGGCGAAGTTGCACTACCGCACCAGTGGCAACGTCAAGATTCCGATGACCATCCGGGTGCCCTACGGCGGCGGAATCGGTGCCGTGGAGCATCATTCGGAGTCTCCCGAAGGATACTTCGCGCAGACCGCGGGTCTTCGCGTGGTCACCTGCAGCAACGCCGCCGACGGCTACTCGATGATTCAGCAGGCCATCGCGAGCGACGATCCGGTGTTGTTCTTCGAGCCGAAGCGTCGGTACTGGGAGAAGAGCCCCATCGACCTCGATGCCGACGCGTCGTACCCGCTGCATCGGGCACGGGTGGTCACCGAAGGCACCGACGTCACCCTGATCGCGTACGGACCACTCGTCGCCACCGCACGCAAGGCCGCCGAAGTCGCTGCCCACGAGGGAGTGTCGATCGAGGTCATCGATCTCCGCTCGCTCTCGCCCATCGACTTCGAGACCATCGAGGCCTCGGTACGCAAGACCGGGCGTCTCGTCGTCACCCATGAGGCACCGGTGTTCATGGGACTCGGTTCGGAGATCGCAGCTCGAATCTCCGAACGGTGCTTCTACAACCTCGAGGCGCCGGTGTTGCGCGTCGGTGGCTTCGGCACTCCGTACCCGGCATCGAAACTGGAGCGATTCTTCCTTCCCGATGTCGACCGGATTCTCGACGCAGTCGACCGCTGCCGCTCGCACTGACCTCGCGCTCACCGACCGCCGCCGATACGTACCGAACAGGATTCGACGATGCCCACCATCAAGAGCTTTCCGTTGCCCGACCTCGGGGAAGGACTCACCGAAGCCGATCTGCTGACCTGGCTCGTCGCCGTCGGTGACACCATCGAGCTGAATCAGAACATCGCCGAGGTCGAAACGGCCAAGGCCGCCGTCGAACTTCCCTCACCGTTCGCCGGGGTCGTTGCCGCCCTTCACGTGTCGGAGGGTGACACCGTCGAGGTCGGCGTACCGATCATCGACATCAGGGTCGGTGGCGACGACGAGGGCGGTGTCGAGCCGGAGCCTGCCGTTCCCGATGTGGACATGACGGTTCCCGCCGAAGACGGGGACGAGCGTGTTCCGGTTCTCGTCGGCTACGGCGTGGCGAAGGAAGGCTCCAGTCGACGCGGTGGCCGAGGTGCAGCACCGGCCACCCCGACACCGACCGGACAGAACGGGAAACCGCTGGCTGCGCCACCGGTGCGAAAGATGGCCAAGGACAACGCCGTCGACCTCGCCGAGGTGCCGGCCACCGGAGACCGCGGCGACGTCACCCGTGAGGACATCGACACCTACCTCGCGGGTGACAACCCGGTCGAGGAGCGGACAGCGGAACGGGCCGGTCGCGAAGAACGGACCCCGATCAAGGGAGTGCGCAAGCACACGGCGGAGGCGATGGTGCGCAGCGCGTTCACCGCTCCGCACGTCACCGAGTTCGTCACCGTCGACGTCACCGAAACTCTCACTCTGCTGGACTCCCTCCGTGCGTCCGCTCACTTCGCCGACGTTCGTCTGACCCCGCTGGCTCTGGTCGCCAAGGCGGTTCTCGTTGCGCTCAAATCGAATCCGTCGCTCAACTCCTCGTGGGACGAGACGAGTCAGGAGATAGTGACCAAGCATTACGTCAACCTCGGTATCGCCGCCGCGACTCCGCGCGGGCTGATGGTGCCGAACATCAAGGACGCTCACGAGAAGTCTCTGGTGGACATCGCCCGCGCGCTGTCGGATCTGACGCGGACGGCCAAGGAAGGCAAGAGCAGTCCTGCCGATCTCGCCGACGGCACGATCACCATCACCAACGTCGGGGTCTTCGGAGTCGACGCCGGTACGCCGATCCTCAACCCCGGCGAGGCTGCCATCCTCTGTTTCGGCTCGATTCGCCGCATGCCGTGGGAGCACGAGGGCCAGATCGCACTACGGTCGGTGACGACACTGTCGCTCTCGTTCGACCATCGCCTCGTCGACGGCCAGCAAGGATCGCAGTTTCTCGCGCTCGTCGGCCGGTTGTTGAGCAGCCCGGTGGATATGATCGCGCTGGGCTGATTTCCCGGCTCGTACCGTGTGAAGAAAAGGGGCTTGCGTGGCGGAAGCGATCGACACGCATTTCCTGGACCGGATTCGGGTCGCGGCGACGGGTGGGCCGGAGCTCGCCGATCCGGATCGTGTGCTGAGGTACTTCGATGCTCAGCTCGCCAGTCGGCACCTGGACTTCGCAGCCCGCTGGTTGCAATCGACGGGCTTCGGCTACTACACCATCGGATCGTCCGGGCACGAGTCGAATGCAGCGGTCGGTGCCGCGACGACGGTCACCGACCCGGCTCTGCTGCACTACCGCTCCGGCGGCTTCCATGCCGCACGCGCACAACAGCATTCGGGGTCGAATCCGATCCGCGACGTGCTGGCCGGCTTGGTCGCCTCCACCCGCGACCCCATCTCCGGCGGGCGGCACAAGGTGTTCGGGCACCCCGATCTGGGCATCGTGCCGCAGACGTCCACCATCGGGTCGCAGGTCCCGCGCGCGGTCGGTCTGGCATTCGCGCTGGGGCGAGCGAAGGCGCTGCGCCACCGAACGCCATGGCCCGAGGACGCCATCGCGGTGTGCAGCTTCGGCGATGCCTCCGCCAATCATTCGACGACGGTGGGTGCGCTCAATTCGGCTGCGTACTGTGCCTACCAGTCGATTCCGATGCCGATCCTCCTCGTCTGCGAGGACAACGGCATCGGAATCAGTACCCGGTCACCGCGGGGCTGGATCGAGCGGTCGCTCAGCCGATTTCCGTCGATCGAGTACGTGCGAGCCGACGGGACCGACCCGGTCGCGCTGATGCGAACCGTGGACGCCGCTGTCGCCGCGGTGCGGTCGGGGCGTCGGCCGGTGATGGTGCATCTCGAGACGGTGCGGTTGATGGGCCACGCCGGATCCGACGCCGAGCTTGCGTACCGCACCAATGCGGACATCGTCGGCGACTATGCACGAGATCCGTTGCTCGCCTGCGCACGTGCGCTGATCGGGGCCGGTGTGCTCTCGGCAGCCGACGTCGAGGGCCGCTACGAGGCAATGCGCGAGACCGTGATGAGCGAGGCCGAGGCGATGGTCGAGTCGCTGCGGTCCGGGGCGTCGTCGCGCCTGGCCACCGCCGAGGCGGTGATGGCTCCGCTCACCGAACGGAGACCGATCGCGGTGGCCGCAACCGAGCAGAGCCTACGACCGGCACAGGGCGGGCCGCGGCTGACACTCGCCGCCATGATCAACAGGACGCTCACCGACATCATGGCGGCGCGGCCGGAGGTCCTGGTGTTCGGGGAGGACGTGGCCGTCAAGGGCGGCGTCTACGGAGTCACGAAGGGTTTGCGCAAGAAGTACGGCGCAGCAAGGGTTTTCGACACGCTTCTCGACGAGCAGACGGTGCTCGGCACCGCCCTCGGTGCTGCGCTGGCAGGATTCGTCCCGATACCCGAGATTCAGTATCTGGCGTACCTGCACAATGCCGAGGATCAGCTGCGTGGTGAGGCCGCGTCGCTGAAGTTTTTCTCCGACGCCCAGTACACCAACGGGATGGTGGTACGCATCGCTGGTCTGGCGTATCAACGCGGTTTCGGCGGACACTTTCACAACGACAATGCGGTCGCTGTTCTGCGCGATATTCCGGGCATCGTGGTTGCGGTTCCGAGTTCCGCGGCCGAGGCCGCCGCGCTGCTGCGGACGTGTGTCGCGCTGGCCGTGGAGGAGGGACGGGTCTGCGTCTTTCTGGGGCCGATAGCGCTGTACCACCGCGTCGATCTGGACGACGGCGACGGAGAGTTGCGGTGCGCCGACGACGCGTCCGCCGAGTTCGCCACCACCGCAATCCATTCGGACGGTGACGATCTGGCCATCGTCACCTTCGGTAACGGGGTGGTGATGAGCAGGCGTGCGGCATCGAGGTTGCGTGAGCGCGGGATCGGCGCGACGATCGTCGATCTGCGCTGGATCGTTCCGCTGCCGGTCGACGACCTTCTGCGCCGGCTCGACGGCTTCGATCGCGTGTTGATCGCCGACGAGACCCGGCACGACGGGGGAGTGGGAGAAGGCGTCGTGACGGCGCTCGTCGAGGGTGGCTACGCGGGTACGGTCCGCCGAGTGGCGAGCAAGAATTCGTTCGTACCGCTGGGCGCCGCAGCCGATCTCGTCCTCCTGTCGGAAGACGAGATCGTCTCTGCGGCGTTGGAGATGGTCGAATCGGATTGACTCAGTGCACCGGCTGTACGGGAGCGACCTCGTCGACATCCTTGCGTGCCGTAGCGCGGATGAAGAACGACGCCGCCACCGCCATTAGAGATACCGCGCCGCCGTAGAGGAACGCGGCATGGATGCCGGCCTCCGAACCGCCGAGCTGGGTTGCGCCGTCGGAGATTCGGGCCGCCGCGGTGTTCGACATCACGGTGACGAAGAGCGCGGTTCCGGCAGCGCCTGCCAACTGCTGCACCGTGTTGAAGATTGCGCTTCCGTGCGAGTACAGCGGGGTGGGCAGCGAACCCAGTGCCGATGTCATCAGTGGCGTCATGATGAAGGCGAGTCCCGCCGAGAGAAGCATGTGGATGCCGATCACCACAGGCAGGGCGGTCTGCGCGTCGAGCACGGTCATCGACCACAGGGCGGCGCTCATCACGATGGCTCCAGGAATCACCAACGGGCGCGGCCCGACTCGGTCGAAGATGCGGCCGACGAACGGAGCGAGCAGGCCCATCAGCAATCCGCCGGGGAGCAGCATCAGGCCGGTGTCGAGTGTGTCGAGGCCGCGGACGTTCTGCAGGTACATCGGCAGCAGGATCAGCGCACCGAACAGGGCCATCATCGAGATCGCGATCATGCCGAGGCCGATGCTGAACGTGGTGGTGCGGAACGGTCGCATGTCCAACAGTGCGCCGCCACGGTCCTGGCGCGAGATCTGACGCAGCACGAACACCAGCAGTGCGATCACACCGACCGCCAGTGGTAGCCATACCGGTACCACCGATTCTTCGGCCGAATGTCCCAGGCTGCTCAGGCCGTAGACGATGCCGCCGAACGCCAACGCGGACAACACCACCGATGGGGGATCGAACGAAGGCCGACCGGTTTGCGTCACGTTCTTCACCAGCGTGGTACCGATCGCGAATGCGATCAGTGCGATGGGGAGAACGAGCCAGAACATCCAACGCCAGTTCAGCGAATCGAGGATGACTCCCGAGATCGTCGGGCCGACGGCCGGAGCGACGGCGATGACGATCGAGATGATTCCCATCATCGCGCCGCGCTTGTGCGCAGGGACGACGGTGAGCACCGTCGTCATGAGCAACGGCAACATGATGGCCGTGCCGCTGGCCTGGGTGATGCGTCCGAGCAGGAGCAGCTCGAAGCCCGGGGCGGATGCCGCGAGCAGCGTGCCGACGGTGAACAGCGTCATCGCTGCCACGAAGACCTGACGCAACGTGAATCTCTGGAACAGATACCCCGTGATGGGAATGACCACGGCCATGGTCAGCAGGAATCCGGTGGTGAGCCACTGCGCCGTCGTTGCCGTGATGCTCAGGTCGACCATCAGGGTAGGGAGCGCCACGCTCATGATCGTCTCGTTGAGGATCATGACGAACGCTGCGATGACGAGGATGCCGATCAGCAACTTGCTTCCCGGCGCGAGCTGCGCGTCGGGTGCGTGGGCGGTCTCAGGTGTGGTCATGTGTCGGGAACTTTCGCGTATGGGTTCAAGTGTGGAGAAAAGGTCGTGCTGCGACAGCCTGACTCATTGTGACAGTGACTGTCAACTTGAACATTGCTGGTAAGTTGACGGCGAGAATACGAAGAAGTAGGCGATGGGTGGAGGACAATGAGCGAGCACGTGCCGGACCTGCGAGAGCGACGTCGCCGGGAAACCCAGCTCGAGATCACCCGTGCCGCGCTCGAACTGTTCGAGACGCAGGGTTGCGCAGCAACGACGGTCGACCAAATCGCACGTCGGGCCGGAGTATCGCCCAGCACGTTCTTTCGTAGCTTCGCATCCAAGGAAGAGTCGGTTCTCGGGCTCGCCCCGGAGTTCGAGCTCGACATCGACGTCTGGCTGGCATCGACGGCCCCCGCGAACATCACCCTTGCAGCTATCGAAGCACTGTACGAGCGATCCGTCGAACGATTATCCGCGGCACCGCACGAAGCGCGAGATCGACTACTGCGTACCCGACGGCTGATCGGGCGCGACGATCACCTGCGGTCCGCCGCCTTCGCGACCGACGCCATGACGCTGTGTCGCGTCACCGACTCGGTGGCCGCCAAGCTCGATGGCCACGAATCACGTTCGTACGCACGATTGCTGATCGAGGGTGCCGGGATGGCCATGCGAATCGCCTTCGACGACTGGGCCGAGCGCATCGATGCCGGGCAGGACGCCGACCTGGTGGATATCTACCGAACCACGCTGCGCGATCTACGACGCGTAGTCGCCGGCTGACGGTAGACGTCGTGAGTGGAACTTCGTAGCAGGGGTCGAGTTTTCGTGCACGTGGCGCGTAGCGCCTCTCACCCGAAGCGCTGCGGAGCCAAGTCGTCCACCCGTAGTCCGCGCGCAGTCACGTCGATCGGAAGCGGTTCTCCGCGAACGATTGCCGCGCCGACTCGTGCCAGTGCCGCACAGGTCTGGATTCCGTACCCACCCTGACCGGCGCACCAGAAGAAGCCTTCGATGCTCGGGTCGAAGCCCACGACCGGGGTGCGATCGGGAACGAAACTGCGCAGACCCGCCCAGGACGAGCGCAGATGCCGGCCCGTCAATGTGGTGGCCTCGGCGATGTCGTCGAACGCCCGCGCGATCTCCAACTCGTCGGGGCGCGCGTCACTCGGCTCGGTGGGCGTCTCGTCTGCAGGGGAGCACAAGAGTTGTGCACCTTCGGGTTTGATGTAGAACTTCTCGTCCATATCGCTCAACGTCGCCAGATTCGCGGTGTCGAGATCGTCGGGCGCGGCGACCATGAACACCGACCGACGCATCGGGACGAGTCCGATAGGATCGGCACCCGCCATGCCGCCCACGACGTCCGCCCACGCGCCTGCTGCGTCGACGACGAGGGGAGCAGTGTGGACCGACCCGTCCGTGGTGTGCACGTGCCACAGTCCGTCGACGCGTCCGAGCTGCGTCACGCCTGTCCCGGTGTGGACCTGTCCCCCTCGATCGCGCAACCCCCGTACGAAACCCTGGTGCAGCGCGTGGACGTCGACCTCCATCGAATGTGGTTCGTAGAGTGCACAATCGACCAGGTCGGGGCGCAGCGGCGGAAAGAGTGTGCACGCGTCGGTCGGGGTGACCAGTCGGGCGTCGGGTGTCAGTCGGCTGACGTCCGCATACATTGCCTCGAGCGCGTCGCCTCGCCCGATGGCCGCGAACTGCAACAGCGGACGCGGGGCCAGCAGCTCGGTTCGGAAGTGCTCCGGCGGGTCGACCAGAAAGGCCCGGCTGGCCGTCGTCAGGGCCCGAATGGTGCTGTTGCCGTAGGTTTCCAGGAACAGGGCGGCCGAACGTCCGGTGGTGTGAAAGGCCAGGGTCGATTCGCGCTCGAGCAGTGTGACGCGTCGGTCGCTCGCGAGTTCGTAGCCGAGCGAGACACCGCCGATTCCGCCGCCGATCACGATGACGTCGGTGGAGTTCCGTTGCCGCTCGGACGTGGTCATGGATTGCTCCCGTTCGTTGTCTCTGCAGTCCACTGCGCGCCGGGTCCGATCGCCTCGTCGAAGATCAGCCAGGTTCGCGTCGACAGTATCCCGTCGAGTCCCTGCAGTTTGTCGAGCACCAGGTGTCGTAGCGCCGAGGTGTCCGGAGCTCGCACCAGAACGAGGGCGTCGAAGTCGCCGCCCATGAGGCTGACGTGTTCGACGAAGGGGAAGGTGCTCAGATCGTCGGCGACGGCGCGCCAGGAATCCTGCCGAATGGACAATGCCACATACGCCGACGCGCCGAACCCCGCTTTCTCGTAGGCGATGCGTGCGGTGAATCCCTCGATGACCCCTTCGTCGACGAGACGGTCGACGCGCACGTAGGCGTGTGCTCGCGAGATGTGGGTGGCCTCGGCCAGGGCGCGCATGGACATTCGGCCGTCACGGCTGAGCTCGGTGACGATACGTCGGTCCACATCGTCGAGCTCGTATTCCTTCTGTGCCATCCGTCCACTCCAGCCGGTTCGTCAGGGGTCTGTGTGGACGAATTGTCACATTCTTTCCAGCATCGAGCCATCGATCTCTGATTCGGCTCCCGATTTGAATGTCGGTCCATATGGCCGCACTCTGTGTAGAACACATCGATCCGCGAGGAACACGCGCAGGAGGGGTACCGCATGACCACGACCGACACGCTCGATCACGTCACGACCTCGGTCGCGCGACGCGTCCGCCGGGGATACGAAGCCGACTTCGTGGAGTGGACCGATCGCGGGATGGACATCGTCCGAACCTTTCCCGGATTTCTCGGTGGCGGTTGGCTGCGCAGTTCCGGCGATTCCACCGACTACCACGTGGTGTATCGCTTCGAGACACACGCCGACCTCGACGCCTGGCTGCGCTCGGATGCCAGGCGCACCTGGCTCGGCACCGGCCGTCCCATCGCCGACGACGTTGCGACACATCGACTCTCCGGTGTGGAGGGATGGTTCGAGCCGCAGTCCAACCTCACCGACGCCGTCCGGGTGATCGGTGGTCCGCCGCCGCGGTGGAAGCAGGCGGTCTCGATCGGGGTTGCCTTCTACGCCGTCAGTCTGCTCGTCAACATCGTTGTGACGCCACACCTGACCGACCTGAACGTGGCCCTGCGTACCGCGCTGGTGGTGCTGATGTGCACGCCGCTGATGGTGTACGTGGTGATGCCGTTCGTCACTGCCCGGCTGCGTCGCTGGCTGGTACCGCGCTCGTAGCCTCGCTTTCGATAGGGTCGAACCCATGCCCGACGCCCCGGTACACGATCAATTCGCCCTCGACGGGGCCTGGAACTTCCGTGATCTCGGCGGTGTGCGCACCACGGACGGGGCGACGGTTCGGCCTGGATTGTTCTATCGCGCTTCCGAATTGAGCGCGCTGTCCGAGAGCGGCCAGCGTTCTGTCGGTGACCTCGGGATCCGCACGGTGTTCGATTTTCGTAGCGGTTCGGAGATCGATCGCAGTGGCGCGGACCGAGTTCCGCCGGGCGTCGAGTCGATCTCGGTTCCCTTCGAGATCGTTCGAGGAGTGCGCGCCCCCCACGAAGCTCCCATGCAGGACGAGCGGAGCCAAGTCGAGTACATGATGCGGGCGTACGCGTCCTTCTCGGCTCTCGACGGGGCGTCGCACGCGATCAAGCGGGTGGTCGACGCGATCGTCGAGGGGCGCGGTGGCGTCCTGGTGCACTGCGCAGCGGGCAAGGATCGGGCCGGGTGGACCGTCGCGACGGTGTTGCGGGCGGCCGGTGTCAGCGAGGACGACATCGTCGCGGACTACCTACGCAGCAACGACGGGATCGAGCCCCTACTCGCTCACGTGCGCCGAACCTGGGTGGGGGCGGCCGACACGGAGGTCCGACCCACCGAGGCGATACTGGGAGTTCGCGCGTCCTACCTGGAGCACGGGCTGGACGTCATGAAGTCGACACACGGATCGTTCGACGGGTACCTGACGCACCTGGGTATCGATCGGGACCTCCGGCATCGCCTGACCGCCGCCCTCGTGAACGACTGAGCGGTAGCCTCGCCCCATGCGTATCGGACATACCGCCCCGGATTTCGAGCTACCGGACCATTCCGGGGAACTGCGTGCGCTGACCGACCTGACTGCGTCGGGCCCGGTCGTTCTGTTCTTCTACCCGGCGGCCAACAGCCCCATCTGCACGGCCGAAGCGTGTCATTTCAGGGACTTGGGCACGGAGTTCGAGAGATTCGGCGCGCAACGTGTCGGCATCAGTACCGACACCCGAGATCGCAACCAGCATTTCGCGCTGCAGAGGTCGTTCGACTATCCGTTGCTGTCCGACTCCGACGGTGCGGTGGCCGAGCAGTTCGGAGTGCGACGAGGCGGGTGGTTCACCCGGCGGCGTCGGCTTCGTGAGCTCGAACGCGGGCGGGCGCATGCAGCCAACCGTGGGTACCTGCGGCAGCTACTGTCCGTGAAGCGGACGACATTCGTGATCGATCGGAACCGAGTGGTGCGGATGGTGGTGCAGAGCGAACGCGGTCACGTACATGCGACCAAGGCGTTGGAGTACCTGCGCTACCTGTCGTGAAGGGCTGTTCTCGCTATTCGTTCGCGCCGCTGAACAGGGCGGTGTAGACGGCAGGCTTCGATGTTTCGGCGTGCGCATCGGTCGATGCGTCGTCGGGATGGCTGAAGAGCGCCTCGTTCTTGTCCTTGTGTTCCATTCCCCGAGCATGCCCCTGATTCGCGGCAATAGCCACTCGCCGCGCGGGCTGTCCGGGCTCGGCCGGGTGGGATACTGCTCGAGTGCCCGATGAATCCCTGTTCGACGCCCTTCGTCGCGAGCCCGACGCCGAGGCACCCAACCTTCACGCCGTCGACGCCGCGGACCGCCTCGTCCTCGATACCGTCGACGAACTGACCGGAATCGACAGGACCAGGCCGATCGCGGTGATCGGCGACCGGTACGGAGCCCTGACCCTCGGGGCCGCCTCTGTCGGGTTCTCCGCGATACGCGTGCATCAGGACGCCGTCACCGGAGTGCGCGCGCTCGAGCTGAACGCCGCGCGGGTCTCGATGGCCGGGACTTACACCCAGCACGCGCTCGGTGCCGAACTTCTCGACGGCGTCGGCGTGGTGCTGATGCAGTTGCCGCGAGGTCTGGCCGAACTCACCGAGATCGCCGAGCACATCGCCGCACACGCATCGTCGGACGTCGTCGTCCTCGCGGGGGGACGAGACAAGCACATGACCCCGGCGATGAACGACGTCCTGCGGAAGTCGTTCGAGACGGTGACGGCCGGCCGCGGACGACAGAAGGCCCGAGTGCTCACCGCACGTGGGGCGGTGGCGTCGGGAATGACGTATCCGGTGAGCAAGAGGATTGCCGACCTGGACTTGACGGTGGTGGCGCACGGGGCAGTGTTCGCAGGTGCGGGCCTCGACATCGGGACCAGGTATCTGCTCGAGTTCGTTCCGAAGATGCTCCCGCGAGCTCGGGTTGCCGTCGACTTGGGCTGTGGCACAGGAATTCTCGCCACCGAGCTGGCGCGCACCAGGCCCGACCTCGAGGTGATCGCCACCGACCGCTCGTCCGCAGCGATTGCATCGGCGGCGGCCACGGCCGAGGCCAACGGGACGCGTGTGTCGGTGCTCGCCGACGATGCGATGTCCACGGTCGAATCGGAGTCGGTCGATCTGGTGGTGTGCAACCCGCCCTTCCACGAGGGTGCTGCGGTGCACACGGGCGGCGCGAGCAAGTTGTTCGCGGCGGCGGGCCGCGTGCTGAGGCCGGGAGGACAACTGTGGACGGTGTTCAACACCCATCTGAACTATCGGCGCGAACTGGCCGACGCCGTCGGCCCCACCGACCTGATGGGGCGCAACGGCAAGTTCACCGTTGCTCGCTCGGTGCGTCCGAGCGAGCAACGGTAGACGGTCAGGTGACCGGGCCGCCGTCTTCGGGAGCTCCGTCGATCTGTCCTCGGTTGCGTCCGAGGTCCTCGACGAGAGTGCCTTCGACTATTTCGGCCTGACGCTGGCCTTCTGCGTAATCGACGTCCGGATCCTCGTCGGATTCCTCGATGACGTGGTCGACCAGTTCCTCGGTCAACTCGTCGTCGGGGGTCTCGGTGATCGGGCGGTCGAGATCGTCTTCGACGGCGATGTCGGGTTCTTCCTCGCTGAGCTTGAGGTCCAGACTCTCGCCCTCGGCTGCTTCGCGAGCAGTGGTGCCGAAGCTATTGGCCTCGCTCCAGTGATCGGGGGGATCGACCACGGTGTCGCCGTCGTCGTTGCGCACCTCGTCGGAGTCGACGCTCTCGCTGGGGTCCAAGGTCTGGTCGGGTCCGTCTTCGATTGCCATTTCCTCATAGTGCCCGTTTCGATTCGGTGTCACACACGCCGTCGTCTCCGCGTGTCGAGCCCCCACCCGGTAGAGTCCGATTTGTCCGTCGTAGAAGTTCTCCTCCTGGGAACTTTTGTCCGGATGTCAGACGTTCTACTGATGACCGACGGGGAGATCCCCGGTGGGGATCAGAACTTACGAAGGGAAGAGACACGGTGCGCACCTCCAGCAACCCGGTGTTCCGCAACCTGCCCAAGCAGCAGGGCGGCGGCTACGCCACATTCGGATCTGCGACGGCTGGAGCCTCGCAGGCCGCCACCTTCGGCCAGCATCCCGGAACGCAGGCCGACCCGTACACCACCCAGCCCGCACAGCGGGCCATGACCATCGACGACGTGGTCACCAAGACCGGCATCACCCTCGGTGTGCTGAGCGTCACGGCGATCATCTCGTACCTGCTGGTCTCCAACAACACCGCGTTGGCCGCTCCGTTCGTCATCGGCGGTGGCTTGATCGGCTTCGGCCTGGTCATGTTCGCGACCTTCGGTCGCAAGATGGACAACAAGGCCATCGTCCTCGCCTACGCCGCAGCGGAAGGCGTGTTCCTCGGCGCACTGTCGCTGATGTTCACCGGTGTCGAGTTCGGTGGGGTCGGCGGATCGGCCCTCATCGGTCAGGCCGTCCTCGGCACGTTCGGCGTGTTCTTCGGCATGCTGATCGTCTACAAAACCGGCGCGATTCGCGTCACCCCGCGCCTGACCCGCATGGTCGTCGGTGCCCTCATCGGTGTCGTCGTCCTCATGCTCGGAAACCTCGTCGCCAGCTTCTTCATGGAGGACGGTTTCGGTCTTCGTTCCGGCGGACCGCTGGCCATCATCTTCAGCCTCGTCTGCATCGGCATCGCCGCGTTCAGCTTCCTGCTCGACTTCGACCAGGCCGATCAGCTGATCCGCGCACAGGCACCGGAGAAGGCAGCCTGGGGCGTCGCCCTCGGTCTGACCATCACGTTGGTCTGGCTGTACGTCGAGATCCTGCGACTGCTGAGCTACTTCCAGAACGACTAGTACTCACGAGAAAAGCCCCGCCACTCCTTCGGGAGAGGCGGGGCTTTTCTCGTTGTGCTGTCTCGGATCAGCTGAGACGTTCCAGCACCATGGCCATGCCCATGCCGCCGCCGACGCACATGGTCTCGACGCCGAACGTCTTGTCGTGTGTCGTCAGGTTGTTGAGCAGCGTGGTGGTGATCCGGGCACCGGTCATACCGAACGGGTGGCCGATGGCGATGGCACCGCCGGAGACGTTGAGCTTGTCCTCCTCGATGCCGAGGTCGCGCGCCGAACCGAGGACCTGCACCGCGAAGGCCTCGTTGATCTCGAACAGGTCGATGTCGGAGATCGACATGCCCGCGATCTTCAGCGCCTTGCGGGTGGCCTCGATCGGTCCGAGGCCCATGATCTCGGGAGAGGTGCCGGTGACGCCGGTGGAGACGATGCGCGCCAGCGGGGTCAGGCCCAGTTCCTTGGCCTTGGTGTCGCTCATGATGACGAGCGCTGCTGCGCCGTCGTTCAGCGGGCAGGCGTTGCCGGCAGTGATCGTGCCGTTGGGTCGGAAGACCGGCTTGAGCTGGCTGATCTTCTCGTACGTGGTGCCGGCGCGAGGGCCGTCGTCGGTGCTGACCACGGTGCCGTCGGCGAGGGTCACCGGGGTGATCTCCCGCTCGAAGAATCCGGCGTTGATGGCCTCTTCGGCGCGGTTCTGGCTGCGCACGCCCCAGTGGTCCTGGTCCTCGCGGGTGATGCCGGTCAGAAGCGCGACATTCTCGGCCGTCTGGCCCATCGCGATGTACGCGTCGGGCAGTTCGCCGTTCTCGCGGGGGTCGGTCCAGCTGTCCGCGCCCTCTTCCTGTGCCTTCTTGGTACGGGCCTCGGCGTCGGCGAAGATCGGGTTGTGGCTCTCGGGGAGCGAGTCGGAGCTGCCGTGAACGAAGCTGGACACGCTCTCGACACCGGCCGAGATGAACACGTCACCTTCGCCCGCCTTGATCGCGTGCAGCGCCATGCGGGTGGTCTGCAGCGAGGACGAACAGTATCGCGTGATCGTCGTTCCGGGCAGGGAGTCGTAGCCGAGCTGAACCGCGACGATGCGAGCGAGGTTGTTGCCCTGCATGCCTCCGGGCAGTCCGCAGCCCAGAAGCAGGTCGTCGATGTCCTTCGGGTCGAGCGAGGGCACCTTGGCCAGCGCAGCGGCGACCATCTGAGCGGTGAGGTCGTCGGGGCGAATGTCCTTCAGCGACCCCTTCATCGCCCTGCCGATCGGTGAGCGCGCGGTGGCGACGATGACTGCCTCTGGCATGAGATCTCCTTCGAATCGATACTGCGTACCTGCTTTGCTACCGCCGGGTAGGCGATGTCTCCTGACCGAACTTACAACCCCGCCGAATCGGCGCTGCCGCGACGTACGAGATCCTCCGACGCAGTGGTGATCTCGGCGTCGAGTTCTGCCGTTCGCCGGCGCAGAAATCGGTCGAGGGCTGCGGTGGCACGGGGGATCGGCTTGCGCGATTCGACGGCAGCAGACACCGTCGGCAGTTCGGGCAGCGGGCCACCGTGCCACACGCCGAGGGCGGAGGCGAGCACCGGCAGAATCTGCTGTGCGGCAAGCTCGTAGCCGGCCGCCGAGGGATGGAAGCGGTCCGCCGAGAACATGGTGTCGGGGGCCGCCAGGAACTCGGGAGCCAGCAGATCGGCCAGGGCCACCGGATGCCCGCCCGCGCCGAGCGTGCGGGCAGTCTGGGCGTGGGCGAGGCGTCGACCCCAATTGCGGACGACGGTACGCAGCGGCTGCGGAATGGCCGTCACGACACCGAGATCGGGGCACGTACCCACGGCGACGACGCAGCCCTTGGCGGTGAGCCGCTCCACCGCGTCGCCCAGTCGGGCCGCCGAAGCCGGAATGGAGAACTTCTTGGTGACGTCGTTGGCGCCGATGAAGATGACCGCGGCGTCGGGAGGGGGACCTGCGACGAACATGGCGTCGACCTGGCCTTCGAGTCCCTTGGATGTGGCACCGGCAATTGCCTTGGTGCTCAAGCGAATTCGTTGGCCTGTTTCCTCCGCCAATCCTCTGGCCAGCAGAACGCCGGGAACCTCGTCGGCGACGGTGCAGCCGACGCCTGCCGCGGTGGAGTCGCCGAAGATCATCAGATGAATATCTGCTGAACTTCCCAATCGCCACCGTTCCGGGGCCACGCAGCCCGCTGTGTAGACGCCGTCCGCCTCCGGTGGTTTGGCCGTGGTGCGCCCGATGACGCCACGCGCCGCAGCGGCCTGCGCCATCAGATGTCGGTACGCGGCCCAGGACGCCGTCCCTGCTCCCGAGCCTGCCAGCACTGTCGCGGCGCTCGCTTTCGCAGCGGTACGCCATCCGCTCGCCGTCACAGATCGATCCCTCTCCTCATGCCTTCCTCACCATCGTATGCGGGTGTCGACGGCCGTGACCGAGAGTCGAATACCTGCATCTGGGAAGATGGAGCAATGCGCATCGCACAGCACATCACCGAACTCATCGGCAACACCCCGTTGGTGAAGTTGTCCACCGTCATCGGCGACGGCGCCGGCACTGTCGCGGCCAAGATCGAATACCTCAACCCGGGTGGTTCGTCCAAGGACCGCATCGCCGTCAAGATGATCGACGCGGCCGAGGCGTCCGGCGAACTGAAGCCCGGCGGCACCATCGTCGAACCCACGTCCGGCAACACCGGCGTCGGTCTCGCACTGGTCGCGCAGCAGCGTGGTTACAAGTGTGTGTTCGTGTGCCCCGACAAGGTCGGTGAGGACAAGCGCAACGTGCTGCGCGCGTACGGAGCCGAGGTCGTCGTCTGCCCCACGGCCGTCGCGCCCGAGGACCCCAACAGCTACTACAGCGTCTCGGATCGACTCGTTCGCGAGATCGAGGGAGCCTGGAAGCCCAACCAGTACTCCAACCCGGCGGGCCCGGCCAGCCACTACGAGACCACCGGTCCCGAGATCTGGGCCGACACCGACGGCAAGATCACCCACTTCGTCGCAGGCGTCGGCACCGGCGGCACCATCTCCGGCACCGGCAAGTACCTCAAGGAGGTCTCCGGCGGCAAGGTCAAGGTCATCGGCGTCGACCCCGAGGGCTCGGTGTACTCCGGAGGTACGGGACGCCCGTACCTCGTCGAGGGCGTCGGCGAGGACTTCTGGCCGACCGCCTACGACCCGTCCATCCCGGACGAGATCATCGCGGTCTCCGATGCCGATTCGTTCGACATGACCCGTCGCCTCGCACGGGAGGAGGGCCTGCTGGTCGGCGGCTCGTGCGGCATGGCTGCCGTTGCTGCTATCCAGGTCGCCGAGCGTGAAGGTCCCGACGCGCTGGTCGTCGTGCTGCTGCCCGACGGCGGACGCGGCTACCTGGCCAAGATCTTCAACGATTCCTGGATGTCCTCGTACGGATTCCTGCGTTCACGCCTGGACGGCACCACCGAGGAGACCTCCGTCGGTGCAGTGCTGCGCGGCAAGTCCGGCGCGCTCCCGGACCTGGTGCACACCCACCCGTCGGAAACCGTGCGTGACGCCATCGAGATCCTGCGCGAGTACGGCGTCTCGCAGATGCCCGTGGTCGGTGCCGAGCCGCCCGTCATGGCAGGCGAGGTTGCCGGCAGCGTCACCGAGCGCGATCTGCTGAGCGCCGTGTTCGAGGGACGGGCCGCGTTGGCCGACCCCGTCGCCAAGCACATGAGCGCGCCGTTCCCGCTGATCGGTGCCGGAGAGACTGTCTCCGACGCCACCAAGGCACTCGGCGAATCCGATGCGCTGATGGTCGTCGAGGAAGGCAAGCCCGTCGGCGTCATCACCCGCCACGATCTGCTCGGATTTCTCAGCAAGGGAGCCTAGGCATGTGAGTGGAACTTCGTAGCAGGCTACGAAGTTCCATTCACATGCGGCGCAGCCGCTTCATCGGAAAGCGCTGGTGCCGGTGAGCGCCTGCCCGATCACGAGCTGATGGACCTCGGACGTGCCCTCGTAGGTGAGGACCGATTCGAGGTTGTTGGCGTGTCGGAGCACCGGGTATTCCAGCGTGATTCCGTTGGCGGCCAGGATCGTTCGGCATTCACGAGCAATCTTGATCGCTTCGCGCACGTTGTTGAGCTTGCCGAGCGACACTCGCTCACCCGGTAGCCGACCCTTGTCCTTCAGTCGGCCCAGGTGCAGCGCGAGCAGCTGACCCTTGCCGAGTTCGAGGGCCATGTTGGCGAGCTTGGCCTGGGTGAGTTGGTACCCGGCCAGCGGCTTGTCGAACACCGCGCGGGTCTTGGAGTACTCGATCGCCGACTCGATGCAATCCCGCGCCGCGCCCATCGCGCCGAAGACGATGCCGAAGCGGGCCTCGTTCAGGCAACTCAACGGGCCGCTCAGGCCGCGGGCTTCGGGCAGCATCGCGTCGGCAGGAAGCCGGACGTCGTCGAACACCAACTCGCCGGTGATCGACGCGCGGAGCGAGAGCTTCTTCTTGACCGTGTTGGCGGTGAATCCGGGGGTGTCCGTGGGGACGACGAAACCCCTGACCTTGTCGTCGGTCTGGGCCCACACGACGGCGACGTCGGCGACCGGCCCGTTGGTGATCCACATCTTGCTGCCGTTGAGGATCCAGTCGTCACCGTCGCGCTTGGCGCGGGTGAGCATGCCTCCTGGGTTCGATCCGAAGTCGGCCTCGGTGAGCCCGAAGCAGCCGATCAGCGAACCCTCTGACATGCCCGGTAGCCACTGCTGCTTCTGCTCCTCGGAGCCGTACTTCCAGATGGCGAACATCGCCAGTGAGCCCTGCACCGAGACCAGCGATCGAATGCCGGAGTCGATCGCCTCGAGCTCGAGGCAGGCCAGGCCGTACGCCGTCGCGGAGGTTCCGGCGCAGCCGTAGCCCTCGAGATGCATGCCCAGCAACCCGAGCGAGCCCAGTTCCTTGGCCAGGTCACGGGCCGGCACAGTGCCTTCGTCGAACCAGTCGGCGATGTGTGGACGGATGCGCTCGTTGCCGAACTTGCGGACGGTGTCTCGGATCTGACGCTCCTCGTCGTCGAGGAGTGAATCGATCGCGAACAGTTCGTCGACGCTCTGGGAGTTGGCCACGGTGCCTCTTTCCGCTGGGGGTTGTCTTCGCAGGTTACCCACGACCCCGCCGGGCGACGCAGGCCGATTAGGGTGGAGGGCATGAGTGAGCAGCGCAGCAAGGCAGACAACACCTCCTGGCAGGGCTTTTCCACGAAGGCGGTGCACGCCGGCTACGAGCCGGATCCGCTGACCGGCGCGGTGAACGTGCCGATCTACGCCAGCTCCACCTTCGCTCAGGACGGCGTCGGCGGTATGCGCAGCGGTTTCGAGTACGCGCGCACCGGCAACCCGACGCGTCGGCCGCTCGAAGCCAACCTGGCGGCCATCGAGTCCGGCACCTACGGGCGCGCGTTCTCCTCGGGCATGGCGGCGACGGACTGCCTGCTCCGCTCGGCGCTTCGCCCCGGTGACCACCTCGTCATCCCCAACGACGCCTACGGCGGCACGTACCGATTGATCGACAAGGTCTTCACCCAGTGGGGCATCGAGTACTCGGTGGCTGCGGTGTCGGATGTCGACGAGGTCCGCGCGGCGATGCGCCCCAACACCAAGCTGGTCTGGGTCGAGACGCCCACCAACCCGTTGCTCAACGTCGGTGACATCGAGGCGCTCTCGGGCGTCGCGCACGAGGGCGGGGCGAAGCTGGTCGTCGACAACACGTTCGCGTCCCCGTACCTGCAGCAGCCCCTGAGCCTCGGTGCCGACGTGGTGCTGCACTCGACCACCAAGTACATCGGCGGACACTCCGATGTCGTCGGCGGCGCGCTGGTGACCGACAGCGAAGAGCTCGATACGGCGTTCGCGTTCCTGCAGAACGGCGCGGGCGGTGTTCCGGGACCGTTCGACGCGTTCCTGACCTTGCGCGGCATCAAGACTCTCGCGCTGAGGATGGAGCGTCACAGCGACAACGCCGAGAAGATCGTGGAATTCCTCGAGGGGCATCCGGCCATTTCGCAGGTCATCTATCCCGGACTCGAATCGCACCCGTCTCATGCGGTCGCGGCGAAGCAGATGCGACGGTTCGGCGGCATGGTGTCGGTGCGGTTGGCCGGCGGCAAGCAGGCTGCACTCGACTTCTGCGCGAAGACCGAGATCTTCACCCTGGCGGAGTCCTTGGGCGGCGTCGAGTCGCTGATCGAACATCCCGGCGCGATGACCCACGCCTCGACGGCCGGTTCGTTGCTCGAGGTACCCGACGATCTCGTGCGGCTGTCGGTCGGCATCGAGGACGGTGCCGACCTGGTCGGCGACGTCGAGCAAGCATTGGCATGATCGTCGCACTGATCGACTCGGGCCTGGGGATGCTCCCTACGGCTGCGCGGCTTCGCCAGGTGCGTCCCGAGCTCGATCTGGTGCTGATGATGGATCCCGACAACGCTCCCTGGGGACCCAAACCGGATCGGTGGGTGATCGACCGGGTGGTCGCCACCGCCGAGCACGCCGTCGGTCTCGGTGCCGAGGTGGTCGTGCTTCCGTGCAACACCGCCAGCGTGACGGCGCTGAGCCACGTTCGGGCCGCGCTCGGTGACCCGATCCCGGTGGTGGGTACCGTCCCGGCGATCAAACCCGCTGCGGCGCAGAGTGATCGGATTGCGATCTGGGCAACGGCAGCAACGACGGCCAGTGCCTATCAAGCGCGGTTGATCGAGGAGTTCGCCTCGCATCGGACGGTGACGAGCGTGGCGTGCCACGGTCTGGCGGATTCGATCGACCGCGGAGACGAGCGGGGGATCAGCGCTGCGATCGCCGCCGCCGTGGCTGCCACGCCCGACGACGTCCAGTCGGTCGTGCTGGGGTGCACGCACTACCCGCTGGTGCGGGGCGAGATCGTTGCGCAGCTGCCCACCGAGGTGACGATGTTCGACAGCGCCGAGGCCGTGGCCAATCAGACCGTCCGACGCGTCGACGAGGTCGGCTCGAGCGGTTCGGGTACCGGCCGCGTCTCGGTGTGGCTCAGCGGAATCGAGGGCGGGTTGCCTGCGAGCGCGCAGCGGTATCCCGAAGGAAAGCTGCTACTCGACGACCTGCGAGCAGAGCAGCACTGACCCGTCGGGGAATGCAGGACGCTCCCGAGCGTTGTCTTTCACTGAGCTAACGGTCACTGCGGTGAAGGGAAACACATGGTCGGCGTCGAAGTGCGCGGTAGTGCCGGAAGGACCGCGGCGAGGATGCCGCATCGGTACGCCTTCTGGGTGGTGGGCGTTGCCTTCATCGTGCTGATGGCGTCGTCGGCAGCACCGTCTCCGCTGTATCCGGTGTACCAGCAGTCGTGGGGATTCAGCGCGATCACACTCACGCTCATCTTCGCCGTCTACGCGGTGGCGCTCCTGGCGACGCTGCTCACCGTCGGCAGCCTGTCGGACCACATCGGTCGTAAGCCGATTCTGATTGCGTCGCTGCTGATGCTCGTGGTGAGCCTGGTGCTGTTCATCGTCTCCGACAGCGTGCCGCTCCTCATCGCCGCTCGGGTGGTGCAGGGGATTGCTGCAGGCGCGGCCACGGGTGCGATGAGTGCGGCCATCATCGATCTCCAGCCCGACGTGTCCACCGGGCCGCTGCTCAACAGCGTGGCACCTTCGTTCGGTCTGGCGGCCGGGGCGCTCGGTGCCGGGTTGCTGGTGCAGTTGGCTCCGGCACCGGAGATCCTCGTGTTCGTTCTGTTGATCGGCGCGGCGCTCGTCCTCGCGGTGGCGCTGCTGTTCGTCCCCGAGACATCGGCGTTGCGCGGCTTCGATTCCCGACGCCACCTCGCGTCGACCCTGCTGCCGAGAATGTCGATCCCGAAGTCGGTGCGGGCACCGTTCCTTCTCATCGCTCCCGCCCTGTTCGCCACGTGGTCTCTCGGTGGTTTCCACCTCTCGCTCGGTCCGTCCATCATCGGCACTGTCTTCGGTGTCGACAACCACATCGTGGGCGGATTGGAGATCTTCGCATTGTTCGGTTCCGGTTCGATAGCAGCTGCCGTGGTGCGCAACGGATTTCCTCGCAGGGTGATGATGATCGGCGCGTCCGTGCTTGCGATCGGTGTGGCGCTGACCTTGGTATCGGTCGAGATCGGCTCGATCGGGCTGTACTTCGTCGGGGCTGTCATCGCCGGGTCGGGTTGGGGAGCAACTTTTCTCGGCGCGATGCGCACGCTCGGTGCCCTGGTTCCCGCAGCGGAGCGAGGCGGGGTGTTCGCCACGACGTTCGTCATCAGCTACCTCGCCTTCAGCGTGCCCGCCGTGGTCGCCGGTCTGTCGGTGCATCGGCTGGGGTTGAGCACGACGGTGGAGGTGTACGGCGCGTTCGTCATCGCGATGGCGTTGTTCTCGGTTCTCGGATTCTCGCTGGCGCAGCGCCGAGATCGGTAGTGCGCCAGAGTCTGTGGTTCTTCCTGTGCCGAGGGTGAGCGAGTACTCCTACCCGATCGGGTAGTTCGGTCGGGTCGTTGGCAGGGTTCCCGCCTCGAGGTGTTCCCAACGCGGTGTGCGGCGGTGGAGTGTGGTCATCAGTGAGACGCCGATCACAGCAGAAGGCGTCTTGTCACTCACACTCACCGAGGAGACACCGATGGTTATCGAGCTCAATCAGATCTGGGAATTCCCCATCAAGGAGTTTCATCCGCTGCCGCGCGCCAAGCTGGGAGTCGGTGCCCACGACATGATCGGTGTCGAGGCCAAGGAACTCGGGTTCAAGCGCTCGCTGCTCGTCACGACCGGTCTGCGCGGTTCCGGAATCATCGAGGAACTGATCGGCAAGATCGAGTACCAGGGCGTCGAGGTGGTCCTCTACGACAAGGTCGAGTCCAATCCCAAGGACTACAACGTCATGGACGGTGCCGCGCTGTACCAGAAGGAGAAGTGCGACAGCGTCATCTCCGTCGGTGGTGGTTCGAGCCACGACGCGGCCAAGGGCATTCGCGTCGTCGTCGCGCACGACGGACGCAACATCAACGAGTTCGAGGGATTCTCCAAGTCCACCAACAAGCAGAATCCACCTCACATCGCGGTATCGACCACTGCAGGAACGGGTTCGGAGACGTCCTGGGCCTACGTCATCACCGACACCTCGGACATGGAGAAGCCGCACAAGTGGCTGGCGTTCGACGAAGCGTCGACACCGACTCTGGCACTGGACGATCCGCTGCTCTACTACACCTGCCCGCAGCAGTGGACCGCGTTCTGCGGCTTCGACGTTCTCGCCCACGGTGCCGAGCCGTACGTCTCGCGTCTCGATTTCGCGCCGTCGCTCGGCAACGCCATCTACTCGATCGGCCTGGTGTCCAAGCACCTTCGTGAAGCGGTGTACGACCCGGGCAACCTGAAGGCTCGCGAGGGCATGATGAACGCCCAGTACATCGCCACGCAGGCGTTCAACTCCGGCGGACTCGGTGTCATCCACTCGATCTCGCACGCGATCAGCGCGTTCTACGACAGCGCTCACGGCCTCAACAACGCCATCGCGCTGCCGCGCGTGTGGGAGTACAACCTGCCCTCGCGCTACGAGCGTTACGCCGAGATCGCCGTGGCCATGGGCGTCGATACCAAGAACATGACCACCGTGCAGGCGGCCGATGCTGCCGTCGAAGCCGCCATCAGGCTCGCCAAGGACGTCGGAATTCCCGACAACTTCGGCTCCATCCGTTCGGCGACGTACGACAAGAACAGGATGAACACCGGCAAGTACGCGGGCAAGGGCGACGTGATCAAGGGCGACGAGAAGTCGGTGCTGAAGATCTCCGAGCACATCCAGGAGGACTGGTGCACCCCGGGCAACCCCCGTGAGGTGACCGTGGAGTCGATGATCCCCGTCGTCTCGCACGCGATCAACGAGTCGTACTGATGCTGCGCAGTGGTGCGGTTATGTGCCCCGGGCGGCGCATAACCGCACCACTGCGGCTCCGCCGCACCACGAAGGGAAACACATGACCTCGCTGTCGACAGTGCCTAGCGACGACACCGGCACCGTTCGATTCACCGACGCCGCCGATCTGCAGCGCGCGCTCGGTGAGCAGGACTACATCGCCGACGACGACCTCGCCACCGTGGTACATCTGGCGACAGCGCTCGATCGCCCACTGTTGCTCGAAGGCCCTGCGGGCGTGGGCAAGACCGAGTTGGCCAAGTCTCTCGCTGCGGCGAGCGGACGGAAGCTGGTTCGGTTGCAGTGCTACGAGGGCCTCGACGACAACCGAGCCCTCTACGAGTGGGACTACGCCAAGCAATTGCTGCATGTGCAGATGCTGCGCGAACACATCGGCGCGCTCACCCAGCACGTCACCGATATCGACGACGCATCGAAGCTGCTCGCCGCCAAGGACTTCGGCCTGTACTCCGAGCCCTTCCTCGCCGTACGCCCATTGCTCGAGTCGGTGCTGTCCGAGGAGCCGGTGGTGCTGCTGGTCGACGAGGTCGATCGCACCGAGGAGTCGATGGAGGCACTGTTGCTCGAAGTGCTCGCCGAGAAGCAGGTGACGATCCCCGAGGTCGGCACCTTCACGGCGCGCAGCGATCCGTGGGTGATATTGACCTCCAACGACACTCGTGAGCTGTCCTCGGCGCTCAAGCGACGCTGCCTGCACTTCCATCTCGATTACCCGACGGCTGCGCGGGAGCGCGAGATCGTCACCGCTCGTGCGCCCGAGGTGCCCGCGCACATCGTGGTCGAGATCGTCGATTTGGCAACCGAACTGCGCGAACTACCGCTGCGCAAGAGCCCGTCGATCTCGGAAGTGATCGACGCGGCTCGTATCGCGTCGGTTCTCGGACACTCCGAGGACACCCGCAAGTATCTGCTCGCCGCGCTGGTCAAGTACTCCTCGGACATGAAGATCGCCTTGGCCGGTCCGGTGGCCGAAACGACCTCTGCCGCAACGTCACTGGGAACGATCGTCAACACGACCGCGACGGCCTTTCGCGGACACGGTGGACGCGACAAGGGCGGCATCGGAATACGACGATGACCGGGCACGAATCGTTCTCGGCATCGTTGGTGCTCGACGTGCTGGCCGCTGTCTTCGGCCGGACGCTGCGGCGCTTCGGAGTAGCGGCGTCGCCGGCCGAGGTGATCGAGGTACGACGCGTCCTCGGTCTCCTCGGGGGCCGGGACCTCACGATTCTGCGTGCGGCCCTGCGCGCGACGTGCGCCAAGTACGACCACGAACAGCACGGATTCGATCTCGCGTTCGAGTCGATGTTCGAGGCCGCCATCGACAGTGCCGTGGACGAGCATCGATCGCCGTTGGGTGCGCAGGTCGCCGGCGGACTTCCGACGGACCTCGAGGTGGGAGCGGACCAGGAGGCCGCCAAGTACGCCGAGTACAACGAACGGGCCGTGGAGATCGGGGATCTGCTCGACGCGCCCGAAGCCGACAAGGGCTTCAACCCGCACAAGGACGACGACGACATCAGCCTTTCGTCCGAGGATCACGATCTGTCGATCGACACCGACGGCGACATGGGCCGTCGCGGGGTCACCTACACGGTCGACCTGGAGCGGTCCGGATCGACGGCGGCAGGGGAGTTGGCGTCGAGTACCAGCGGAGCGGTTGCGGGACAGCTGAACTGGGAAGATCCGGCGAGCGTGCTGGCGTGGTTCGACGCCTACGATCCGCGGAGCGTCTACGGCGACGGCGGTGATTCGGGTCCGCTGAGTGCCGCGATGCTGGATCGGATCACCGATGCCGTCGAGGCTTTCGTCGCGGCGTTGGGTGAGCTGACCGGCACCATGCCCTCACCGATACCGATCGACGGTGCGGTGCAGGTGATCGGCAGGCACGCCGAGATCGAGCGCGCGAGTCACGAACTGCTGCGGCACATGCGCGGCACCCCGCGCCCGCGGCCGCGCGAGCACTCGCGCGGGCCGCTGGACATGAGGCGCACCGTCCGGTCGAGTCTGCGAACCGACGGAATTCCGTTTCGCTTGGTGACGAAGACACCGGTACCGGACAAGGTCCGACTCCTCGTGCTCGCCGACGTTTCGCTGTCGGTTCGGCCGATCACGGCGTTCACCCTGCGCCTGGCACAGGCCATGCATGCGCGCGCGCACCGATGCACGGTGATGGGGTTCGTCGACGCGCCGGTGGACGTGACGACCACCTTGCTCGCCAGTACGGGGGACGGCGCGCTGGCGGCGGTGCTCGCGGATGCGCGTCTGGACCTCGAAGCCAGTAGCGACTACGGCAGCATGTTCGCCGCTCTGTTGGACTCGCATGCCGACGTGCTGAACAAGCGCACCGCGGTGATCATCGTCGGCGACGGCCGGTGCAACGGCCGCCCGTCGGGACTCGATGCGCTGAAAAGGATTCGGTCCAAGGTGCACCGCGTCGCGTGGATCACCCCCGAGGCGCGCCGCTACTGGGCTCAGGCTGCGTGTTCGATGGAGGACTACGAGCAGGTCTGCGACCGGGTCGTCGTCGCGAGGGACGGGGACCAGCTGACGGCGCAGGCGGCCGAACTGGGGCATGCGCTGTCCTGAGCAGCCTCCGACCCTGACCGTCGGGGTTCGGGTACCTACCCGATCGGGTAGGTGGGAACCTGGTCCGGTGCTGGTGGGATTCGACGGGCCCCCCTCGTAGGGTTGTAACCTGAATCACATGCCCGGATGTCTCGGGCCGATGGACAGCGAGGGTGTGAACGGTGGACCAGGCAGCTACTGCGAACGTAGGCAAGGCGCTGCACGACCTCGAAGATCGACGCAGCCGCCCGGAGGCACCGCGCGTGCTCAAGTTCCATGCCCCGGAGATCGTGTTCGGTCAGGATTCGTTGGGTGAAGTGGCGCACGCGACGCTTCGGCTGGGCGGAGTGCGTCCGCTCGTGGTGACCGATGCCGGTCTGATCGACAGCGGGTGGGCGGGTCAGCTGATCGATCTGCTCACCGCACAGGGCCTGTGTCCCCAGGTGTGGAGCGAGCTGACGCCCAATCCCAAGGATGTCGAGATCGAAGCCGGGTATGCGGTCTACACCGAGTCGGTCTGCGATGTGCTGGTGGCCATCGGCGGGGGATCGGTGATGGATGCGGCCAAAGGCATTGCGATCCTGGCCGGTAACGGCGGCAGAATCCTCGACTACGAAGGTGTCGATCAGGCCACGCGCCCGATTCCACCCTTGGTCATGGTGCCGACGACGTCCGGTACGGGTGCCGACGTGTCCCAGTTCTGCATCGTCACCGATACGGCGCGCTCGACGAAGATCACCATTCTCGGCAGAGCTCTGGTCCCCGATATCACCGTGATCGACCCGCGACTGCTCACCACGATGCCCGAATGGCTCAACGCAGCAACGGGTTTGGATGCCCTGACTCACGGTATCGAGGCCTTCGTCTCGCTCGGACACAACCAACTCACCGATCACCATGCGCTACGGGCCATCACCATGGTGATGTCGCAGCTGGCACGCACAATCGACGAACCCGCCGACATGGTTGCGCGCGGATCGATGGCCCAGGCGAGTCTCGAAGCCGGCCTGGCTTTCACCAACGCGATCCTCGGTGCAACGCATGCCATGAGCCATCAGGTGGGTGGACTGCTCGACCTGCCGCACGGTGTGATCAACGGCGTACTGCTGCCTCATGTCATCCGCTTCAATGCAGCCGAGGATCCGCTGCCGTACGTGGCCATCGCGACGAGCCTCGGACTTCCCGAGGGCAGAGCCCGGCCGGAGGAGGCCGCGATGGCCGTGGCAGACCGCGTCGACCGCCTCGCGCGACAGGTCGGTGTCCCGTCCGGCCTCGCACAGATCGGAGTCAGTGAGTCGGATCTCGATGTGTTGGCCACCAACGCTCTGCACGATGCCTGCATGTCCACCAATCCGCGCTCGGCGACGCACCTCGAGATGGTCGAACTGTTCCGGAGTGCGCTGTGACGTCGGGACCCGATGTGACGTCGGGCCCCGATCTGTCGCTGCTGACGGGACTGCGGTCGGGCAAGAACACGTTCTACCCCCAGTATCGCGGCGCGGCCGAACGGCTCGAACGCGTCGTCTATGCGCTGGAACTGATTTCGCGGGCGCTGGTGCGGACGGTCGACGGCCCCGAGACGCTCGTGTGCGCGGTCGCGGAAGCAGCTCGTGCTCATCTGAGCGCACAGTGGGTCGTGTTCGCGCTCGCCGACGGTGCACTCCCGGATGCCGGTCCCCGGCGACTGGTGCTCGGACCGGACGCCACGCCGTTCCTTGTCGACAACGTCGAGGGTCCGCCGCTGCCGGACGACGTCATCGACTGCCTCGAGTCGATTCGGACGTCCACGTGCGGTGACGGGCAGACTCCGGTCATCTCGGCCCATCACGCTTTCGTGCCGATTGCGTTCGACGGTGGCGTCGTCGGCGCGTTCGCGGCGTGGACCGGCGACCACCGGGTGCTCGACGCGACCGACGCGGCTGTGTTGAGCATTCTGGCGAGTCAAACGGCTGTGGCACTGCAGAATTCGGCTCTGTTCCAGAGTCGTCGACAGCTGCTGGAACGCACCGAGAACGCGTACGCGCAGGCCCACCGCACAGCAGCGGATCTGGCGGCCCGCAACGCCGAACTCGAGGTGACTCAGCGGCAGCTGGGCGCCGCGCATCGACATCAGGTGCTCGACGACGAACGCCATCGCATCGCCCGCGAACTGCACGACAGCGTGACGCAGGCGGTGTTGTCGGCGGGTATGCAGATCGAGGTGTGCCGCAGCGACATTCCGGCCGAGGAACGCGGTGAACGGCTCGATCTGGCCAAGGAGTTGACGCGTCGAGCCGTCGAACAGTTGCGGTCTGCGATCTATGCGCTCAACCATCCGCAGGATGCCGATCGAACGTCCCTGCCCGAGATGCTCGAGCAACTGTCGGTGGTACACATGCCCGACGAGTTGCAGGTGTCGTTGCGAGTGGAGGGAACTCCGGTCGAGCTGAGCAGCGAATGCGAGCACGCTCTGCTGCGCATCGCCGGCGAGGCACTGTTCAACACCGCGGTGCACGCCCATGCGTCGCGAGCAATTCTGAGACTGACCTACTCGCCCGATCAGGTGCAGTTGTCGATCGCCGACGACGGGGACGGCGATCCGGCCCATCTGCGGATGATGCTGCATCTGTCCGAGTCCACCGACGTCGACGGCAGGCATCGAGGATTGGCGAACATGGCGGCCCGGACCCGCGAGCACGGTGGCGTCTTCGAGATCAGGCGTGCCCGTACCGGAGGAGTGCGAGTGACCGTGCGAATCCCCCTCGGGAGCGATCCCCTCGGCAGTACATCGGAGAAGGGCGACACCCTGTGAGCGTACCGACGATCCGCGACGGCCAAGGGCATGTGGCTGCACCCACGGTGCGCATCGTGCTGGTCGACGATCACGCGATCCTGCGCGAAGGGCTACGGTCGGTGCTCGAACGCGAGGCGGATCTGACGATCGTGGGGGAGGCGTCGACGCGGGAGGAGGGACTGGCCGTCGTCGCGCGGGTGGAGCCCGACATCGTGCTGATGGATCTCAAGCTGTCGGCCAGTTCGGATTACGAGGGTCTTGCCTTGTGTGCGCAGTTGGCGAAGGCGCACAACGGAATCGGACTGCTGGTGCTCACGACCTTCCTCGACGACCGGCTCGTGGTGGAGGCCGTGCATGCGGGAGCGCGGGGATATGTCGTCAAGGACGTCGACACCACCGAGTTGGTACGCGCGATCCGTGCGGTCTCGCGCGGCGAGAGTGCCTTCGACTCGCGGAGCGCCTCGGCTGTCGTTCGCTCTCTCAACGGCACACCGAGCAGCATCGAGCGCTTGACCGAGCGCGAACTCGAGGTCCTCAGGCTGCTCGCGACGGGCCTGTCCAACAACATGATCGGGGCGCGCCTGTTCATCTCGGCGACGACGGTCAAATTCCACGTCAGCAACATCATGCGCAAGCTCGCGGTGTCCAGACGAGCCGAGGCCGTGTACGCGGCGAGTAAGCAAGGCTTGATCTGACTGCAGAGCCTTCGGGCGCAGAGTGCAAAGTAGACGGCGCTCGGTGTCCTGTCGAGAGCGTCTGGGCGGTGCAGGCTTCGGATAACACATACCAGTGATATCCATGCCGAGGAGCACCCCATGACGACTGTTCAAGAAGGCACACGCCAAGACGACGCTCCCGCAGACCGCCCCGCGGAGCTCACCGTTCTCGGAGCCTGCGGCCAGGACTGTCCGGATTCGTGCTCGATGGTGGTCACCGTCGCGGACGGTGTGGCGACCAGCGTCAGCGGTAGCAAGACCAACCCGTACACCAACGGTGGATTGTGCGTGAAGGTGGACAACTACCTGGACAAGGTCTACAGCCCCGATCGAGTTCTGTACCCGCTCAAGCGATCCGGACCCAAAGGCTCCGGTCGCTTCGAGCGAATCTCGTGGGACGAGGCCGTTGCGACCATAGCGGAGAAGTTCACCGCCATCGCCGAGGAATTCGGCCCGGAAGCGATCATGCCGTGCAACTACCTCGGCACCCAGGGGATCACGCAGGGGCTCAACGTCGGCGACGCATTCTTCAACCGTCTCGGGGCAACCGTTGCCGAGCGCACCTACTGCGACGCAGGGTCGTGCACTGCGTACGCGATGACGGTCGGCGATACGGCGGGCGTCGACCCGGAAAGCTTCGTCCATTCGAAGTTCATTCTGATCTGGGCGTCGAACATCATGAGCACCAACCTGCACCTGTGGCCGTATGTGGCCGAGGCCAAGAAGCGCGGGGCCAAGGTCGTCGTGATCGACCCGGTCAAAACGAGGACCGCTAAGGCTGCGAGTTGGTACATCCCGATCCGGCCGGGCACCGACGGCGCGCTCGCGCTGGCGATGATGCACGTCATCATCGACGAGGGGTTGACGGACGCGGACTACATCGAGCGTCACACCATCGGTTTCGACGAGCTGGCCGAGCGGGTGAAGCAGTACACCCCGCAGTGGGCATCGGAGGAGACGGGCATCCCCGTCGAGGACATCTACACCCTGGCGCGGGAATACGCGCAGAGCCAGCCGGCCGTGATTCGCATCGGTGTCGCGATCGAACGGAGCGCCGGCGGCGGTCAGAGCGTCCGAGCCATTTCCTGCCTGCCGTCCTTGGTGGGTGCCTGGCGCAAGCCAGGCGGCGGAATCCTGCAGCTACCCCTGTGGGCTTTCCCGGTGAACTGGCCCGAGTTCCTGCAGACGGATCTGCAGACGCCAGGCACGCGGGTGATCAATCTGTATCAACTCGGCGAAGCGCTGACCGGCGGGCTGAATCTGGACACGCCCCTCAAGGCCCTGATGGTCTACAACTCGAATCCGGTGGTGGTGTGCCCCGATCAGAAACGAATGATCGACGGGCTCAGCCGCGAGGATCTGTTCACCGTCGTCAGTGACCATTTCATCACCGACACAGCCGATTACGCGGACATCATCCTGCCGGCGACCACACAGCTCGAGCAGGACGACATCAACTTCTCGTGGGGGCACCTGTTCGTCACCTACAACAATCGGTCGATCGAGCCGATGGGAGAAGCGGTCCCCAACACCGAGCTCTTCCGGCGACTGGCCAAGGCCATGGGGTTCACCGAGCCGGTGTTCTCCCGAACCGACGAGGAACTCATAGCCCTGTCGTACGACTGGAATGCGCCTGCCATGGAGGGCATCTCGATCGACTCGCTCAAACAGCTCGGGTGGCAGCGGCTCAATCTTCCCGGTCCCGACGAGTACGCACCCCACGCCGAGGGCAATTTCCGGACGCCGTCCGGCAAGACCGAGTTCCTGTCCTCGGCAGCGGCGGGCGGCAACTTCGTTCTGCCCCTCTTCCGGCAGGGATCGAACGATCACCAGCCGGGCCAACCGGTGGATCCGCTTCCGCACTACATTGCGCCGCGCGAATCGTCTCGCACCAACCCCGAACTGGCGCAGAAGTATCCGCTCAACCTGCTGACGCCCAAGTCGCACGCCTACTTGAATTCGAGCTTCGGAAATCTCGACATGCATCGCAAGGTGCAGAAGGAGCCGACCCTGCTGATCAACCCAGCCGACGCCGAGCGGCGGGGTGTCGCCTCCGGTGATGTGGTTCGAGTGTTCAACGACCGCGGTGAGTTCACCGTCCTGGCCAAGCTGGACAAGTCCGTCATGGAGGGCGTGACGGTGTGCGCGATGGGCGCGTGGCGCAAGAACATGCTCTCGCTCTCGACCCCGGCCTCGCTCAACCCCACGGCATTCGCGGACCTCGGGAATGCCCCGACGTTCTCGGACACTCTGGTCGACGTGCGACCACTCGACGCCTGACAACACCTTCCCTACTACGAGAACGAGGATTTCGAGATGGCCTACGTCGTCACCGAACCGTGCATCGACCTGCTGGACAAGGCATGCACCGAGGAGTGCCCCGTCGACTGCATCTACGAGGGTGCTCGGATGATGTACATCAATCCCGACGAGTGCGTCGACTGCGGCAAATGCATGCCCGCGTGCCCCAACGACGCGATCTTCTGGGAACACAAGATCCCGGACGAGCAGAAGCGGTTCGTCGACATCGCAGTGGAGTTCTGCGAGTATGCCGATGCGTCGGGTGGCGCGGAGGATCTCGGTCCGGTCGGACACGACCACCCGGCGATCGACGAAGTGGCGAAGAAGTGAGTGACGCAACCGATTTCGAGTGTGACCTGATCATCGTCGGCGCGGGCCCGGCCGGCCTCTACGGTGCGTACTACGCGGGCTTTCGTGGGCTGACGGTCACCGTCGTCGACGCCTTACCGCATCCCGGTGGTCAGCTGGCCGCGCTGTACCCGGAGAAGAAGATCTTCGACGTCGCCGGCTTTCCGGCAATCAAGGCGCAGCATCTGGTCGACGCCTTGGTGGAGCAGGCAGAGCAGGCGAAACCGACGTATCTGATGGGACACGTCGCGACCGAGCTCGAAGAATCCGAGGAGGCCGTCCGGATCACGACGGACAAGGGTGTCACCGTCGTCGGGAAGGCGGTTCTGGTGGCAGCGGGGATCGGCAAATTCACGCCGAGACCGCTGCCGGCGGGTTCGGAGTTCCACGATCGTGGGCTTCGCTACTTCGTGCCGAGACTGAACGAGTTGGCCGGCGAACACGTGATGATCGTCGGGGGCGGTGATTCGGCGGTGGACTGGGCTCTGAGTTTGGAGCCGATCGCGAAGTCGGTGGTACTGGTGCACCGCCGCAACGAGTTTCGGGCTCATGCTCACAGCTTGGGACTGTTGGAGCGGTCGAGTGTCGATGTACTCACCCCGTACGAGGTCGAGGAGATCGCGGGCTCGGACGCCGTCGAATCGGTGACGATCGTCGACGGAGCCGGAACCGAACGCCGTCGACTCGCAGTGTCGAGTGTGGTTGCCGCACTGGGCTTCAAAGCGGCATTGGGTCCCATCGGGACGTGGGGTCTGGACAAGCACCAGCGCGATATCGCCGTCGACCGGACGATGCGGACCAATCGTCGGCGAGTATTCGCGGTGGGTGATGTTGCCGGACACCAGGACAAGGTCAAGCTGATCGCGGTCGGATTCGCCGAGGCCGCCACGGCGGTCAACCACATCGCACCACTCGTCGACGGTTCGGCACCGATCGTGCCGGGCCATTCGAGCGACTCGATCCACTGACTCGAGTCGCTCGTCGCGTCAGTACCTCTGTTCTCGGTCGGTCGGCCGTGTCGAGCGCGTCACCGCACGCGGGTCGTCCGACCGGGCACAGACGCTGGCGCGGTACTGCCGCGGACTCATGCCGTACTGCTCACGAAAGGCGCGGCTGAAGACGGCGAGGTCCGCGAAGCCCCATCTCCGGCTGATCTGCCCGAGCGACTTGTCCAGCGTGATGCTGCCGACGATCTCGCGGCGGCAGCGCTCGAGCCGTTTGGTTCTGATGGTGCGGGCCACCGTCGTGCCGCTCGAGGCGAACACACGATGCAACTGTCGCGTCGAGACCAACATCGCCGACGCCACCGAGGTGGGTGAGAGCTCGGTATCTGCGAGGTGGTCCTCGATGTACCGCTGCGCTGACCGAACCAGAGCTGCGCTGGGCGAGTCGACGGTCGAGTTCGTGGTGGTGTTGCGGGCGATCACGCTGACGAGATCGCCGACCTCGTCCGCTATCGCCTGCGCTCCGGTGATGTCCAGTGACGAGCGCGTCGAACTCAGATCGTGAAGAAACCGGCCCAGTAGCCCACTGAATCCGGCGGATCCGTCGAATGCCATCGCCGTCATGTCGCTGGACTCACGGGCGTCGAGCCGAAGCATGTGACGGGGCCAGGTGAAGACCTCCAGTTCCCATTGATCGTCGTCGGGGTGGCCGTCGATGATCCAGTCGAACGGGCGTGAGGTGTCGTAGATCGCGAAGTCGCCCCGCGTCAGAGTGCATTCGCGGCCGTCCTGCACGACGATGGCCGAGCCGCGTCTGATCATTCCGATCTGGACGTACTCGATGCGATCCCGATCGATCAACGAGTCGGTACGCGCGATGTGCTGCGTGGTGGATCTGACACTCGAAACCTGAAGGTGTGCAAGCGACATCGACCGGACGGCCCCGGTGAATCGGCTGTCGGCCACGTCCGCGACGTCCAGTGCGACGAAATGCTCGCTGAGCATGTCGCACCAGTCACTGCGGCTGGTCGTCCGAGTCGGGATCGAGAATCCGGATCTGGACAGCATGGGAACCCCTTTTCGTCGAAGCCCACCGTCGTCGGTCCTGGTGACCGTGTCGTCACTGCGATGCAGGAGCTTTGTTCGAGGTTAGCGCGCAATGTTTCCGGTTGATTCGCTGTTCGTAACATTGCCGGAAAGTCCGATCCGGACGGCGTGGCGAGGTCTCTGCAGGTCAACTAACGGTCGCTGGCGGTCAAATGCACCGCACCCCTCTGGACCAAGCTGGAACCGAATTCGACGAAAGGGGTGCACCATGGGCGACGTCGACACAGTCGTGCAGCTGGACGGGAACGACAGTGAATCCTGCGCGAGCGGGGTGCGAGTCGCAGTCACCTCCGACGCGTTGTCGGTCGAGGCGGCGACCGCCTGGGCCACCATGCCCCAGTGCGGGGCCGTTGTCACCTTCACCGGGGTTGTGCGCGAGTATTCGAGGGACTCCGCAGGTCAAAGGACCGACGGGGTCGTGTCGATCGACTATCAGTCCTACGAGTTGGTCGCGCGCGGACGCCTGTTCGAGATTGCCGAGACGGCGCAACAGCGTTGGCCCGACATCGGCCGTATCGCCCTGCTGCATCGGACCGGATCCGTCGCGGTGGGTGAAGCCAGTGTCCTGGTCTGTGTGTCCGCGGGTCATCGCGTCGCCGCGTTTCTGGCTGCTCAGTTCTGCATCGACATCGTCAAGGCATCCGTTCCGGTGTGGAAGCTCGAACAGCGGGACGCCGTGCAATCCTGGGTGGAGACCGGTGTGCAGATCGAGAACGTCCACCATGCAGCCTCGCAGTGGTCGCCGCTCACCTGCGGTGCCGCCTCGTGAGGGATGTCGTGACCGACGCGAGAGACGTTCGGGGCCGGCCACTTCGGGACCTGCGTATTTCCGTCACCGACCGGTGCAACTTCCGGTGCGTCTATTGCATGCCGCGGTCCGAATTCGGTCCCGACCACGAATTCTTGAAGACCGCGAAACTGCTGTCGTTCGAGGAGATCGACAGAGTCGCCCGAGCTGCTGCCGACATCGGTATTCGCAAGGTGCGCCTGACCGGTGGAGAACCGCTGCTGCGAACCGGAATTGTCTCCCTCGTCGAGCGACTGAGCGCCATCGACGGTATCGATCTGGCGATGACCACCAACGGTTCTCTGCTCGGCGCACATGCTGCGAAGTTGGTCGACGCGGGGTTGGGGCGGGTGACCGTCAGCCTCGATTCGACGGACCCGGCAACGTTCGCTCGCATGAGTGACACTCGGGTGCCCGTGCAGACCGTACTCGACGGCATCGACGCGGCGGTTGACGCCGGGATGTCGCCGGTGAAGGTCAATGTCGTGGTGCGTCGCGGGGTGAACGAGGATTCGATTCTGACTCTGGCGGAGCGGTTCAAGGGCACCGGCGTCGTGGTGCGCTTCATCGAGTACATGGACGTCGGTGCTACGAATCGGTGGGAGTTGTCCCAGGTCATGGACGTGCAAGCGATCGTGGAGACGATCGGCCGCGTCCACCCGCTGGTGCGGGTCGAGGCGGTGTACGACGGTGAGGTGGCGACTCGATATCGATACCTCGACGGCAGTGGAGAGATCGGCGTGATCGGGTCGGTGTCCGAGCCGTTCTGCGGAACGTGCACGCGCGCGAGGCTGTCTGCCGACGGCAAGGTGTACACCTGTCTGTTCTCGTCGACCGGAACGGACCTGCGCGCGTTGCTGCGCTCGGGGGCGTCGCAGGACGAACTCGTATCCCGCCTCACGGCGTTGTGGGTGCGACGGGACGATCGGTACTCGGAACTTCGAGCGGAAACGAACGAGGATCCGGTGCGAGATCGGATCGAAATGTCCTACATCGGTGGATGATCGAAGGGGGCTGATCGTATGGCCGAGTTGGTGATGTTCGCTGCGGCACGACAGATTGCCGGGGAGGCGTCGAACAGCATGTCGGGATCGACCGTCAGAGAGGTGCTCGATACTGCGGTCGAACGATACGGTGCGTCGTTCGCGGAGGTATTGGCGGTGTCGCGCATCTGGATCAATGGACGATCGCTGGCACGCGACGAGGATTCGCCGTGCTCCGATAGGGACGAGATCGCGGTCCTGCCTCCGATCTCCGGCGGATGATGTCGACGACAGTGGACAGCGTCCAGGTCCATCTCCGAACGGTGGACCAACACCGCTGCGCGATAAGAAAACTGGGAGTATCGGCGTCGGTGCGTTCGGTGCCGATCGGCAATGCGGTAGGGGCAACGCTCGCCGAGGATGTCGTTGCCGACCACGCACTGCCGGCCTTCGACAATTCGGCGGTCGACGGATTCGCCGTTCGCGCTGCCGATGTCATCGGTCCGGAACATCTGCCCGTACGTCTGCTCGTCTCCGCGCGCAGTGTCGCAGGTGGACAACCGGCACCGCTGCACCTTCATCCGGGTGAGTCGGTACAGGTCATGACCGGTGCGGCAGTTCCGTACGGCGCAGACATGGTGATTCCGGTCGAGGGAACCAGCGGGTTCGTCGAGACATTCGGTATCGAGGAGGTGACGATCCACTCGGTCGGCTCGAAGAGCAACATCCGCAGTCGTGCCTCGGACTTCGAGGTCGGCGACGTCGCCGTCCGGGCAGGCACATCGGTCACGCCGGCACAGGTCGGTGTTCTGGCGGCGCTCGGTCGCACCCATGTGCTGATCGAGTCGGCTCCGATCGTGGCGGTGCTGTCGACAGGATCCGAGGTTCGGCCGGTCGGGACCGAACTCGCACGCGGCGAGTGTTACGACGCGAACTCGGCGATGATCGTCGCGGATCTGCTTCGGTGCGGTGCCGACGTTCACCTCGAACCGGCCGTCGCCGACGACGTCGATGAGTGTCGGGCGGCACTGGCCCGATGCGCGGCGGTTGCCGACCTCGTCGTCACGACCGGTGGGATCAGCGCGGGCACCGAGGAGGTGATCCGGCTTGCGCTTGCAGACCAGGACGTCGAATTCGTTTCGGTTGCAGTCAAACCGGGCAAACCGCAGGGATGCGGAAAGGTCGAGGGAACTCCGATCGTCTGTCTGCCCGGAAACCCTGTCAGCGCGTTGATCTCGTACGAACTGTTCGTCCGGCCGATCATCGTTGCGGCACTGCGAAACCCGCGAGCAGAGCGAACGATCAGAACGGTCAGGGTAGCGGGGGAGGCCGTTTCTGCCTCACCGGTACCCCGGGTCATGCTGGGCATCGTCGACGGTGAAGGGGCCAGAATCATCCGATCGCATTCTGTCGGTGCGCTCGCCGACGCCAACTGTGTGATCGTGATCCCGCCCTCCGACGGCGACCTCGGGCCGTCCGGTGAGTACCCCGCGTGGATGCTCGACTCTCTCGCCTCGTCGCGGCGAGGCACGTGCATCTGAAGATCCGAGAAATTCTCTCGGCGCACCACTCGTCGATGTGAGGAGAGTGCACGCATTTCGTAACGCAAACGCCTCGGATGGCTTACGCCAAGGGCCTACCGTTGGTGCACTCGAACCTATCGCGGAGTGCATCATGACGTCATTTTGGACAACCCGGGGACTCGGCCATGCCGATCAGATGAGCTACTGGGCCGACGTCCTGTGTCAGGCATTCACCCCACTGGCACCGTGGCGATCCCGCGATCACGTCGAACGCAGTTCGTCCCGGTCCGGACTGCCCGGGTGGGTGCGCTCTGCGGCTGTCGGAGGTGGCAATGCCGCGGAGATCGCCTCCTGCACCCAGCGAATCGACCACGGAAAGCGCGAAGTCGCCCGCGCGGACGAGGACGTCGTCTTCGTCAACCTCCAACTGGATGGGCACTGTACGACCACCCAGGACGGGCGGCAGTGCACCGTCTCCCGAGGCGACTTCGCCGTCGTCGATTCGACCCGCCCGTACCGCCTCGAGTTCGTCGAACCGGGCAATGACGAACTGTGGCGGGTCCTGTCGTTCCGGCTGCCACGGCCATTGCTGGCAGACGTCGTCGCACCGTCGGCGGGGACCACTGCTCGGCGCTTTTCGAGCTCGTCGGGCTCGGCTCGCTTGCTCGGCTCACTGATGGTCGAGACCTGGCGGAGCGATTCCTCACTGCACCCCACCGAGCGGCAGATGATCGGTGCCGCCCATGTCGATCTGCTCCGCGCGGTGCTGGGAGCAACGGCCGAGCGGGACACCGCGTGCTCGTTGCAGACCGACGAAGCACTCCGGGTGTCCGCGGTTCGGTTCATCGACTCCCGGCTTCCCTTCGGCCGAGTTCCCGCCACCGAGGCAGCCCGCCACGTAGGGGTATCGGTTCGCACTCTCCATGCACTGTTCGAGAGGGCGGGAACGACTTTCGGTGCCGTGGTACGTGAGCATCGAGTCGAGGCGTGTCGTCGTGAGCTTGCCGATTCGCGCGACGATCGGTCGATCGGAACGATCGCTGCAGCGTGGGGATTCTCGGATTCGGCGCACCTGGCCAAGTCGTTTCGATCGCACTTCGGATGCAGTCCGGTCGAATACCGAGCGTCGGTGAAGACCAGGGAACTGCCGCAGCGGGTGCAGCGGTAGCGAAACGCTCTGTCCGAGTGTGCAGAACGGTACCGATCACGGCGCAGTCCGGTACAAGACCAGGACGACTCACCCGATGAAACTGGTGTGCAGGGCAGCGTCGCCCGATTCCGTTCTTCACCCCACCAGGACAGACATCGAGGAGTCCCACATGACCTTGAGTTTCGAGCTCAGCCCCGAGCAGATGGCCGTGCGCATGCAGGCGCGGCAAGTGGCAGACGAGATCCTGAGCGAAGTAGCAGCCGCCATTTCGCCCTTGCCCCGGCCGGAGGATCGCTTCTACGCATTGCAGCCGGTATACAAGCAGCTGGCCGGGCTCGGATTCGTCAAGGGACTGGTTCCCGATCAATACGGCGGCGCGTACTTCGACAACCTGACGTTCGCCCTTGCGGCCGAGGAACTCGCTCGGGTCGACATCAACACTCCGACAGCGTTGCTCGGCACCGGATTGGGACTGAATCCGATCATCAATTTCGGCACCGAGGAACAGAAGAACCGCTGGCTCCCGCTGTTCTGCGACGGCGAGCCTCGGCTGGCTGCGATCGCATACACCGAGGTGACCGGTGGGGCCAACTACGACTCGGAGGACCCGACCGTCGGAATTCGGACCTTCGCGCGACGCGAAGGCGACGAGTGGGTCATCAACGGTGCCAAGCACTACACCACCAATGCTTCGGGCTGGGACGGTCAGGGTGCCGACCTGATCAGCGTGGTGTGCCGCACCGATCCTGCGCTCCCGCCGTCGGAGTCGCTCGCGGTCATCGTCGTGGAGAAGGGGACGCCGGGGGTCGAGATCACCGACATGATCGACACCATCGGACACCGCGCCACCAACTCGCCGCGAGTCGAATTCCGCGACGTGCGAGTGCCGGTCGGCAACCTCATCGGTAAGCCGGGCGACGGGTTGGACATCGTCGCCACCGCCTTCTCCTGGACCTGCTCGTCCATCGCCGCCGCGTGCGTGGGCAGGATGAGGGCTGCATTCGACTACTCTCTGCAGTTCGCCAAGACCGACCACCGGTCCGGTCCGGTACCCGTCATCGAGTACCAGAACGCGGGATACATGTTGGTGGACATCAAGACTCGGATCGAGGCGGTCCGCTACTTCGCATGGAAGGCTGCCGATCACTTCGATCGCACCGGTGGACGCGACCGTGAATTGGCCAACGAAGCAAAGATATTCGCGTCCGAGACGGCCGTGCAGGTGGTGTACGACGCCATGCGTCTCGTCGGCGTCGATGCGTACACGAACCTGACCCCGATCGCTGCGATCATGGAAGACGTCCTCTGCTTCCCGGTGTACGACGGCGGAAACATGGGCGTTCGCCGGCGCAACGTCCACAATCTGCTCAAGGCAGACGGATTCGACTCACTCGCCGCGGCAGAGAATCGACTGTCGGTACCCGAGCACGCCTAGGCCGATGGCGCTCGTGGTGTCAGGATTCGATCGATCCTGACACCACGAACGGGCTCGCGCGCCGATCCGGCTCGTACTCACTGGCGAAAGTGCAACGAGACCAATGGTTCTCGGTCGTTTGGCCGGATGATTCTAGGAATGTTGCGATGCTGACCGATTGTCGGGTCGTCACGGACCGTGAGGTAGTCGGGCACCTGCGGCATCACGTCTTCGACGCTGCGCTGGACGATATGGCCGCGGGTTTCGAGACGGAGAGATCTACGACATGTACGCATTCGGCTCGCGTACCCGGTGCACCGGGCAGCTGACTTCTTGTTCTGCACGGCAGACGTGGTACCCGTCGGCAAGGATCTTCCACACGTCGACGTTTCCAGGGTCATCGCGCGGCGATTCAACGACCGTTACGGCGCAGTGTTGGAGAAACCGCACGCCCTACTGACGTCGAGACATCTCCTATGGTCGGGCTCCACAAGGCCAGGGTATCGGCACTGCTCACTGTGGTCGGCACCGCACGACCGCGGCTCAGATCACGACATTCCGAGTTCGAGCTCGGCTGATTTGTGCTGCTCGGGGTGGTGAGCACGAGCAGCCGAGTCTGCGCTTTCGTTTCTTGTCGGTGGCCCGGGTTAGTCTTGTTTCAGTTCGAACGCACGTTCTGAAATGTTGCTCACCGGGGGGTGAAAGATGGGTGCACTGCCAGCTGTGTCACTGGAGGCGTTGACCGCTGCCGCGTG